>NZ_JBNGGC010000215.1:0-503 GCF_049974565.1 Streptomyces sp. WG5 | reverse complement strand
CGGCCGTCGAACCGCAAGACCGTGCAGAGGACGGAGGTCTGCTTTCGCGGACTGGCGGGCTGCCTGCGGACGCCCAAAGGGGGCGGCTCGCGCCCGCGCATCATCGTGGTGAAGGGCGCGGACGTGCGCACGCGGCTTCTCGCGCCCGCGGAAGCAGCCTCGCTGATGGGATTGAAGGCGAGCTACCAGCTTCCGGAAGTCTACGAGTTCGCGTTCAGGGTGATTGGCGATGGCGTGGCCGTGCCCGTCGTCGCCTTCCTTCGCAAGAAGCTTTTGAATCCGCTGTTGCGCTCGGTCAAGAAATCGAGGCCGGCGAAGGAACGCAAACCGAAGCGCGGCTTGCGCGCTCCGTCTGGACGTCGCGGCCAACTTGAGCTTCGAATATAGCATGCGCTCCGACCTGCCCACCGGCCTGTCCGACTGGGAAGAGGCGCTGACGCGGCGTTTCCTGACGGCCGCTGGCGAGGGCGTCGGTCCGATCAGGTCCTTCGACATCAGCCCCG
>NZ_JBNGGC010000214.1:0-504 GCF_049974565.1 Streptomyces sp. WG5 | reverse complement strand
GCCGTCAGCGAGTCGAAGCCCAGCTCCTTGAACGCCCGCCCGGCACCCACCGCGTCAACCCCGGCATGACCGAGCACAGCCGCCACCTGGGCACGCACCAGTCCGAGCAGCTCACGCTCCCGCTCGGCCCCGGGAAGGGCCGCCAGGCGCTCAGCAAGGGACGTCGACGCCCCGACGGCTGACGCGTCGGCAGTGCCGGCGGCCGCGACGACAGGCCTCGTGTCGACCAAGTCGGCAAAGAGGTTGCTGGGGCGCCCGGCGGTGAAGTCGGTGACGAAGCGGTCCCAGGCGAAGTCCGTGATCACGACGGTGGTGTCGAAGGCTCCGACGGCGCGGCCCATCGCCGTGATCGCCGACCCGGCCTTCATGGGCGGGACCCCGCCTCGGCGCATGCGGGCGGCCATCGCCTCGTCGGCCGCCATGCCACCCTCGGCCCACGGACCCCACGCGATCGACGTCGCCGCCAGACCGTCCGCCCGGCGCTGCTCCGCCAGCGCGTCCAAG
>NZ_JBNGGC010000213.1:0-504 GCF_049974565.1 Streptomyces sp. WG5 | reverse complement strand
CCGCTCCCGACCCTGCCGACGCCACGCCGACAACACCGGAAGCACCTCACCCAGCGACGCATCACCGGAGACATCCAACTCCGCAAGCAGCGAGCCCAGATCCTCGCGCTCGACGGCATCCCAGAACCGGGCATCGGTTGAGTCCACGGTCCCACCGGCGGGGGCGTTGCCGGTCATGCCAGTCAGTGCCGCCTCCGGCCAGTACCGCTTGCGCTGGAAGGCGTATGTCGGCAGATCGACAAGTCCTTTGCCGGTCCCGGCGAAGAATCCGGGCCAGTCCACTTCCACGCCTCGGACGTATGCCTGCGCGAGCGCCGTGACGGCGGTCTCCGCCTCGGGGCGACCCTTACGCAGCACCGGGGCGAAGGCCGCGGTCCCGCCCCTCAGGCACTCCTGCGCCATCGCCGACAGGATGCCGTCCGGGCCGAGCTCCAGGTAGGTCGTGACTCCTTCGGCCTCCAGGACACGAACACCGTCCAGGAAGCGCACGGCCTCGCGGACGTG
>NZ_JBNGGC010000212.1:0-506 GCF_049974565.1 Streptomyces sp. WG5 | reverse complement strand
GTTTATTACGTCTCGATCACCGGCATCACTGGCTCGGCGAGCGCGGACACCGCACAGGTCTCGGCCGCTGTGGCCCGCATCAAGCGTCATACACAGTTGCCGGTGTGTGTCGGCTTTGGCATCCGCACAGCGGACGCCGCGCGCGGCATCGCGCAGGCGGCGAATGGTGCCGTGGTAGGCTCGGCATTGATCGACGCCCTGCGTGCGACGCTGGATTCGGAGGGCCGCGCCACGCCAAAGACAGTTCCGGCAGTGGCAGACCTTGCAGCGGCGCTGGCGCAGGGCGTGCGCGGCGCCAAACAGGCCGCAGAATAGCTTTCTTTCTCGTTCCCCTTGTGCGACGGGGTGCCCGGCCGCACATAAGCGGCTAGAGTAATCCGCGGCGCGATGTGCATGGAGCCCAACGCATGAACTGGTTGACCAACGTTGTCCGGCCGAAGATCCGCAGCATCCTCAAGCGCGAGACGCCGGAGAATCTCTGGATCAAGTGTCCGGATTCCGGGCAA
>NZ_JBNGGC010000211.1:0-506 GCF_049974565.1 Streptomyces sp. WG5 | reverse complement strand
CACTTTCGGCCGCGCTGCAACACGCGCCTTGTAGCCAACCAGATTCGGAAGGCCGGAAATATCCAGGCCCACGCGATCCGCCCAGGCGAGCATCGTGAAGAGATAGGCGTCCGGCACGGTGAAGTGCTGGCCCATCACGTAATCCCGGCCCGTCAGCGCCTGATCGATGTACTTGAACTTGCCCATCAGGCGGTCCTGGAAGAACGCCTTGGTGTCGTCGGACAGGGCCGGCTGGAACAGGGGGCTGAAGTTCTTGTGCAGTTCGCTGGCGATGAAATTCAGCCATTCCTGCAGCTTGTAACGCTCGCTTGAGCCGTGGGCGGGCGCGAGGTTCTTGTGCGGCGCCTTGTCGGCGATCATCTGGACGATCACGGCGCCCTCCGTCAGCAGATCGCCGCTTTCCAGCCCGAGCGCCGGGACCTGGCCCTTGGGATTGATCTGGGTGTAGTCGCTACCGTCCTCGAGTTTCTTCGCCTTCAAGTCGACCCTGACCAGGTCGAACGGGA
>NZ_JBNGGC010000210.1:0-506 GCF_049974565.1 Streptomyces sp. WG5 | reverse complement strand
GCCAGTAGCGCTCGCGCTGGAAGGCGTAGGTGGGCAGGTCCACGCGGCGGGCGCCGGTCCCGGCGAAGAACCGGGCCCAGTCGACCGCCACACCGCGGGTGTGGGCGTGGGCGAGGGCGGTCACGGCGGTCTCCGGCTCGGGACGGCCCTTGCGCAGGACAGGGACGAAGGCGGCGCCTTCACCGGTCACGCAGTCCTGCGCCATCGCCGACAGCACACCGTCCGGGCCGAGTTCGACATACGTCGTGACACCCGCGGCCTCCAGCGCGCGGACACCGTCCAGGAAACGCACGGCCTCACGGACATGCCGCACCCAGAAGTTCGCCGACGTCGCCTCGTCCGTGACCAGAGCCCCGGTCAGGTTGGAGACCAGCGGAATGCGCGGGGCACTGTACGACAGGCCCTCGGCGACCTTCCGGAAATCCGCCAGCATGCCGTCCATGTGCGAGGAATGGAACGCGTGACTGACCGTCAACCGCGTCGACCTGCGCTCCGCGAACCGCTCC
>NZ_JBNGGC010000209.1:0-507 GCF_049974565.1 Streptomyces sp. WG5 | reverse complement strand
GACGCGCGCATTCTGATCGATGGCGGTTTCAAGATCGACAGCGTCACGCCGGTCGACCAGTTCCGCCATACGCCGCATGTGGAGCTGGTCGCAAAGTTCAGAAGGTAAAGAGCAGAAGCCCCTTACCCGCTCGCTTTGCTCGCGACCTCTCCCCCGTGGGGAGAGGTGAGAACAGCTCGTTCCCGCGCTACAGCCTGCTCTCTTCGCCGTGCTGGAAGCCGAGATAGCTCGCCACCACGCCCTGGTCGCCGCTGATCTCTTTCGCCGAGCCGCTCATGATGAATTCGCCAAGCTCCATCACATAGGCGCGGTCGGCGATCTCGAGCGCGGCGCTGGCATTCTGCTCGACAAGCAGGACAGTCACGCCTTCTTTTCGGAGTGACACGATCGCCGCAAGGATCTGATCGACAAGCGTCGGCGATAGCCCGAGCGAAGGTTCGTCCAGCAGCAGCAGCTTCGGCTTGCCCATCAAGGCACGGCCAATCGCCAGCATCTGCTGCTGACCGC
>NZ_JBNGGC010000208.1:0-507 GCF_049974565.1 Streptomyces sp. WG5 | reverse complement strand
AGCCGCTCGATCAGTCCCGCCGCCGCAAGCACCTCGCCGACACTCGCGCCATGAATCCAGATCAGCGGTCCGGGCGGGCGCTCCACGCTGGCAACGCCGCGGCGTTCGCCGAGCCGCTCGGGATCTTCCTTGCCCTGCTTCAGCCGGCGCGCGATCAGCGGCGCTGCGAGCGGCGCGGCAAGAGCCGACAGCCGCCGGTACGCCGCAAGCGTCGCTGGGAGCGCGCTAGGCATGAAGACCCTCGTTCGGGAGACCGACCAGGTCGTAGGCGCGGCGCGTCACGTCGTTCAACCGCTCTTCGAGTTGCAGGCGCAGCTTCTGCATCGTCTCGGTGTCCGCATCGCGCGGCACCCAGAGAATCTCGCCCGCGGCAATGACGCCACGCCCGAATGGCAAATGAATGACCGAGCGGTCCCAGTTGTTGAGGCGTTTGAACCGGCTGGTGGCGATCGCCACCGGCCGGATCGGCCGTCCGGACTCGCGCGCCAGCATGATAATGCCGAGGCC
>NZ_JBNGGC010000207.1:0-509 GCF_049974565.1 Streptomyces sp. WG5 | reverse complement strand
GGGTCAGCCGGTGACGCGGAGTTCCAGCAGGACGGCGGCAGCGCCGCCGACCCCTTCGCCGACGCCCTGGAAGTCGTTCTTGGCCAGGTCGATCTCCTGGGACTTGCCCGCCGCGCTCAACTCGGCGTGCACCGCCGTCTCCGCGGTCTGCAGGGCGTAGACCTCGGGCACCTCGACGGTGAGGAAGCCCGAGGTGGAGGTGGTCTGGAAGCAGTACATGCCCTCGGTGCTCTTGCGCGTCCAGACCTGTATCTGCTCCGGCGAACCGTCGCACTCCGCGAAGAAGACGTGCCCGTCCCCCCGGTGGACGGTGATGCCCTTCTCCTGGAGGATCCGGTCGGCACCCGGATGCTGGAAGTCCTCGACCGCGTACGGCATCGATTCCGCGGCATCGGCCGCGGCCGGTGACGCCTCGGACCCCGTGACGGCGTAAGCGATCGACGACGCGCCCGCGACGGTGCAGACGGCGAGCAGCCCGGCAACAAGCGGCTTACGAAGGCGGGTTTTCA
>NZ_JBNGGC010000206.1:0-512 GCF_049974565.1 Streptomyces sp. WG5 | reverse complement strand
TCTCCCATTTGCCGCTGGATACTATCTTTCGTATCTGTTTCGAACGATCAACGCTTTGATCGCAAGTCATCTCAGCTCGGATATCGGTCTTGGGACTGCCGACCTCGGGTTGTCAATCGGCGTTCAAATTTGACCCCGTATCGGCTTCCAATTTTGACCCCCTTGAGCGGCTCGGTTTGGCGGTAGCGCTCGTCTCGTCGGAGCTGGCCGGGATTGCGGAGACGAGACGAGCGCGGGTGGCATGATCATCGTCGCGGCTCTTGAAGCGCCAGCTGTCGTTGCCGGTCTCGACGATGTCGCAGTGGTGCGTCAGGCGATCGAGAAGCGCGGTGGTCATCTTTGCGTCGCCGAACACGCTGGGCCATTCGCCAAACGCCAGATTAGTGGTGACGACGACGGATGTGCGCTCGTAGAGCCTGCTGACGAGGTGGAACAGTAACTGACCGCCGGATTGCGCGAACGGCAGGTAGCCGAGTTCGTCGAGAACAATGAAGTCCAGCCGGGTCAAATGC
>NZ_JBNGGC010000205.1:0-514 GCF_049974565.1 Streptomyces sp. WG5 | reverse complement strand
AACCGCGGCAGGCGAAGTCTTTGCACCGCTCGACAGCAAGGACTATACGCAATACTTCGGCCAGCTTCGCCAGGCCAAGCCGGAGGTGCTCTACACATCGGTGGCGGGCAACGACACGGTCCGCCTGTTGACCCAGATGCAGGACTTCGGCCTGCTCGGTAATCTTCTCGTGGTCGGTGCATCGGGCACGGTGACGTCACAGAACATTGCGGCCATAGGTACGGCTGCCAACGGCTTCGGAACTGGCGTCGGTTACTCGACTCAGATCGATTCGCTGGAGAACAAGAAGTTCGTCGATGCCTTCAGGGCGGCAAACAAGGCAGATCCGGATCTCTACGGCGCCGACAGTTACGGCCTGATCTATTTCTACAAGGCTGCGGTCGAGAAAGCGAAATCAACCGAGACGGACAAGGTTCGTGAGGCGATGAAGGATCTGTCGTGGGACACCCCGCAAGGCAAGAAGACCATGCGCGGAGGTGACCATCAGGCCATTCAGCCGATGTATGTGGTCCGT
>NZ_JBNGGC010000204.1:0-514 GCF_049974565.1 Streptomyces sp. WG5 | reverse complement strand
CAAAAACGCCCGGCATGTGTCTTGCCGAGCGCCGGATCGAAGGTGCGGATTTGACGTTCAGATTTCCGCGCGCGTGGCTCGCCCAGTGGCGCGATGTCGCCAACGCGATGGATCGGATCATCAGCCAGATGCGCAAGGCGCGGAGCTGAGTAAATCCAACACCCGTCATGGCCGGGCTTGTCCCGGCCATCCACGTCTCCTTTCACGCGACGGTCAAGACGTGGATGCCCGGCACAAGGCCGGGCATGACGAAGAGATTGTGGCGAGCAAAGAGCTAATTCAATTCACCAGCACGGCGCCGTCGCAGCGCACGCCGGTGACCCAGGTGTCCACCTGCCCCAGTCCCACGCCCAGCGTCTGCAGCACCGTGTTGAGCAACGTGTCGATCGAGCCGGTCGCGCCGCCGATGATACTTGCCACCAGCGCGCCGATGCCGGGGATCGGCAGGCCGAGCGGTCCGAGCTGCACGCCGAGTTGCAGATCGCCCAGAAGGCTCGACGTCAGCGACGAGGTG
>NZ_JBNGGC010000203.1:0-516 GCF_049974565.1 Streptomyces sp. WG5 | reverse complement strand
CCGGGCGGCTGTTGACGGAGGCCCGTACGTGGGACGACACGGGTCGTCCGCGCCGTGCGGGTGTGTCCTCCTTCGGTGTCAGCGGCACCAACGCCCACGTCATCCTCGAACAGGCCCCGGCCGCCCCGACAGCTGCCGCGGACATATGCGTCGACGGGTCCGAAACCCCGGAGACCGAAGCACGGGGGACCGTACCCGCCGCCGTCCCCCTGCTCCTCTCGGCACGCACTCCGGAGGCGCTGCGCGCCCAGGCCGCGGCGCTGTCGGCCCGGATCGCAGACGGGTCGGGCATCCGCGCGGTGGACGTGGCCTTCTCCCTGGCCACGGGCCGCAGCGCACTGGGGCACCGCGCGGTGCTGGTGGGCACGGAGGAGAACCTCCCCGAGCACCTGACCGCGCTGTCACAGGGGGCTGCGGCGTCCGGCGGCGGGTTGGTCTCCGGTCGTTCGGTGCTGGTGTTTCCGGGTCAGGGGTCGCAGTGGGTGGGGATGGCTGCGGAGTTGTTGGCTGGTTCGG
>NZ_JBNGGC010000202.1:0-521 GCF_049974565.1 Streptomyces sp. WG5 | reverse complement strand
ACAGACCACTATCCATTGGCACGGGGTGCTCTTGCCGAATGGCATGGACGGCGTCGGTGGACTCAACCAGCCGCACATTCCGCCCGGCAAGACCTTCGTCTACGAATTCGAGATGAAGCATAGCGGCACGTTCATGTACCACCCGCATTCGGACGAAATGGTCCAGATGGCGATGGGAATGATGGGCATGATCGTCGTGCATCCGCGCGATCCCAAATTCCGGCCGGTTGACCGCGACTTCGTCTTCATCATGAGCACCTACCTGATCGACCCCGGCACCTACCTGCCGAAGGTCAACGAGATGACCGACTTCAACATGTGGACCTGGAACAGCCGGGTGTTTCCCGGGATCGATCCGCTGCCGGTGCGGCTGAACGATAACGTTCGGGTTCGCATCGGCAATCTCACCATGACCAATCATCCCATCCATCTTCACGGACATAAGTTCGTCGTGAGTTGCACCGATGGTGGCTGGGTTCCGGAAAGCGCCCAATGGCCCGAGACGACGATCGATGTTCCCG
>NZ_JBNGGC010000201.1:0-524 GCF_049974565.1 Streptomyces sp. WG5 | reverse complement strand
TCACGCCCGCGTGACTTCGCTTCGCGTTGTCTTTCCCCGGAAGCCTCTTTCTTGCTGCGTATCGCGGCCGGCACCGCCGGCACGGCGGGTGTGTCATCGTAGTTGGGTGTGACGACGACTGGCGTGACCGCCGATGAGCCGAGCGGCGTGGCCCCGGCGCGCTGCGAGCGAAACGCATCACGGGGCAGGGCAGGGCGGTTTGCGGGAGATGTCGGGTCGTGATCGCTCATGCTTCAGCGGCCGCCTGGTCCTGCGCCTGATTCTGGCTCGCGGCCAGCAACTCGCGCACCACCTGGTCGGCATTGTACCGCGCCTTACGGACCGATTCGTCCTTGTCGCTCATCTGGTAGAGCGTGCCATGCCCGCTGGTCATGGTCCGGTAGGTCACGCGCCGATAGAGCGCGTTCGAGCAGACCGGCACCTTCTCGGCATCGAGATAGGCAACAACCTCGCGCAGCGGCCGGGTGTTGCGATCGAGGCTATCATATTCATTGAACAGGACCCGGTGATGGCTCATTGGCAGG
>NZ_JBNGGC010000200.1:0-528 GCF_049974565.1 Streptomyces sp. WG5 | reverse complement strand
CGACGCTGCAGGTTATGCGCCGCGCGCTGAATTTCTGGAGCGCACCGGCGGCCTGCTGTTCGCACCGGGATCGCAGATGACGGCATCGATGCTGCGCGATATCCGCAGCAATGCGCGTATCGAAGCCGACCAGATCATCGGCGACCTGATCCATCGTGCCGAAACAAACAAGAAGGGTGCACTGAATGTGCCGCTGCTGCGCATCGTCTACACCCATCTGAAGGCGTACGAGTCGCAACTGGCATAAGCGCCAGCGTCCTTGGATCACCAAAGCAAAAGGCCGGGTCAAACCCGGCCTTTTTTATTGTTATCGTTGCTCATTTCAAGGCAAGCGGCTTTTCCTCATCGAGGAAGTTCATCAGTTCGCGGAAGAACTGCATCCGGTTCTTTTCCATCATCACCGTGTGGGTGCCTTCGCTGATCTCGATCAGCCGCCAGTACGGCGCGTTCTTGAGCTGCTTGACGTAGTTCTGCGCGAGATAGCTCGGCAGATCCGCATCCCATTCGGCATGCAGCACAATCACCGGC
>NZ_JBNGGC010000199.1:0-528 GCF_049974565.1 Streptomyces sp. WG5 | reverse complement strand
ATCGAATTGAGATGTTCGCCTGCGCTTTAGTTCGCGGCCTTGTTGGTGGCCTTGTCGGTCGGAGCAGGAGCCGAGGTGGTCTGCTTGATGCCGTGCAGGAGGTCCGCAGCCATCTTCAGCGCCTTGTCGTCCTTGGCGTCCGGCGGAACGTAGGACTGCGAGCCGGTCTTCTCGTCGCCTTCGGCCTTGAGATGGCCGCGCAGCGAGGCTTCGCCCTTGGTGTCGGTCTTCGACTTCAGATCCTCCGGCACATCCTGCAGGACTTCGATATCCGGGATGATACCCTTGGCCTGAATCGACTTGCCCGACGGCGTGTAATAGCGCGCGGTGGTCAGGCGCAGCGCGCCATTGCCCGAGCCGAGCGGGA
Organism: Streptomyces sp. WG5; assembly: GCF_049974565.1. Classification (NCBI taxonomy): domain Bacteria; kingdom Bacillati; phylum Actinomycetota; class Actinomycetes; order Kitasatosporales; family Streptomycetaceae; genus Streptomyces; species Streptomyces sp. WG5. The sequence goes on along the minus strand of NZ_JBNGGC010000199.1, from coordinate 161 downwards.
TGATGGTCTGCACCGAACCCTTGCCGAACGAGCGGGTGCCGATCAGGGTCGCGCGCTTGTGGTCATGCAGCGCGCCGGCGACGATCTCGGAGGCCGAGGCCGAGCCGCCATTGATCAGCACGACGAGCGGCTTGCCCTTGGTCATGTCGCCGCCATGGGCG
>NZ_JBNGGC010000198.1:0-531 GCF_049974565.1 Streptomyces sp. WG5 | reverse complement strand
CGACCCGCGAAGGCGCGGTGAAAAAGCTTGCAGGAATGCTGAAAACCCTGCTCAAGGAAGCTGAGGCGGAAGGTTTCAAACTGGCGCCTTTCATCGGTGTTTCCTGTCCGGGGGCGATCGATGCGGACGGTTCGATCGAGAAGGGCGCGCAGAATCTGCCGGGCAACTGGGAGAGCAGCAAGTTCAATCTGCCCGCGAGCCTGATCGAGGCAATCCCGGCTGTTGGCGATCACGACACCGCGGTGTTGATGCACAATGACGGCGTGGTGCAGGGCCTGAGCGAAATTCCTTTCATGCAGGACTACAAGCGATGGGGAATCCTCACTATCGGCACGGGCCTCGGCAACGCGCGCTTCACCATGCGAAATCCGAAGGACAAGAAGAAAGGGTGAGGCTCGCTCGGCCCGGATTTGGAGCAGGCTGACACGGCCATCGTGGCGGCGCGTCGAAATCCGGATGGCGTGAGCAGGATGACCGGAAACCGGACTTTCGGTATGGCCGTCTCCCATTCTCACGCTTGAAAAAGCAGAC
>NZ_JBNGGC010000197.1:0-531 GCF_049974565.1 Streptomyces sp. WG5 | reverse complement strand
CGGGCTGCGCAAGTCGTACGGCGACAAGACCGTCCTCGACGGCATCGACCTGCACATCCCGGCCGGTTCCGTGTTCGCCCTGCTCGGGCCGAACGGTGCCGGCAAGACCACCGCCGTCAAGATCCTGTCCACGCTCATCACCGCCGACGGCGGACGGGCGCGGGTCGCCGGCCACGACCTCGCCGCCGACCCGCAGGCCGTGCGGGCCGCGATCGGGGTCACCGGGCAGTTCTCCGCCGTCGACGGCCTGATCACCGGCGAGGAGAACATGCTCCTCATGGCCGACCTGCACCACCTGCCCAGGCAGCAGGGACGCCGGGTCACCGCCGGACTCCTGGACCGCTTCGACCTCGTGGAGGCCGCGAAGAAGCCCGCCTCCACCTACTCCGGCGGCATGAAGCGCCGCCTCGACATCGCCATGACCCTGGTCGGCAGCCCGCAGGTCATCTTCCTCGACGAACCCACCACCGGCCTCGACCCCCGCTCCCGCCACAACATGTGGCAGATCATCCGCGAACTCGTCACCGACGG
>NZ_JBNGGC010000196.1:0-534 GCF_049974565.1 Streptomyces sp. WG5 | reverse complement strand
GTGCTCGACAAGCTGCGCCTGAAGCAGCCCAAGAACGGCATCGCCTATTCGGTCGAGCAGGCGCGCCTCGTGGCCGCTGATCTCGGTCTGCCGCTGGTCGTGCGTCCGTCCTATGTGCTCGGCGGCCGCGCCATGCAGATCATCCGCGAAGAATCGCAGCTCGGCGATTACCTGCTCGGCACATTGCCGGAACTGGTGCCCGCCGACGTCAAGGCACGGTATCCCAACGACAAGACCGGCCAGATCAACACGGTGCTCGGCAAGAACCCGCTGCTGTTCGACCGCTATCTGTCCGACGCGACCGAAGTCGATGTCGACTGCCTGTGCGACGGCAAGGACACCTTCGTCGTCGGCATCATGGAGCACATCGAGGAAGCCGGCATTCACTCCGGCGACTCGGCCTGCTCGCTGCCGCCGCATTCGCTCGAGCCTGCGGTGATCGCCGAACTCGAACGCCAGACCCGCGAACTCGCGCTCGGCCTCGATGTCGTCGGCCTGATGAACGTGCAGTACGCCATCAAGGACGGCGAGATC
>NZ_JBNGGC010000195.1:0-536 GCF_049974565.1 Streptomyces sp. WG5 | reverse complement strand
CCGCCGAAGGCGCGGGTCTACTGAGAACGAAGGCGAGCAGACATGGTTGAATTCGCACTTCCGAAGAATTCGAGGATTTCCGGCGGCAAGACCTGGCCTAAGCCGGCCGGCGCCACCGAGACCCGCGAATTTCGTGTGTATCGCTGGAATCCGGACGACGGCAAGAATCCGAGCGTCGACACCTACTATGTCGACACCCATGATTGCGGTCCGATGGTGCTGGACGGTCTGATCTGGATCAAGAACCACATCGACCCGACGCTGACCTTCCGCCGCTCCTGCCGCGAAGGCGTCTGCGGCTCCTGCGCCATGAACATCGACGGCCAGAACACGCTGGCCTGCACCAAGGACATGCACGACGTCGATGCGGGTCCGGTGAAGATCAATCCGCTGCCGCATCAGCCGGTGGTGAAGGATCTCGTCCCTGACCTCACCAATTTCTACGCCCAGTACGCTTCGATCGAGCCGTGGCTCAAGACCACGACGCCGACGCCGCAGAAGGAATGGAAGCAGAGCCACGAGGACCGCGAGAAGCT
>NZ_JBNGGC010000194.1:0-537 GCF_049974565.1 Streptomyces sp. WG5 | reverse complement strand
CGATGAATTTTTTGCGAAGTTCGCCGACGCGGTGAAGACGGGCTGAGGCCGTTTCGGCATATCAGGTCCTCGTACAAATCAAGCCTTCTTGTTCGGAAGCGGCGCGCCATGAGGTTGCTCATTGCCGCAATGGCCCATATTATGAATTTGGAACCATTATAAACGCGTTTTGCGCCGCGCCATGCGGTGCTGCGTGAGTCCCAGAACTTGAGTCCCACAATCTGGGCGCCAAGCTGAAAACAAGAGAGTGTTGATGGCCAAGATTTCACTGATCGTGAACGGCAATCCCGTGACAGGGAAAGTCGAACCGCGCACGCTGCTCGTCCAGTTCTTGCGGGAGCATCTGCGGCTGACAGGCACCCATGTCGGCTGCGACACCTCGCAATGCGGCGCCTGTGTCGTCCATCTCGACGGCAAGGCCGTGAAGTCGTGCACCACGCTGGCGGTGATGGCCGACGGGCACGAGGTCAAGACCATCGAGGGTCTTGCTGCCGACGGCGCTCCGCTGCACCCGATGCAGGAAGCCTTCCGCGAGCA
>NZ_JBNGGC010000193.1:0-540 GCF_049974565.1 Streptomyces sp. WG5 | reverse complement strand
CAGCGGCTTCCACACCACCCGGTACCGCCAGCCGTCCACCTCCGACCGCTCCCGACCCTGCCGACGCCACGCCGACAGACCAGGCAGGACACTCGCCCAAGCGGTCTCGTCGTCGGTGCCAAGGGCGGTCACTAGGGACGTGAGGTCTTCGCGCTCGACGGCGTCCCAGAACCGGGCATCCACGGCGCCCACGGCTCCGCCCGGCAGAGCGTTGCCAGTCGGTGCCGCCTCCGGCCAGTAGCGCTTCCGCTGGAAGGCGTACGTCGGCAGGTCCACCCGTCGCGTACCGGTCCCGGCGAAGAACTTCCGCCAGTCGACCTCGACGCCTCGCACGTGGGCCTGCGCCAGAGCAGTGACGGCGGTCTCGACCTCGGACCGGCCCTTGCGCAGCACGGGAACGATGGCCACGTCTTCGCCCGTCGCGCACTCCTGCGCCATCGCCGACAGCACACCGTCCGGACCCAGCTCCAGGTAGGTCGTGACTCCTTCGGCCTCCAGGACACGAACACCGTCCAGGAAGCGCACGGCCTCGCGGACGTG
>NZ_JBNGGC010000192.1:0-542 GCF_049974565.1 Streptomyces sp. WG5 | reverse complement strand
CGACGGCGTGGTCCGCGAGCTCCACTTCCCCGAAGGCACCACCGTCGACGTGGGCACCTCCATCATCGCGGTCGCCGACGGCGACGCGGCGGCCGGCCACGCAGCGGCCGGCGAGCCGGCGGAGAGGCAGCCGGAAGGCCGCCAGCCGGTCCTGGTCGGGTACGGGGTCTCCACCTCCGCGACCCGCCGCCGCCCCCGCAAGGGCGCGGACGCACCTCCCGGGCCGGACGGCCACGACCCGGCCGGCGGCGCACGCCCGCTGGCGAAGCCCCCGGTGCGCAAGCTGGCGAAGGACCTCGGCGTCGACCTGGCCACGGTCGCCCCGACCGGCCCGGACGGCGTCATCACGCGCGAGGACGTGCACGCGGCGGCGGTGCCGCCCGACACGGCACCTGAGACGACACCCGGCACGGCACCCGACACGACGCGCGACACGACACCCGACACCACACGCCACACGGCGTTCGACACGGCGCGTGAGACGCGTGTCCCGGTCAAGGGCGTGCGCAGGGCGACGGCGGCGGCGATGGTCGGTTCGGCGT
>NZ_JBNGGC010000191.1:0-544 GCF_049974565.1 Streptomyces sp. WG5 | reverse complement strand
ACGCCGTCGCCGTTGCTGTCCTGGAAGGAGCGGACGAGTACCTCGTAGAAGACGGCTCGTTTGAACCAGTCCGGGTCACGGTCCTTGGCCGGTGTGTCCTCGAAGGTGTCCGGCACGGGCTCGTTGACGATCATGTGGTGGGTGACCCTCCGATCTGCGGGTTGGACGGTCGCAGAACCGTGCAGACGTGCGCGGGCGAACGGCCCGGCTCCAGGCGCACATAGTTGGCCCTGCCCCAGTGGTAGGTCTCGCCGGTGAGCTCGTCGCGCACCGGCACCGACTCGTGCCAGTCCAGGCCGAGTTGCGGCATGTCCAACGAGACCGTCGCCTCCTGGGTGTGGTGGGGGTCGAGGTTGGCGACCACCAGAACCGTGTTCGACCCCTGCCGCTTCGAGTAGGCGATCACCTCCTCCTTGTCCGTGGGATGGAAGTGCAGATCGCGCAGTTGGCGCAGGGCCGGGTTCTCCCGCCGGATGGTGTTGAGGCGGGTGATGAGGGGGGCGATGGTGCGGCCCTCGCGTGCGGCGGCGGCCCAGTCGCGGGG
>NZ_JBNGGC010000190.1:0-550 GCF_049974565.1 Streptomyces sp. WG5 | reverse complement strand
CCCCGCGACTGGGCCGCCGCCGCACGCGAGGGCCGCACCATCGCCCCCCTCATCACCCGCCTCAACACCATCCGGCGCGCCCATCCCGCGCTGCACCGGCTCAGGAACCTGCGCTTCCACCGAACCGACAACGACGCGCTGATCGCGTACAGCAAGCGCGCGGGGTCCGACGTCGTACTGGTGGTGGCCAACCTCGATCCCCATCGCACCCAGGAGGCCACGATCTCCCTCGACATGCCGCAGCTCGGTCTCGACTGGCACGAGTCGGTGCCGGTCCACGACGAACTCACGGACGAGACCTACCACTGGGGCCGCACCAACTACGTGCGGCTGGAGCCCGGCCGGGCCCCCGCTCACGTCTTCCACGTCCGCCGGCCGTCGGCCGCCGCGCCCCAGAACGGAGGGTCAGCAGCCTCATGACCGTGAACGAGCCCGTGCCGGACAAGTTCGAGGACACCCCGGCCAAGGACCGCGACCCGGACTGGTTCAAACGAGCCGTCTTCTACGAGGTACTCGTCCGCTCCTTCCAGGACAGCAACGGCGACGGCGT
>NZ_JBNGGC010000189.1:0-555 GCF_049974565.1 Streptomyces sp. WG5 | reverse complement strand
GCATGCGCGGAACGATCACCGTCCCGCTCGGGCGGTATTCCTGCTCGTAATGAGCGTTGCAAACCCGCACCGAATTCGGGCCCGGATAGCTTGAGCCCCGATAGATCGGAACTCGCCGGGGCGCGCGGCGAATGATCCTGCGGCTCTGCGCGGAAAATTCTTCTGCAGTCAACCCATGTCTAGGCGTTGCAACCGTCACAGGCTCGGCCCGCGACAGGCCAGGCGTCGCCAGCACGATCAGGCCCGCAAAGAGGCCGACGAGAATTGCCGAAGTCCGCGTCATGGTGGTGCGCCGTCCCATACCCTTGTCCCGCGGCAACGTCTCCGATTGAGGCGCGAAGGTCAACAGGCGCGTATTCCGCAAAAGTGGGTACCGGTTTTGCGATCAGAATACGCGCTAAGTTATATTTTAGAGCGTTTTCTCACGGCTAACCGGAAGTCCACTTAGCCGGAAAACGCTCTATTGGGATCACTGAATAAAACAAGCCGCGCGACAGTTTTGTGAAGCTGGAGATTTTTGGGGCGGAAATCAAGTTTCAAACCGTTATGAATCTT
>NZ_JBNGGC010000188.1:0-557 GCF_049974565.1 Streptomyces sp. WG5 | reverse complement strand
GCAGTTGGAGTGCGCCGCGTTCGGGCAGGACGAGCGGCGCCTCCAGCGTCAGCTCCTCCAGCAGCTCGGTACCGGCCCGCTGTCCGGCGTGCAGGGCCAGCTCGACAAACGCCGTCCCGGGCAGCAGCACCGCGCCCGACACGGCGTGGTCGGCCAGCCACGGGTGGGAATCGAGCGACAGGCGACCGGTGAACAACAACCCCTCGGAATCGGGGAGTTCAACCGCCGCACCGAGCAGCGGATGCTCCGCCCGGCCGAGACCGGCCGACCTCACGTCGCCCACCTGCGAGACCGGCACGTCGATCCAGTACCGCTCCTGCTGGAAGGCATAGGTCGGCACGTCGGCCAGTCGGGCCCCGGTCCCGGCGAAGTACGCCTGCCAGTCGACCGCGATGCCCCGGGTGTGGGCGTGGGCGAGCGCGGTGGTGACGGTCTCGGCCTCGGGGCGCGAGGAGCGCAGGACCGGGGCGAAGGCGGCGTCTTCGGCGGTCAGGCACTCCTGGGCCATGGCGGAGAGGACTCCGTCGGGGCCGAGTTCGAGGTACGTGGTGACGCCC
>NZ_JBNGGC010000187.1:0-558 GCF_049974565.1 Streptomyces sp. WG5 | reverse complement strand
ATTCCAGAAAGCCGCGGCTGCTAGTTCTTTTCTCGACAGAGCCGTGGCGTTACGGCTGCCTCATCAGTCGCATGGGGCGTGACAAGTGGGAATGCTGGGTGCTGGAGCGAAAGCTCCGATCGTTGTTTGTGTAGGGGTGGCGTTGGCGGGGTATGCAACGGCGGGAGCCGCGCAGACCGCGGGAAGCGGGCAGGGCGCAGCGGTGTTGCCGCCGGTAACCGTGGAGGCACCGAAACAACGGACGCAACCGCGCACGACGGCGTCGCGCGGTTCGCGCGCGGCACGCAGCGACCGGCCGAGGCACGCTGCCAACCGCAACGTACCGAGTGCTCCACCGCACGCCGAGACGGTGGCGAGCCGCGGCTCGTTCCGCGAAGGCAATGGTCCGATCCAGGGCTACGTCGCGCATCGCACGTTGGCGGGAACCAAGACCAACACGTCGATCCTCGAAGTGCCGCAGTCGATGTCGGTGATCGGCGCCGACCAGATCCGCGACCAGGGCGCGCGCTCGGTGGTGCAGGCGATCGGCTACACCCCGGGGATCGTCACCAACAGCCC
>NZ_JBNGGC010000186.1:0-559 GCF_049974565.1 Streptomyces sp. WG5 | reverse complement strand
GAGGAGCACAACAATTACGGCGTCGATTTCATCGAAGCCACGCGCTGGATCCGCCAGAACCTGCCGCATGCGCATATTTCCGGGGGCGTTTCGAACCTCTCATTCTCGTTCCGCGGCAACGAGCCGGTGCGCGAGGCGATGCATTCGGTGTTCCTGTATCACGCCATCAAGGCCGGCATGGACATGGGCATCGTCAATGCCGGGCAGATGGTGATCTATGACGATATCGATCCCGAACTGCGTCAGGTCTGCGAGGACGTCATCCTCAACCGCGATCCCGGCGCGCCGGAGCGGCTGCTGCAACTGGCCGAGAAATTCCGCGGCCAGGGCAAGCAGGTCAAGGAACAGGATCTCGCCTGGCGCGAATGGCCGGTGGAGAAGCGGCTCAGCCACGCGCTGGTCAACGGCATCACTGAATATATCGACGCCGACACCGAGGCCGCACGGCTCACGGTCGAGCGGCCGCTCAACGTGATCGAAGGTCCGCTGATGGCGGGCATGAACATCGTCGGCGATCTGTTCGGCGACGGAAAGATGTTCCTGCCGCAGGTGGTGAAGT
>NZ_JBNGGC010000185.1:0-559 GCF_049974565.1 Streptomyces sp. WG5 | reverse complement strand
TTCCCCAGGCATCGGTCGATGCGACGGTCATCCTGGGCGACATCATGGTCGTAGGCGGGGGCATTCTGTGGGCCGCGACCACGCTGGCAGTGAAGGCGACACGGCTGTTGCAGGCTCCTGCGGAGAAGACGCTGGCCTACCAGATCGCCGTCTCGATTCCGATTCTGGCTCTGGGGGCCGCGGTTTCCGGCGAGAGCATCACCCATATGCCCGGACCGGTGGCCTTGGCGTCCATGGCCTACCAGACCTTCTGGGTTGTCGGGACGACATTCCTGATCTGGTTCTTTCTCATAAAGTCCTATTCGGCCAGCAAACTGTCGTCATTTACCTTTATGACGCCCTTGTTTGGGGTCATTGGGGGCTATTTCGTGATGCATGACAACCTGACGCCCGCCTTTGCAGGGGCTGCCCTTCTGGTCATGGCGGGCCTATATCTGGTAAACCGCCCAAGTGATCCGGTTCTGACATTCGTATCAGATCCTTCGCAGGCACCTATACGAATGTCAGAACCAAAGGATCACTGGAATCATCGTTTGCTCGTGTCCGTTCGTATCCGGCG
>NZ_JBNGGC010000184.1:0-562 GCF_049974565.1 Streptomyces sp. WG5 | reverse complement strand
CGAGATGCCGTTCCAGGTTACCGTCGGTCCAGGCCTCGTTGGCATCCACGATCAGTTCGGCGTCCGGCGCAGCCTTCCGTACGGCGGCGATCCGGGCCTCGTCGCCGTCGCCCCCGAGCTTGATCTTGAGCAGCGGGCGGCGGGCAGCCTTGGCGGTTGCTTCCGCCATGGTCTCAGGTGTCCCCAGCGAGATCGTATAGGCCGTGGTCAGCGGGCGCGGCGCGGAGAGGCCAAGGAGCTCCCAGATGCGCTTTTCCGCCACCTTCGCCTCAAGGTCCCACAGGGCGCAGTCGAGCGCGTTGCGGGCGGCACCTGCACGCATCTCCCCTTGCAGCCCTAACCGGTCCAGCCCGCCATCGAGCGCGCCCTGCATGGCGAGGATGGCCTCCAGTGTTCCCTCCGGCGTCTCGCCATAACGGGCATAGGGAACGCACTCGCCGCGCCCGACAATGGCCTTACCGTTGGGGCCTTGGCGACTTACCTCGGCCACAATCACAACGGCTTCTGTCTTGGCGCCCCGGCTGATGGTGAAGCCGCCGGCAATAGGCCAGCGCTCGATCCG
>NZ_JBNGGC010000183.1:0-571 GCF_049974565.1 Streptomyces sp. WG5 | reverse complement strand
CACAAAGCTCGCCACAGGATTCCCCGGCAATCCGATAAACGGCGTGCCGCCGATGACCCCCATCGCAACCGGGCGCCCCGGCTTGATCGCCATCCGCCACAGCACCAGCGTACCGACGCTCTCGACGGCGGCCTTGACGTGATCCTCCTCCCCCGTGGACACGCCGCCCGAGGTAAGGATCAGGTCGTGACGGATTGAAGCGTCTTTCAGCGCCGCGGCAAGAGACGCGCGGTCGTCACGCAGAATGCCAAGATCGCTGACTTCGCAGCCGAGCCGCTTCAACAGGGCAGTCAGCATGAAGCGGTTGGAATCGAACAACTGCGCGGCGGCGCGCGGAGCACCGGGCGAAACCACTTCGTTGCCGGTCGAAAACACAGCGACCCGCAGCCGCCGCCTCACCTCGACGCGCGTCAATCCAAACGCTGCGATGAGCGCGATGTCCTGGGGACGCAGCCGCCGGCCCGCAGGCAACGCGGCATGACCTTCGGCGATGTCCTCGCCCACAGGCCGCACGTTCGCTCCAGCCTTGAGGCCCGGCGGCAGCACAACGTTGCCAGCCGCGTCGATCCGC
>NZ_JBNGGC010000182.1:0-571 GCF_049974565.1 Streptomyces sp. WG5 | reverse complement strand
CTCCCGATGCCCCAGAAGCCGGTGGTCGGGGTGGAGGAATTTGGCCGTCTACGCTCACCGGGCCGGTGGTCACTTCCCCGGGGGAATTTGCCTCCGCATCAGCCCGCAGCGCCCGGTAACGCCGGATCGTCTTGCGGTCGACCCCCGTCAGCCTGTGGATCTCGCGCTGGCTGGCGTTGCGATCGAGTAACGTAAATACCGTGCTTTGCAGGTGTGGCTTCAAGACGTTCAACTCCCCGGCCCCTTGCTGGTTAAAGGGACCGAAAATAAACGTCCTGCCTGATCGGCTACCGCTGTTCAGCGGCGCTGACCGCGATTATCGAGTGGGGGAGTTTCAAGTGACCATACCCGGGGGATTTTGACCGACCCACGGGGCCGTCGCGGAGTTGGTAGGAATTGAGGGTGGCGTAGTCTCCGGGGTGATCAACCTCGAATCATCCGGCGTTGAAGCGTCGGACTGGAGACTACGCCATGACCAAGCTTACCACGAAGCCTGATTCCATGCAGCCTGCGACTGAGATGGCTGTTGATCTTTTCGATAACTGGTTCGACCCGATCGAGACCGAGGTAC
>NZ_JBNGGC010000181.1:0-573 GCF_049974565.1 Streptomyces sp. WG5 | reverse complement strand
CACACCAGGACGGGCATCGACCCACTCCAGCAGACGCCCGGCCTGAGCACGCACCGCCTCCACCGACTTACCCGACAACACCCACGGCACCACACCACCACCGGCCGAGGGCTCCTCGCCCACATCGACCGGCTCCTGCACACGAGTCGGCGTCGGCTCCGGCGCCTCCAAAATGACGTGCGCGTTCGTACCCGACACACCGAACGACGACACACCCGCCCGACGCGGGCGGCCGGTCTCAGGCCACGGCGTGGCCTCGGTCAGCAACTCCACCCCGCCCTCGGACCAGTCGACCTTCGACGACGGCGCGTCCACATGCAGCGTCCGCGGCAGCACCCCATGCCGCATCGCCATCACCATCTTGATCACACCGGCCACACCCGCAGCGGCCTGCGTATGCCCGAGATTCGACTTCAACGACCCCAGCCACAACGGCCGGCCCTCCGGCCGGCCCTGCCCATACGTGGCCAACAGCGCCTGCGCCTCGATCGGATCCCCCAGCACCGTCCCCGTGCCGTGCCCCTCCACGACATCCACATCAGCAGCCGACAACCCGGCACCCGCGAGCGCCTG
>NZ_JBNGGC010000180.1:0-588 GCF_049974565.1 Streptomyces sp. WG5 | reverse complement strand
TCTCCTCCTTCGGCATCAGCGGCACCAACGCCCACATCATCCTCGCCGAACCCCCCACCCCACCCACCACGTCCGGAACCGGACCGAGGGACGACGCCCCACTGGACGGCACAACCCTGCCCTGGATCCTGTCGGCACGCTCGACGGACGCACTCGCACACGCCGCGAAACGGCTCGCCGACCACGTCCGCGCACGCCCCGCACTCAGCCCGGCCGACATCGCCTACTCCCTCGCCACCACCCGCTCCGCCTTCGAAACAAGGGCCGTCGTCCCCGGCACCGACGGACGCGACGCACTGCTCGCAGGCCTGGACGCACTCGCCACCCACGAGACCGACGGCGTGACCGCGGCGGTCTCGGGTGCGAAGCCGGGCCGTTCCTCAGGAGCTCCGGTCGTGTTCGTGTTTCCGGGGCAGGGGTCGCAGTGGGCCGGGATGGCGGTGGGGCTGCTGGACTCCGCACCGGAGTTCGCCCGCGTGATCGACGAGTGCGAAGCGGCCCTGGCACCGTTCGTCGACTGGTCGCTCACAGCGGTACTGCGCGGCGAGGAAGACGCACCCGGCCTGGACCGGGTGGACGTGGTCCAGC
>NZ_JBNGGC010000179.1:0-594 GCF_049974565.1 Streptomyces sp. WG5 | reverse complement strand
TGTTCCGCTGCCAAAGCGACGCGCTCCGCTGGCTATCGGCATCGGCGGCCCGATCGAACGGATCGCGGCAAAGCGCGAGCACATCATTGCAGTGATGCAAAGCCGGCTGAAGGAATTGACGGATAAAGCCGGGTCGAGGTTCGTCGAGAAATGACCTCTTGGCGCGTGGTGCGGATGACTACGCGACTGCACAAGAGATCCTATGTCGTCCCGGCCTGGTGCGCAGGTGCGCACGGGAGCCGGGACGACGGGAAAGGCTGCGAAGGCTCGCAAATGTTACGACGCCAGTGCTTCCTCTGGCATCACGGCCGACAGATGCTGGCTCTCGGCCACGGCGCGGTTGGTGATGCGGCCGCGATGGACGTTGAGGCCGGCGCGCAGATGCGGATCCTCGACCAGCGCGCGCAGCCCTTTCGACGCCAGCGCCAGACCGAACGGCAAGGTCGCATGATTGAGCGCGTGGCTTGAGGTGACGGGTACGGCGCCCGGCATGTTGGCGACGCAATAATGCACGATATCGTCGACCAGATAGGTCGGCGCCTGATGCGTGGTCGCCTTCGAGGTCTCGAAGCAGCCGCCCTGGTCGATCGCGAC
>NZ_JBNGGC010000178.1:0-595 GCF_049974565.1 Streptomyces sp. WG5 | reverse complement strand
AGGCGCTCGAGCGCGGTCTGCTGCGCATGGACCCCGAGCGGCACACCTGCACCTGGAAGAACGAGCCGGTGACGCTCACCGTCACCGAATTCCTGATCCTTCAGGCGCTGGCCACGCGGCCCGGCGTGGTGAAAAGCCGCAACGCGCTGATGGATGCGGCCTATGACGACCAGGTCTATGTCGACGACCGCACCATCGACAGCCACATCAAGCGCCTGCGCAAGAAGTTCAAGGCGGCCGACGACGACTTCGAGATGATCGAGACGCTGTACGGCGTCGGCTATCGCTTCAAGGAAGCCTGATCTGCGCCTCCCGGGCGGCTTGTTAACTGACAGGGCCCGCACGGCTGGGGTAAGCTTGGGCCACCGCCTGCTTCGCGGGACGACATCCAAACCAACCGGCAGCTTTCGCCTGTGCTTGATCGAACGCAGCTCGAGCAGGGACTGAATACCGAGGACGCGTCACTGCTCCTCGATCAGGAAGCCGTGGCCGACGAGGTGGCGCGGGACAAGGGCTGGCGCCGCCCGCTCGGCTGGCTGCGCCGCGCCGGCCAGTTCTTCTTCGCATTGTCGTTCTCGAGCCTGACGCGCCGCAT
>NZ_JBNGGC010000177.1:0-598 GCF_049974565.1 Streptomyces sp. WG5 | reverse complement strand
AGCGATCCCCTGATGCCGAAGATTCCGGGCGAATTCAGCGGCAAGCTGATGCACGCGAAGGACTACAAGACGGCCGACATCTTCGAAGGCAAGCGTGTGCTCGTCGTCGGCATGGGCAATACCGGTTGCGACATCGTTGTCGATGCCATTCACCGCGCCAAGCAGGTGCTGTGGAGCGTGCGCGGCGGCAATCACTTCGTGCCGAAGTTCCTCGCCGGAAAGCCGGCGGACGAGGGCAATCACAAGCCGAAGCGTTTCATCATTCCCAAACGCCTGCGCTCGATGCTGAATGAGCCGATCCTGCGGTTTCTGGTGGGGCCGCCGGAGCGCTTCGGCCTGCCAAAGCCCGAGCACCGGCTTTATGACAAGACGCCGATCGTGAACTCGCTCGTGCTCCAGCATCTGGGGCAGGGCGATGTCACGTTGCGCAAGCCGATCAAGGAAGTCCGCGGCGATACGGTTGTCTTTACCGATGGGCAGGAAGATCAGGTCGATCTGGTGCTGCTTGCGACAGGCTACGAGATCACGTTTCCGTTTCTTGAAGACCTCACCGAACTGAACTGGCACCCGGAGAAAGGCGCGCCGCGTCTCTATCTCA
>NZ_JBNGGC010000176.1:0-601 GCF_049974565.1 Streptomyces sp. WG5 | reverse complement strand
GTCTCGCAACTGGCGGAGTGACCTAACCGCTGCGCGACGCCAGTGCGTCCGCAACCGCCGTGCGGATGTCTGCCACCGCAAACGGCTTGGTGATGACGTCGTGGACGATGGCTTCCAGCCCGGACGCCCGCTCGCGCTGATCGGCGAAGCCCGTCATCAGCAAAATCGTCAGCCGCGGGAAATCGCGCGCGGCGGCCAGCGCCAGCGCGATTCCGTCCATCACCGGCATTTTGATATCGGTCAGCAGAAGATCGAACGCGCCCTCGTCACGGGTCAGGATTTCAAGCGCCTCGGCGCCGTCTTCCGCCGTGACAATCTCATGACCGTCCATGGCGATCGCACGCGCCACCAGCAGGCGCATCGACTCCTCGTCGTCGGCGATCAAAACGCGGGACATTCAGGTTCCTCCGGTCGCGATATCCCGCTTGTGGAAGAACCTCACGGCAATTTCGCGGCCTTCGGCCGGCGGCGATGCCAGCCGTGTCTTGAACCATGCCCGCTCGCCGGGATTGAGCACGGGCTGCTCCAGCACGGCATTCCACGCATAGATGTCCGCGCCATTGGCATCGCGCACGATGAATCGCAGCCGCGGAATTTCCAC
>NZ_JBNGGC010000175.1:0-602 GCF_049974565.1 Streptomyces sp. WG5 | reverse complement strand
GTGTCCTTGACCGATCCCGATGCGCGCGCCATGGCGACGTCGGGTCGGGGCAGCGGGATCGTCGGCTACAACGTCCAGTCCGCCGTCGAAGGCGAGCATCACCTGATCGTTGCCCATGAGGTGGTGATGACCGGCTCGGACAAGCAACAGCTGGCGAACATGGCCGGTCAAGCCAAGGACGCCATGGGCGTGGATAGGCTCGATGTGCTGGCGGACCGGGGCTACTTCTCCGGCGAAGAAATCCTGGCCTGTGAGGCCCTGGGCGCGACGCCCTTCGTGCCAAAGACGCTGACGTCAGGCGCAAAGGCGAATGGGCGCTTCGGCAAGCAGGACTTCGTCTACTTACCTGATCAAGACGTCTACCGTTGCCCGGCCGGCTCCCTGCTTCCGTACCACATGACCGTCGTCGAAAGAGGCATGACGCTGCATCGGTACTGGGATCGGGCCAGTTGCACAGGCTGTAGCATCAAGGCTCAGTGCACGCCTGCGGTCGAGCGCAAGGTCACCCGCTGGGAGCATGAGGCGGTGATCGATGCCCTTCAAACCCGAATGGACCTGAGGCCCAGAGCCATGCGTGAACGGCGAAGCCTGGTCGAACACCC
>NZ_JBNGGC010000174.1:0-602 GCF_049974565.1 Streptomyces sp. WG5 | reverse complement strand
CATGCAGGCTGAAGGTGCCGCCGATCAGGATCACGATGATGAACTCGATCGAAAGCTGCAACGTGAACATCTCGGGCGAGATGAAGGAGAGCTTGTGTGCGAACAGCACGCCGGCAAAGCCGGTGATGCCAGCCGAGATCGCGAACGACTTCACCTTGTAGAGCGAGACGTTGATGCCCATGCTTTTGGCCGCCGTCTCGCTGTCGCGGATGGCGACAAAGGCGCGGCCGGTCGATGAGCGCATGTCGACCTCTACCTGCCGATTCGCTGCCGGGCGGTCACGACGACAGGCCGCTTGAAACGAGCGGCGCCAGACCACACGACATTTGGAGGTTGGAGCGGGTGAAGGGAATCGAACCCTCGTATTCAGCTTGGAAGGCTGCTGCTCTACCATTGAGCTACACCCGCATCTCGGGATCACCTAACACGGTCGGACGGCCGTCTCAACTGCTTCGGCGTGCGTCCTTGTGCTCCGGTAAACAGCTAATTTCCGTACAATTGGCCTCGTTCCGTGCCCGAACCGGCCGGATGGCGGCCTTAACAGTGACGGATTCGCCCCCTATATTAGATGTCCCATCAACAAAGAAAGGAGGTGATCTAGT
>NZ_JBNGGC010000173.1:0-602 GCF_049974565.1 Streptomyces sp. WG5 | reverse complement strand
CAAACCGTTCCCAGACCTGCGCATTGGTGTAGGCCTCTTCGAGGTCCATGCTAGCCAGAGCGTCGATCCGCTTGAGATAGGGCAGCGGCGGCATGTTCATGATCGACAGACACGGCAGCTTCGCCGCGGCGATCTTGATCATCAGAACGCGGATCGTGTGGTTGGTGTACTGCGGCTCCTGCATGGCAAGAGCGACGAGATCATAACGCGACAGATCGACCTTGTCGGGCGAGGTAGCATCCAGTTTCCCGGGCAGGTCGCGCGAAAAGATCGAGCGGTGCGCCGGTTCGCCGCGAAGCTGGATGCGGACTTCGGTGCCGTCACGGTTGATGAGTTCTGCGGTGTTCTTGCGGCAAACCAGCGTCACGTTGTGACCGGCCATCAGCAGCTTTGTTCCCAGCAGCGAGCCGTACGAGGCTCCAAGAATCAGAATGTTGCGCGCCATGATCTCTCCAAAGACTACTGGTGTATGGTATACCAGCGTCTATCGCAGATCGACAAGCGGCTGCCAAGGGGATTATCTCGCGTGCGAGTTTCGCTCCGCGATCAGGAAGGGCATTCGAGCTTGCAAGTCGCCGCCGACCCGACCGATCGGGCAGAAG
>NZ_JBNGGC010000172.1:0-604 GCF_049974565.1 Streptomyces sp. WG5 | reverse complement strand
ATGTAGTCGTCCTCGTGGCCCCTGGCGAACCAGCCCATGTTGGAGATGTTCATCTCCCAGCCAAGGCGGATGACCGCCTTGGGGTGTGCTGCCGCGATCGCGCGCGCGGCGGCCCCGAACTCGGCGTCGTGCGCACCGCTTGCGACGTCGGCAAGCGGCGTGCCGGTGATGGTGAGCGGCACCGACCAGACCACATTGCGCGCCGGGTTGAGCTTCTTCCAAAGCCCCGGCACCCAATCCAGCCGGTGAAAATCCTCCCAGCCGGTCTGGCCGTAGAAGTCGACGCCGAGCACCGACGAACGCGGCCGGTCGAGCCACTTCTCCCAGCCCTGCAACACATGCTCGCGACCGGTCTCGCCCCAATTGACGAAGGCGCCAGCGAACCGTGCCGAATTCGCACCGAGCGGCGACCGCGCCGACGGCACGGCTCGCGCGATCGACGGCCCGCTCAGCGCGACCACGGCGAACGCGAGGGCGCCACGCCGCGTGATTTGGCGGTCAGTTGCCATGACGCACTTCTGCCGAGACGTTCGGAGCGCGCGTACCAAAAGCGCACAGCGCAGACAGCCTGGCTGTCTCGAAATGGACTGATGGTCCGATCCGA
>NZ_JBNGGC010000171.1:0-611 GCF_049974565.1 Streptomyces sp. WG5 | reverse complement strand
CGACGATCGCCACGAACTGGCCGGCCGGGATGTGCAGGTCGATGCCGCGCAACACCTCATTGTCGCCGAACGCCTTGCGCAGGCCGCGGATGGTCAGCGACAGCCCACGGGTCGCGGCGTCCGGTCCTCGGCGCAGCTGCCGCGCCTGCACGACGATGTCGGCACGATCGACCGGCTCGGCGTCCACCGCCTGGAAACGAAGCGCTTCTTGCATTCTCATTCTCACTTGTTCTGGAAGGCGGGGTGCCATGACAGGGTCAGCCGCTCCAGCGCCCGGGAGGCGCTGTCGGCAAGCTTGCCGAGCAGGGCGTAGATCAGGATCGAGAGCACGACGACATCGATCAGCATGAACTCGCGCGCCTGCATCGCCATGTAACCGAGCCCGGACGACGCCGCGATGGTTTCCGCCACGATCAGCGTCAGCCACATGATGCCGAGCGCGAAGCGCAGGCCCACGAAGATCGACGGCAGTGCGCCGGGGAAGATCACGCGGCGGAACAGTTCGCCGTTGCCCATGCCGTAGATTCGGCCCATTTCGATGAGCTGTGGATCGACGGTGCGGATGCCGTGGAGCGTGTTGAGATAGATCGGAAAGAACACGCCGAGCGCGA
>NZ_JBNGGC010000170.1:0-628 GCF_049974565.1 Streptomyces sp. WG5 | reverse complement strand
AACGAAATCGCGGCGACCATGGTGACCGAGAACTGGCGGTAGATGATGCCGACCGAACCGGGGAAGAACGCCATCGGCACAAACACCGCGATCAGCACCAGCGTGATGCCGATGATCGCGCTGGTGATCTGCGACATCGCCTTCCGGGTCGCTTCCTTCGGCGGCAGGCCTTCCTCGGCCATGATGCGTTCGACGTTCTCGACCACGACGATGGCGTCGTCGACCACGAAACCGACCGAGAGCGTCAGCGCCAGCAGCGTCATGTTGTTGATCGAATAGTCGAGCGCGTACATCACCGCGCAGGTGCCCAGCACCGAGATCGGAACCGCAAGCGCCGGAATGAAGGTCGCGGAGGCCGAGCGCAGGAACAGGAAGATCACGACGATCACAAGACCCACCGCGATCAGCAGCGTCTCTTCGACGTCGGTGACGGACTCGCGGATGGAGACCGAGCGGTCGAGGGTCACGTCCATAGTGATGGACGGCGGAACCTGAGCCCGCAGCGACGGCAGCTTGGCCCGCACCGCGTCGACCACCGCCACGGTGTTGGCGTCTGGCTGCTTCTGGATCGCCAGCACGATGGAGCGCGTGCCGTTGAACCAGGTTGCGGCCTTGTCGTTTTCGACGC
>NZ_JBNGGC010000169.1:0-632 GCF_049974565.1 Streptomyces sp. WG5 | reverse complement strand
CGACGGCGTGGTCCGCGAGCTCCACTTCCCCGAAGGCACCACCGTCGACGTGGGCACCTCCATCATCGCGGTCGCCGTCGGCGACGCGGCCGCGGCGGAACCGGCGCAGGAGGCCGTCGAGGACACGGTCGCGGCGCCGGCCGCGACCGACACCGCGGAGGAGACGAAGTCCGAGGGCCGTCAGCCGGTCCTGGTCGGGTACGGGGTCTCCACCTCCGCGACCCGCCGCCGCCCCCGCAAGGGAGCTCCGGTCCCGGCCCAGGAGGCGCCGGCGGCGTCCGCCGCGCTCCAGGCCGAGATGAACGGCCACGGACCGGCCGCGCCGGTCACCCGCGAGCGTC
Organism: Streptomyces sp. WG5; assembly: GCF_049974565.1. Classification (NCBI taxonomy): domain Bacteria; kingdom Bacillati; phylum Actinomycetota; class Actinomycetes; order Kitasatosporales; family Streptomycetaceae; genus Streptomyces; species Streptomyces sp. WG5. The sequence goes on along the minus strand of NZ_JBNGGC010000169.1, from coordinate 291 downwards.
CGCTCGCCAAGCCCCCGGTGCGCAAGCTGGCCAAGGACCTCGGCGTCGACCTGGCCACGGTCGCCCCGACCGGCCCGGACGGCATCATCACCCGTGAGGACGTGCACGCGGCGGCGGCCCCGGCGCAGGTCCCCGAGCCCGCGACGGCACCGGCGGCCGCGGCCCCCGCCGCCACCCCCGCGGCCCCCTCCCCGTCCCCGGCGGCCGTGTCGTACGACACGGCGCGTGAGACGCGTGTCCCGGTCAAGGGCGTGCGCAGGGCGACGGCGGCGGCGATGGTCGGTTCGGCGT
>NZ_JBNGGC010000168.1:0-633 GCF_049974565.1 Streptomyces sp. WG5 | reverse complement strand
GGTGAGAAACACGATCACGGTCACGCGCAGGATGAGCGCCTTCATGTCGGCGGTCTGCGGAGCCGCGACGGCAACAGGCGCCGGCGTCTTCTGGTGCGCGGTCGAAACCTCGCTCCATTGATGGACGGTGTAAAGCACGCCGACGACGATGGAGAAGATGCCGGGCACCACGAAGGCCACGCGCCAGCCGCCGTGGTCGATGAAATAGCCGGTGATGAGCGCCGCGCTGGCCACGCCGAGATTGCCCCAGATGCCGTTCATCGCGAGCCGCATGCCGGTGTTCTTCCAGCGCTGCGTGACAATGGCGAGGCCGACGGGGTGATAGATCGCGGCGAAGATGCCGACGACGAACAGGCCGATGCCGACCTGCAGCGGCGTCTGCGCGAAGGCGGTGGCGATCGATGACGCGCCGATGCCGGCGAAGAACACCGCGATCATGCCCTCGCGGCTCCACTTGTCCGCGAGCCAGCCGGCGGGCAGCGAGAACAGCCCGAACGCGAAGAAGCCCGGCGTCGCATATTTCAGGAGTTCGCTGTAGCTGAGGCCCCATTCGCGCGAGAGCGCCAGCGCCGCCACCGTCGCGAAGATCAGCGTGAACAGATGATCCAGATAGTGGCCGATGTTCAGGAACAG
>NZ_JBNGGC010000167.1:0-637 GCF_049974565.1 Streptomyces sp. WG5 | reverse complement strand
GCGGCGTCCGTCGGATGTCCGTGTTGCAGTGACCGGTGCGGGCGGTGACGGGGTGTTCCGCGCCACCGAGTTCGAAGAAGCGCTGAAGAAGCGGTTTTCGGCGAAGTCGCTCGAGGGGCTCACGGTGTCTGCCGATGGCCTCAACAGCGACATTCACGGCAGCGCCGAATATCGTGCGCATCTGATCGGCGTGCTTGCGCGCCGTGCTGTGGAAGCCGCGACCGCGAAGAGCTGAATTTGGAGTCTGTGTGAGCATGAGCAAAATTCCCGCATCCGTCGATGCAACGCTCGATCTGCTCACCAGCCGTGGCTATCTCGCGGAGCGCTCGCTGGCGACGGTGGTCTACCTGTCGCTCAAGATGGGCCGCCCGCTGTTTCTCGAAGGCGAAGCCGGCGTCGGCAAGACTGAGATTGCAAAGGTTCTCAGCGCTGCTCTCGGGCGCAAGCTGATCCGCCTGCAATGCTATGAAGGCCTCGACGTCGCGTCCGCAGTCTACGAGTGGAACAGCGCTGCGCAGATGATCGCCATTCGTCTGGCCGAGGCCAGCGGTGAAACCGACCGCGAGCAACTGTCGGCCGACGTGTTCGCGGAAAAGTATCTCATCAAGCGGCCGCTGCTTCAGGCGCTGGAGCCGGA
>NZ_JBNGGC010000166.1:0-641 GCF_049974565.1 Streptomyces sp. WG5 | reverse complement strand
ATTGCCTACACCAAGGCCCACCGTCATCCGGAACTGACCGAGCAGACGATCTGGCAGGTGTTCGAAGCCGAACGGCCAAAGCTCGTTCCCTATGCGGGCCGGTTCGATGGATTCCATGCGGTGCCGGCATCAGTCTCGAAGACCTGCCTGGTCCGCTTCGACAACAACAAGTACTCGGTCGTGGCCAGCGCCGTTGGGCGGCCGGTCGAGGTTCATGCCTATGCCGACCGCATCGTGATCCGCCAGGACGGACGTATCGTTGCCGAACATCCGCGCGCCTTCGGCCGCGGCGAGACCACCTATGACCCCTGGCATTACGTGCCGGTGTTGGCGCGCAAACCCGGCGCCTTGCGCAACGGTGCTCCCTTCAAGGACTGGGTGCTGCCGGCCGCGATCGAGCGCATACGGCGCAAGCTTGCCGGCGCCGAGGATGGCAACCGTCAGATGGTCGACATCCTCAACGCGGTTCTGACCGACGGTCTGCCCGCTGTCGAGGCGGCCTGTGCCGAGGCGATCGCCCAGGGCGTCCATTCCGCCGATGTCGTGCTCAATATCCTGGCCCGGCAACGCGAGCCCGCCCCACCCGCCAACATCATGACGCCGGCTGCGCTGACGTTGCGCCACGCTCCGATCGCCGACTG
>NZ_JBNGGC010000165.1:0-645 GCF_049974565.1 Streptomyces sp. WG5 | reverse complement strand
GGTCGCGATGGAGATCGCGATGAAGATATCCGACGAGCTGATGCGCGATTCCGCGGTGCGCGAGATCGTCGGCCTCTGCATGAAGGCCAACAACATCAAGACCGCGCGGGCGCTGTTCCGCGCCATCCATGCCGGCTCGATCAAGGCCGAGGTCTTGAAGGAGCATCCGACGCTGGCGGGCGAGCAGGCTTGAGGCGGAGTGGAGGCGCCTGCCAAAAATGTCGAAAACAACCCCATGCAAAGCAGGGCGCCGGCGCTCGGCGAGGCAGCTCGACCGCCGGACGACGATCAAGCCCCAAAACTCTTCGGCGATCCAGCCGCGATCTGACCGCCGCCGGGCGCGACGCGCATCACGGCGAGGCCGCGCTCATTGGTGCCGTCGCTGCGGAATCGAAACAACCCGTCGATGCCCGCAAAGCCCGAAGGATTGGTCAGGACCTCCGGCGAAAACCGCTGGCCGCCCTGTGTGCGGGCGAGCGCAGCAACCAGCGCTACGCCGTCATAGGCGAGGGTTGCGGTGCGGACCGGATCGCCGCTGTATTTCGCACGGTAGCGCTGGGAAAAGCTGCGGAAGCCGGCCGGGTCAGGCGCCGCGTAAAGCCCGCCGCGCAGATTGGCATTTGCGAACACCCGGGGATTGTCCCA
>NZ_JBNGGC010000164.1:0-649 GCF_049974565.1 Streptomyces sp. WG5 | reverse complement strand
AGGCCCGTCGTCTGAAGGCGCTGGAAGACGAGAACGCCAAGCTGAAACGGATGCTGGCGGACTCGATGCTGGACAACGTCGCGCTGAAGGATCTGCTGGGAAAAAAGTGGTGACGCCCGCTGCGCATCGAGAGGCGGCGGCGCACCTGCAGTCGGCCTACGAGATGAGCGAACGGCGGGCCTGCCGGGTGCTGGGCGTTGATCGGACGAGCGTGCGCTATCAGGCGACACGACCGGACGATGGCACCCTGCGCGATCGGCTGAAGGCCCTGGCCCAGGAGCGTCGGCGGTTCGGCTATCGTCGTCTGCACGTGATGCTCCGGCGCGAGGGCCATGCGGTCAACAAGAAGCGGGTCCAGCGGATCTACCGCGAGGAAAAGCTGACGGTGCGTCGGCGCGGCGGGCGCAAACGCGCGATGGGCACAAGGCGGCCGCTGGAGATTCCTCTGGTCGCGAACCAGCGCTGGTCGCTGGACTTCGTGTCCGATCAGATGACCGACGGGCGGCGCTTCCGCATCCTGACGGTGATCGACAACTGCACACGTGAGTGCCTCGGACTCGTCGCCGACACCTCGCTGTCGGGCCGGCGGGTGGCGCGCGAACTGGACGCCATCATCCTGCGACGCGGGCGCCCCGAGACGATCATCAGC
>NZ_JBNGGC010000163.1:0-657 GCF_049974565.1 Streptomyces sp. WG5 | reverse complement strand
CGCCGCACGATCCACGCCCGACTCGACCTCGACCCGCCGCACCTCCGCACCACGCCCCGCCAGCGCACCCACCACCGGCCCGTCGACGTCACTCCCGGCCGGAACGACCACCAACCACGGCCCCGCCAGCCGACCAGTAGCGACGTCGCCCAGCGGCTTCCACACCACCCGGTACCGCCAGCCGTCCACCTCCGACCGCTCCCGACCCTGGCGACGCCACGCCGCCAGGCCAGGCAGGACACTGCCCCAGGCGGCCTCGTCCTCGGGGTCGAGAGCGGCGGCCAGCGCCGCGAGGTCCCCTCGCTCCACCGCATCCCAGAACCAGGAATCCGACGCAACGGCGGGCGCGTTGCCGACGACCGCGGCGGAGGGCTCGAACCAGAACCGCCGGCGCTGGAAGGCATAGGTCGGCAGGTCCACGCGCCGGGCGCCCGAGCCCGCGAAGTACGCGTACCAGTCGATCGAGAGGCCTCTGACATGGGCTTGTGCGAGTGCGGCGCCCAAGCTCTCGACTTCGGGACGGGCCGCACGCTGGACGGGGACGAACACCGCTTCTGCTGTGACGCACTCCTGGGCCAGTGCCGACAGCACACCGTCCGGGCCGAGTTCGACGTACGTGGTGACCCCGGCCGCTTCCAACGCCCGGACCCCGTCGAG
>NZ_JBNGGC010000162.1:0-660 GCF_049974565.1 Streptomyces sp. WG5 | reverse complement strand
CTGACGGCTGATGAACCATGATGCGCGAGTTCGGCAGCGAGAAGCGGTTGTCCTTCGCGCCAGCCGCGAGCAAGAGAGAGCCCATCGACGCGGCCTGCCCCGTGCAAAGCGTGTGCACCGGCGGGCGGATGAACTGCATGGTGTCGTAGATCGCCAGACCCGATGTCACCACGCCACCCGGCGAGTTGATGTACATCGAGATTTCCTTCTTCGGATTTTCCGCTTCAAGAAACAGCAACTGCGCGACGACCAGCGTCGACATGCCGTCCTCGACCGGACCGGTGAGGAAAATGATGCGCTCCTTCAGCAGGCGCGAAAAAATGTCGTACGCCCTCTCGCCGCGATTGGTCTGCTCGACCACCATCGGCACGAGGTTCATGTAGGTTTCAACGGGATCGCGCATGAAAGAACCCAAGGGTTAGGGGTGATGCAGAACTTGGCTCAGGGCAACTCGGCTCAAAGGCTACTTGGCTAAGGCCTGTCGGCTCAAGGCTTAACCCAGATATGGGCCAATTTCCGGCCGACAAGACCGACACTAGCCAACTGGGCAGGGTCGCAGACGTTGAAGCCGATTCGCCGCGACGCGCCTAGCGAGGGGACCCTCGCCAAGCGCGCTTTCGCGGTTCATCATTAACGCGAGGTGCCGGAATTAGGCGGCAG
>NZ_JBNGGC010000161.1:0-679 GCF_049974565.1 Streptomyces sp. WG5 | reverse complement strand
ATGTCGTAATATGAAACTTGAGTTCGTCGGACAATTCATCATCGCGAATCTCGATTGCGTAGGGGTCGACGTATAGGCGAGTGTCTTTGTTGGTGTTGATATTGACGAAGTCGAGTTCTGCTTGCGTCTTATCTAATTTGAAATGGTCCGAAATTCTGGGCATGGATGACCTTGTTCAAAGCAGTAAATTTTTAAGTGCGCAGTAGCCTACAGATTCAGGTCGAGGCGGCAAATCTGTCTTGACAAATTTCCTATATGGATTATATTCCTATCCATCCCGCCTCACTTGAGGGGCGTTGCCAGGGACGCTTGATAGCGCGGGGCGGGATGTGGCGCCTGCGCGCGCGAGAAGGGACGTCCTTCTCCGCTCCCGGGAGGCCTCGGGTCACCGTCCGGGCTCACTATGGGGCTCTGCCGTTCGCCGGCTGGACGCGGTGAGGACGAAGGCGGCGAAAGCCGGCCGGATCAGGGGTCGAGTTTCTCCCCCATCCTCACCCGGAAGTGCGGTCCCGAGGACAGAAATCGCCGCGGCGGAGCGTCGAAAGGCGTTTCGCGGTCAGCCTCTCGTGGCGACACGATGCCGGCCGCGTACTTGAATTGAAGGCGCGTCTTTCGGCGCTCCTCCTCCCTCTCTTTCCAGGAGAGGTGCACGGTCTGACGACATCGCTGATCGGACATC
>NZ_JBNGGC010000160.1:0-685 GCF_049974565.1 Streptomyces sp. WG5 | reverse complement strand
GCGTTCGGGCTGACCAGACCCATGCCGACCGCGATCCAGGTGAGCGCGAGAGTGAAGAGCACCAGCAGTCCGAGTGCCGCGGCCCACTCCAGAACCGTGGCGTCCGTGGACCGGAAGCCGATGGCCACGGCGACGGCGCCGACGAGGACCACACTCAGGACCGACTGCACCACGCTGCCGATGACGTGCCCGATCAGCACGGAGGGCCGGTGGATGGCCATGGTGCGGAAGCGGGCGATGATGCCCTCGGTCATGTCCATCGAGACGGACACCGCGGTGCCGATCGTGGTGCTGCCGATGGTCATCAGTAACAGGCCCGGCACGAGGTAGGCGATGTACGCGGAGCGGTCCGCGCCACCGTCCCCGATGCCGGCGCTCATCACGTCGCCGAAGATGTAGACGAAGAGCAGCAGCAGAACGACCGGCGTGAGCAGCAGGTTCAGGGTGAGGGACGGGTAGCGGCGCGCGTGCAGGAGGTTGCGGCGCAGCATCGTGGAGGAGTCGCGCAGGGCGAGGGAGATGCGGGCCGGGCGGGTGGGGGCCAGGGGGGTGCTCATCGGGCAGCCTCCTCGGGCTGGCTGGGCTGGGTGGGCTGTGCGTCGGTGCTGCCGGTCAGGGCGAAGAAGACGTCGTCGAGGTCGGGGGTGTGGACGGTCAGTTCGTCGGCTTCGATGCCGGCGGTGTC
>NZ_JBNGGC010000159.1:0-696 GCF_049974565.1 Streptomyces sp. WG5 | reverse complement strand
ACCCCACGACTCCAGCAGCCGGAACAGCGCCACCTCCACCGCGAACAACGCCGGCTGCGCGAACTCCGTACGATCCAGCGGACGCTCCTCCGTCTCGGCGAAGAGCGCGTCCCGCAGCGGGGCGTCGAGGTGCACGTCCATGTGTGCGCAGACCGCGTCCAACGCGTCCGCGAAGGCCGGGTAGGCGGCATACAGTTCCCGGCCCATCCCTGGACGCTGGCTGCCCTGCCCGGTGAACAGGAACGCCGTGCGGCCGTCGTCCACCGTGCCCGTGACGACGGCGGGAAGGTGCTCCCCGGCGGCCAGCCGCCCGAGCATGTCCGCGACCTCCCGCGTGCTCCCGGCCGGGACGACCGCGCGATGGCCCAGGTGCGCGCGTCCGGTCGCGAGGGAATACGCGAGGTCGACGGGCTCCGGGGTGCGGCGGTCCGGCTCCCCCGCCACTGCCAGATGCGCGCTGAGGACAGCTGCCTGGGCGCGCAGGGCCTCGGGGGACCTGGCCGACAGGACGTGGGGCAGAGCGCCGGCCATCCGCGACGAGGGGCCGGCATCATCGGCCACCTCGGCAACGACGACCGGGGGCTGCTCGATGATCGTGTGGGCGTTGGTGCCGCTGACACCGAAGGACGAGATGCCGGCCCGACGCGGGCGTCCGGTCTCCGGCCACTCCCGCTGCTCGGTGAGCAGGGCGATGTC
>NZ_JBNGGC010000158.1:0-698 GCF_049974565.1 Streptomyces sp. WG5 | reverse complement strand
TGATCAACCGCTTCGGCTGCTCCAGGATCGCGGCGACGTCGGCGAGGACCTTGGAGCCGAGTTCGCCGTCGACGAGGCGGTGGTCGAAGCTGAGGGCGAGGGTGGTGACCTGGCGCGGCTTGACCTTGCCCTTGTGGACCCAGGGCTGGAGCTTGATCGCGCCGACCGCGAGGATCGCGGACTCGCCCGGGTTGAGGATCGGTGTGCCGGTGTCGACGCCGAAGACGCCGACGTTGGTGATGGTCACCGTGCCGCCCTGCATGGCGGCCGGGGAGGTCTTGCCCTCCCGGGCCGTGGACACCAGCTCGCCCAGGGACTCGGCCAGCTGCGGCAGTGTCCTGGTGTGGGCGTCCTTGATGTTCGGGACGATCAGGCCGCGCGGGGTCGCGGCGGCGATGCCCAGGTTGACGTAGTGCTTGACCACGATCTCCTGCGCCGCCTCGTCCCAGGAGGCGTTGATGTCCGGGTTGCGCTTGACGGCCACCAGCAGGGCCTTGGCGATCAGCAGCAGCGGGTTCACCCGCAGGCCGGTGAACTCCTTGTCCTGCTTCAGCTCCTCGACCAGCTTCATCGTGCGCGTCACGTCGACCGTCACGAACTCGGTGACGTGCGGCGCCGTGAACGCCGAACCGACCATCGCCGCCGCCGTCGCCCTGCGCACGCCCTTGACCGGGACACGCGTCTCACGCGCCGTGTCG
>NZ_JBNGGC010000157.1:0-708 GCF_049974565.1 Streptomyces sp. WG5 | reverse complement strand
GCCCAGTACGACTCCACCCCCGCCGCCACATGCCCCATCAACAACCCGGAACCGACACCGATCTCCAACACCCGGCGGGGTCCGAAGCGACGGATGCGTTCCACGACCGCATGGCGCCATTCCCGCATCTCCGCCAACGGGATCGGCTCACCCGAGTACGAGCTGTTCCACCCCTCGAACCCCTCCCCCAGCACGTCCGACTCGGCCTCGCCGTACACCGAGTCGTAGATCTCACGCCACTCCTCGACCTGCTCGCCGGTCGTGCCTCCCGCCTCCGCCGACGAAGGAACGACGTAGGCGACGAGGCGGGTGTCGTCGTGGTGCGGGCGGGCCACGACCACGGCCCGGGAAACACCCGGCTCGGCCTCCAACGCGGCCTGGACCTCACCCGGCTCGATACGGAAGCCGCGGATCTTCACCTGGTCATCGGCACGCCCCAGGTACTGCAACTGCCCATCCGTGTTCCACCGCACCAGGTCACCCGTGCGATACATCCGCTCGCCGCTGGCGCCGAAGGGGCTGGCCACGAAACGGCCGGCGGTCAGACCCGGCCGCCCCACATATCCGCGCGCCAACCCGGGCCCCGACACGTACAACTCACCCGGCACACCCACCGGAACAAGTGCCAGGTGCTCATCCAGCACGAACAGACCCGCACCCGGCACCGCACGCCCGATCGGAACGCCCCCACCCGCGGCCAACGGATCA
>NZ_JBNGGC010000156.1:0-722 GCF_049974565.1 Streptomyces sp. WG5 | reverse complement strand
GTGGAGCGGGTCGGCGCGGACGACGGGTTCTTCGCGCTGGGCGGGGACAGCATCATGTCGATCCAGCTGGTCAGCCGGGCACGGCGGGCCGGTCTCGTCCTCACCCCGCGCGAGATCTTCGAGCACCGGACACCGGCCGCGCTGGCGGAGGTCTGCCGCACCGTCGGCGAGGAGGCGGCGGACGCCGTCGAGGACGACGGTACGGGTCCGGTCGAGGCGACTCCGGTGATGCGCTGGCTGCGGGAGTGGCGGGGTACGGCGGAGGGTTTCCAGCAGTCGGTGTTCCTGCGGGTGCCGGCGGGGCTGGGGGAGGGGCGGCTGAGGGCGGCGGTGCAGGCGCTGCTTGACCATCACGACGCGTTGCGGTTGCGGGTGTCCGGCGACTGGGCGCTGGTGGTGGGGGAGCGGGGTTCGGTGGACGCCGCCCGGTGCGTCCGCCGGGTGCCTCTCGCCGATGCCGATGCCGATGCCGATGCCGATGCCGGTGCCGATGGTGTGGTGGTGGGGGAGGTGCGTGCGGCGGTGGCGCGGTTGGCGCCGGAGTCGGGTGTGGTGGTGCAGGTGGTGTGGTTCGACGCGGGTCCGGAGGTGTCGGGCCGGTTGCTGGTGGTGGTGCATCACCTGGCGGTGGACGGGGTGTCGTGGCGGGTCCTGTTGCCGGATCTGCGGCAGGCGTGGGAGTCGGTGGCGGCGGGTGAGCCGGTGCGGCTGGACCCGGTGGG
>NZ_JBNGGC010000155.1:0-728 GCF_049974565.1 Streptomyces sp. WG5 | reverse complement strand
GGTCTCGGTGCGGCGGGCCATCCGTTGCTGGGTGCGGCGGTTGAGCTGCCGGATTCGGACGGGGTGGTGTTCACCGGTCGGTTGTCGCTGGCCACGCATGCGTGGCTTGCGGATCATGCGGTGATGGGTTCGGTGCTGCTGCCGGGTACGGCGTTTGTCGAGCTGGCGGTGCGTGCGGGCGAGCTGGTCGGCTGCGAGGTGCTGGAGGATCTGGCGCTGGAGGCGCCGTTGGTGCTGCCGGAGCTGGGTGGTGTGCAGCTGCGGCTGTCGGTGGGTGCGCCTGACGGTGGGGGGCGTCGTGCGCTGGTGCTGCATTCGCGGGTGGAGGGTGCGGGCGAGGATGCGTCGTGGGTGCGGCATGCCGCTGGTGTGCTGGCCGAGCGGGGTGCGGAGCCGGCGTTCGACCTGGTGGTGTGGCCGCCGGTCGGGGCTGAGCCGGTTGCGGTCGACGGTTTGTACGAGGGCTTGGCGGATGCCGGGTTCGGTTATGGGCCGGTGTTCCAGGGGCTGCGGTCGGTGTGGCGTCGTGGCGGGGATGTGTTTGCCGAGGTGCGGCTGCCGGAGTCGGCGGAGGCCGAGGCGGGTGCGTTTGGTGTGCATCCGGCGCTGCTGGACGCGGCGCTGCACGCGCTGGGCGTGAGCGGAACCGACAGCGCGGACGGTGAGGCCAAGCTGCCGTTCTCCTGGCAGGGCGTGACTCTGCACGCCGTCGGCGCGTCCGAGGTACG
>NZ_JBNGGC010000154.1:0-738 GCF_049974565.1 Streptomyces sp. WG5 | reverse complement strand
AGCGCCTGCATCAACCGCCCACGCGCCGCCACCAGCACACACGCATCATCCAACGACAGCACCCCCGCCACATGCGCGGCAGCGATCTCACCGATCGAGTGCCCGGACACGAAGTCCGGCCTCACACCCCAGCTCTCCAGCAGCCGGAACAGCGCCACCTCCAGCGCGAACAGGGCCGGCTGCGTGTAAGCCGTCCGGTCGAGAAGAGCCGCGTCGTCCCCGAACAGCACGTCCCTCAAGGGCACATCGAGGTGGGCGTCCATCCGGGCGCAGACCGCGTCCAAGGCGTCCGCGAAGGCCGGGTACGCGTCGTACAGCTCCCGGCCCATCGCGAGCCGCTGGCTGCCCTGCCCCGTAAACAGGAACGCCAGCGCGCCGTCAGCGGCGGTCCGCTGGTGGAGCGCGGGCACGTCCTCCCCCGCGGCCATGGCCGTCAGCGCCTTCAGGAACTCCTCCCGCTCGCCCGCCACGACCGCCGCACGCCGCTCCAGAGCGGCCCGCGACGTGGCCAGGGTGCAGGCTACGTCGACCGGCTCCAGCAGAGGGTCGGCTGCGATGCGTGCCCGGAGTCTGTCGGCCTGGAGGCTCAGCGCCGCCGCGTTCTTCGCCGACAGCACCCACGGCACGACGGCGGGCCGGCTCGACGCGGCAGTGACGGTCATGTCGTCCGGGGCCTGCTCCACGATGGTGTGGGCGTTGGTGCCGCTGATGCCGAAGGACGAGATGCCGGCCCGACGC
>NZ_JBNGGC010000153.1:0-757 GCF_049974565.1 Streptomyces sp. WG5 | reverse complement strand
CCGGTGCCTCGATGCCCCGGCGGCTCACCAGCACCAGGTGCTCGGCGCCGTTGCCCGCGAGCCAACGGGCGACATGTCCGCCCAGCGCGCCCGTGCCACCGGTGACCAGCACCGTGCCCCGCGGGCGCCACTCACGCGCCACCGCGGTGTCCGCCGGCCGCGCACGGACCAGACGGCGCGCGAACAGACCGCCTGGGCGCACCGCGACCTGGTCCTCGGCGGCGTCGCCCGCCAGGACGCCGGCCAGCCGGGCCAGCGCCCGGTCGTCCACGTCGTCCGTGCCGGGCAGGTCCACCAGGCCGCCCCAGCGCTCGCCGTGCTCCAGCGCGGTCACCCGGCCCAGACCCCACACGGCCGCCTGCGCCGGGTTCTCCAGCCGCTCGGAGCGGCCGGCGGCGACGGCGCCGCGGGTCACGCACCACAGGGGCGCGGTCACCTCGGCGTCGCCCAGTGCCTGGACGACGCCGAGCGTGGTGACGACACTGCCCGCCGCAGTGCCGGAGGGCGTCGACAGGGACACGACACCGGACACGGCGGGCCCGTCGGCGAGGGCTTCGCGCATGCATACGGTGAGGTCGGCGCGCATGTCGTCGTCGCCCTGGACGACGGCGACCCGCCGTACGTCGGCGCCGCGGTCGGTGAGCGTGCGCTCCACGGCGGCGGCCCACTGCCCGTCCGGACCGGTGAGCGTGTGAGGGACGGCCAGCAGCCACGTCCCGGTGAGGCGGGCGACAGCCGGCTCGGGCACCGGCTTCCA
>NZ_JBNGGC010000152.1:0-771 GCF_049974565.1 Streptomyces sp. WG5 | reverse complement strand
GCCCCGGTGGTGTCGGTGGAGTCACTGGCGCTGCGCGCGGTCTCGCCTGACCAGATCGACACCGCACACGACAACCGACAGAACTGCCTCTACCGGCTCGAATGGACCACACGTCCGACCGGGCAGGAGACGACTTCGCCCTCCGTGGCGACCAGTTGGGTTGTGGTGGACGCCGGGGCACCGGTTCTGGACGGTCCGCGTCACACCGATCTCGCCGCCCTGGCCGGTGCATCCGACACCGTGCCGGACTTGGTGTTCGTCACCCTCGGAGAGGCCGAGGGCGTGCTGCCGGAAGCGGTGCACGCCGGGGTCTCCGGCGCGCTCGCACTGGTGCACGCCTGGCTGGAGGAGGACCGCTTCGCCGACTCCCGCCTCGTGTTCGTCACGCGGGGGGCCATGGCGGCCGACGACGCCGTCACTGTTCGTGACCTCGCCGGTGCGGCGGTCTGGGGCCTGGTCCGTTCCGCCGCGACCGAGCACCCCGGCCGGTTCGCCCTGGTCGACCTCGACGACCGGGCCCTGCCCACGGAGGCGGTTGCCGCTGCCCTGGCCGCAGGGGAGTCCGAGATGCTCGCTCGCGAAGGTGCGCTCCTGGTGCCGTGTCTGGTGCGTGCGGTGGCGGAGCCGGAGGCCGGGCCGCTGGTGCTGGACGGCACGGTGTTGGTGACGGGTGCCAGTGGTGCGTTGGGCGGTCTGTTCGTGCGGCATCTCGTCACCGAGTACGGGGTGCGGGATCTGCTGCTGGTGAGCCGGCGGGGCGGGGATGCCCCG
>NZ_JBNGGC010000151.1:0-777 GCF_049974565.1 Streptomyces sp. WG5 | reverse complement strand
TCCCGGTCCGACACATCACACGCCACCACCGTGACCCGCGCACCCAGCCCGGACAACTCCGCCACCAGCTCAGGCGCCCCCGCGGCCCGCTCACCCCGCCGACTGGCCAGCACCAGATGCCGCACCCCGTACGAACGCACCAGGTGCCGCGCCACCACACCGCCCAGACCACCCGTACCACCGGTGACCAGCACCGGACCCTCCACCACAACCACATCCGCGGCAGCCCTGCGGCGCACCAGACGGGGAACACGCACCACCGAACCCCGCACCGCCAACTGAGGCTCACCAGTCGCCACCGCACCCGCCAGCACACCGAGATCAAGACCCAAGCCGTACTCGAGATCGACCAAGGTGATCCGGTCCGGATTCTCCGACTGCGCCGAGCGGACCAGACCCCACACCGCCGCACCCGGCAGGTCGACCACCGGATCGCCCGAGCCGGTCGTCACCGCCTGCCGAGTGACCACGACCAACCGGGACCCGCCCAACCGCTCCTCACCCAGCCAGCGCTGCACCTGCTCCAGCACCCACACCGTGACCTCATGCGCCAACCCCACAACCGGGCCTTCAGGATTGTGAGGTACGCCCAGTACGACACACTCAGGCACCGGCGTGCCACCCTCGACCGCGGTGACCAGAGCAGCCAGGTCCGCGTACTCCACACCAGCACTCGCGTCCGGGCCTACGACCGTCCACCCACCGGTGCCCGGGACCTCCCCGGCAAACTCCACATCGGACCACTGCGGCGCGAGCACCACCGAGTCCTGCGGCCCG
>NZ_JBNGGC010000150.1:0-784 GCF_049974565.1 Streptomyces sp. WG5 | reverse complement strand
ACGCCCGCGGTGGCGGGTTCCTCTACGACGCGGCCGAGTTCGACGCGGACTTCTTCGGGATCTCGCCGCGTGAGGCGGTGGCGATGGATCCGCAGCAGCGGTTACTGCTGGAGACCTCGTGGGAGGCGTTCGAGCGGGCCGGGATCGATCCGTCCTCGTTGCGCGGCAGCCAGGCGGGCGTCTTCGTCGGCACCAACGGCCAGGACTACGCGACGGCGCTCCAGACCATCCCCGAGGGCATCGAAGGATTCCTGGGCACGGGCAACGCGGCCAGCGTCGTCTCCGGCCGGCTCTCCTACGCTTTCGGTCTCGAAGGCCCCGCGGTGACGGTCGACACGGCGTGCTCCGCGTCGCTGGTCGCGCTGCACCTCGCGGCGCAGGCACTGCGCAGCGGCGAGTGCTCGCTCGCCCTTGCCGGCGGTGTGACGGTGATGTCGTCGCCGGGGCCGTTCATCGACTTCAGCCGTCAGCGCGGGCTCGCCGAGGACGGCCGGATCAAGGCGTTCGCCGCCGCGGCCGACGGCACCGGCTGGGGCGAGGGTGTGGGCATGCTGCTGGTGGAGCGGCTGTCCGACGCGCGCCGCAACGGGCACCCGGTCCTCGCTCTCGTACGGGGATCGGCGGTGAACCAGGACGGTGCCAGTAACGGCCTGACCGCGCCGAACGGCCCCTCGCAGCAGCGCGTGATCCGCCAGGCCCTGGCGAGCGCCGGGCTGTCGACGGCTGACGTGGACGCGGTGGAGGCGCACGGCACCGGCACGCGGCTCGGGGACCCGATCGAGGC
>NZ_JBNGGC010000149.1:0-808 GCF_049974565.1 Streptomyces sp. WG5 | reverse complement strand
GACGCGCCGGGTGCGGCCGAGCTGGTGGCGGAGCTGGGTGTCGAGGTGTCCGTCGTCGCCTGTGACGCGTCCGACCGTGAGGCGCTGCGCGCTGTGCTGGCCGAGCACGCCGATTCGCTGACCGCCGTGGTGCACACCGCCGGCGTCCTGGACGACGGGGTCCTCGACTCCCTCACCGCGGACCGTCTCGAGACCGTCCTGCGGGCCAAGGCCACGTCGGCGCTCAACCTGCACGAGCTGACGGTCGAGCTGGGTGTCGAGCTGGACGCGTTCGTCCTCTTCTCGTCGATGAGCGGCACGATCGGCGCAGCCGGTCAGGGCAATTACGCGGCGGCGAATGCCTTCCTGGACGCGCTGGCGGAGCAGCGGCGGGCGGACGGTCTGGCGGCGACGTCCATCGCGTGGGGTCCGTGGGCCGAGGGTGGCATGGCGGCCGACGAGGCGATGGCCGCCCGCATGCGCCGTGGCGGGGTTCCGCCGATGCGGGCAGATCTCGCCATGGTGGCGATGCACCGGGCAGCCGGATCTGCGGAGGCTGCCCTTCTGATCGCCGACTTCGACTGGGAGCGTTTCGTTCCCGGGTTCTCGTCCGCGCGTCCCAGCAGGCTCCTTGCCGACCTTTCCGAGGTGGCCGCGGCTGCCGACACGGGACACGCGAACGAGTCCGACGATTCCGCTGGTTCGTCGTTTGCTGTGCGGTTGCGGGGGATGGCGGAGGGGGATCGTGCGCTGTTTGTCGTGGAGTTGGTGCGGGGGCTGGTCGCCGAGGTTCTGGGGCATGGGGGTGGGGGTGATGTCGAGGCGGGTC
>NZ_JBNGGC010000148.1:0-838 GCF_049974565.1 Streptomyces sp. WG5 | reverse complement strand
TGCTGGGTGCGGCTCTCGCGCTCGCGGACGTCGACGGGTGTGTGTTGACGGGGCGGTTGTCGTTGCGTTCGCATCCGTGGCTGGCCGATCACGTGGTGTTCGGGTCGGTGGTGTTGCCGGGGACGGCGTTCGTGGAGCTGGCTCTGCATGCGGGTGAGCGGGTGGGTTGTCCGGATCTGGCGGAGCTGACGCTTCAAGTGCCGTTGGTTCTGCCGGAGTCCGGTGCGGTTCAGGTGCAGGTGGTGGTCGGGGAGGCCGTCGGTTCGGGTGGTCGTTCGGTGGCCGTTTACTCGCGTCGGGACGATGAGGACGTGCCCTGGGTGCGGCATGCTGTGGGTGTGCTGACGGACGGCGTTCGGTCGGGTGTGGCTGATCTGTCTGTGTGGCCTCCGGCCGGTGCGAGTGCGGTTGAGGTCGACGCGGCGTACGAGACGCTGGACGGGGCTGGTCTTGCTTACGGCCCGGTGTTCCAGGGGCTGCGTGCGGCCTGGCGGCGTGATGGCGAGGTGTTCGCCGAGGTGTCGCTGCCGGCGGAGTTGCACGGTGCTGCCGAGGGGTTCGGTGTGCATCCGGCCCTGCTGGACGCGGTGTTGCACAGTCTGGCCCTGGGTGGTGTTCTCGCGGGCGCTGATGAGGGCGCGCGGTTGCCGTTCGCGTGGAGTGGTGTGCGGTTGCACGCTGCCGGTGCGTCGGTTGTTCGGGTGCGGGTGGCGTCGGCCGGGGACGGTGCGGTGTCGCTGGAGCTGGCCGATCCGACGGGTGCCCCGGTGGTGTCGGTGGAGTCACTGGCGCTGCGCGCGGTCTCGCCTGACCAGATCGACACCGCACACGACAACCG
>NZ_JBNGGC010000147.1:0-889 GCF_049974565.1 Streptomyces sp. WG5 | reverse complement strand
GAGAGCCCGGCCTGCGCCGCGCGGTGTTGGAACGTCTTGGTCGGGGCTGGTCGCCCGAGCAGGTCGCCGGCCGGCTGGCGCGTGAGCACGGCCGCAGGGTGATCTCCTATGAGAGCATCTACCGCTTCATCTATGCCCAGCTCACCCGCACCTCGGACTTCAGCTGGCGGCGCTATTTGCCGCGCGGCAAGAGCAAGCGCGGTCGTCGCGGCAAGCGGGGCGGCAGTCCCGCAAGCTTCATCGAAGGCCGTGTTTCGCTGGATCAGCGCCCCATCGAGGTCGCCGATCGCAAGACCCCGGGCCATTGGGAGGCCGACCTCATGATGTTCTCCAAATACGGTCAGCAGATCTTGGCCGTGCATGAGCGCACCTCCCGCCTGTTGCTCGGCGTCCCCCTCGCAAGCAAGCTCGCCTCCGGCGTCGCCCACCATCTCGTGCGCCTGTTCGAGGTCCTGCCACAACCGATCCGCCGGACCGTCACCTTCGACAACGGCACCGAGTTCGCAGCTCACCTTTCCTTGCAAAGCCTCTTGATCAAGACGTTCTTCTGCGATCCCCACGCCCCCTGGCAGAAAGGTGGCATCGAGAACGCCATCGGCCGCATGCGCCGCTTCATCCCGCGCAACACCGACCTTGAGAAGCTGCCGACCCGCCGCCTTCGCAAGTCCATCGCCGCCTACAACAACACCCCGCGCAAATGCCTTGACTTCAAGACCCCGACAGAGGTCTTTGCTGCTCAAGTGTTGCACTTCGAGTGTGAATCCACCTCCCGGCTTTCGCCGGGACGACGACGGTGGAAAGATCAGCGATAGCGCACGCTGCCGGTGGTCACCGGATCGGTCGGCAGCACGGTGGCGCCGGCGCGGCTGGCGGCGGCGCCGGGTCCAGC
>NZ_JBNGGC010000146.1:0-909 GCF_049974565.1 Streptomyces sp. WG5 | reverse complement strand
GGTGTGGTCGTACGGGGAGTTGGCTGGGCGGGTGAACCGGCTGGCTCGTTGGCTGATCGGTCGTGGGGTGGGGCCTGGGGATGTGGTGGGGGTGGCGGTGCCGGCGGGTGTGGAGCAGTTGGTTTCGGTGCTGGGTGTGGTGTCGGCGGGGGCTGCGTATGTGCCGGTGGATGTGGAGTATCCGGGGGCGCGGATCGGCTGGCTGCTGGAGGACGCGCGGCCGGGGCTGGTGCTGAGCACGCGGGAGGCAGCGGCCAGTCTGCCGGAGGGCCTGTCGGTGGGGGTTGTGCTGCTGGATGAGGTCGGCGCCGAAGGTCTGTCGGGTGAGGAGATCACTGACGTCGAGCGGGTGGTGCCGTTGCTGCCTTCTCATCCGGCGTATGTCATTTACACGTCGGGTTCGACGGGTCGTCCGAAGGGTGTGGAGGTTACGCACGCTGGTGTTGCGGGGTTTGCGGCGGGTCTGGTGGATCGGATGGGTATCGGCTCGGGTGGCCGTGTGCTGCGTACGGCGTCGCTGAGTTTCGACGCGTCTGTGCTGGAGCTGGTGCTGGCGTGGGGTTCTGGGTCGGCGCTGGTGGTGCCGGAGGCCGGGTCCGGTCTGGCGGGGGCGGAGCTGGAGGAGGCCCTTGCGCGGGGCGGGGTGACGCATGCGTTCTTGCCGCCGTCGGTGGTGGCGACGCTGCCGGAGGGTGCGTGGGAGCGGCTGGAGGGTCTGGTGGCTCTGGCGGTGGGTGCGGAGGCGTGCCCGCCGGAGCTGGTAGCCCGCTGGGCCCCCGGTCGCCGGCTGATCAATGCCTATGGTCCGACGGAGATCACGGTGGCTGCGGCGATCAGTGATCCGTTGGCCGCGGGTGGGGGCGTTCCGATCGGGCGTGCGGTGCCGGGTGCGGGTCTGTTCGTGCTGGA
>NZ_JBNGGC010000145.1:0-929 GCF_049974565.1 Streptomyces sp. WG5 | reverse complement strand
CCCAGCACATACGCCACCCGCCCCGACAACACACTCTGCGAACCACCCGTCACCAGATGCCCCGCCACATCGTCGACAGAGTCACTCGCCACCCGCGTGTATCCAGACTCGAAGGCACCGACGAACACACCGACCGAACTGCCCGCCAGAGAGGACGGATCGATCCCGCAATGCTCCAATGCCTCCCACGACGTCTCCAACAACAGCCGCTGCTGCGGATCAGTCGCCACCGCCTCACGCGGAGAGATCCCGAAGAACTCCGCATCGAAATCGCCGATCCCCTCCAGGAAACCACCCTGGCCCGTAGTCGACGCCCCCGAACCGGAACCGGGCCCGCCCGAACCGAAGAGCTCCTCCAGGTCCCAGCCACGGTCGGTCGGGAACTGCGACACCACATCCCGTCCCTCGGCAGCAACACGCCAAAGATCATCCGGGCCCGACACACCCCCCGGGTAACGGCACGCCATGCCGACGATCACGATCGGATCGTCGTCCAGCGACACCACCGGCGGCAAGCTCGCCACCGCGGGCTCAGCGGGGGCGTCACCGAGCAGCCCAGCCACGTAATCAGCCAGAACCCTGGCCGTGGGATAGTCGAACACCAGCGTCGCGGGAAGCCGCAAACCAGTCGCCGAGGCAAGCCGGTTACGCAACTCAACCGCCGTCAACGAGTCGAACCCCAAATCCTTGAACGGCCGGGTGATATCAACCTGCTCCGCAGACCGGTGCCCCAGCACAGCCGCCGCATGCCCGCGAACCAGATCCCGCAGGAAACCGGAGCGCTCCCCACCCGGCATCGCCGCCCACCGCCGGGCGAATCCATCCGGGTCCTGGCGGACATCCCTGGCGAGCGGACGGGCCACACCGCGGGCGAGCGACCGCAGCATGGGCGGCAGTCCCTCCGGAGTGCGCAGTACCGAGGGATCGAG
>NZ_JBNGGC010000144.1:0-930 GCF_049974565.1 Streptomyces sp. WG5 | reverse complement strand
GCCCAGGAGTACGGTCCGCGGCTGGGTGAGGCGGGTGCCGGGGCCGCCGGGTTCGGACTGACGGGAACCACGTCGAGTGTGGCATCGGGCCGGGTGGCCTACACACTCGGATTACAGGGCCCGGCACTGACCGTGGACACGGCGTGCTCCTCCTCGCTGGTCGCCCTGCACCTGGCGATACGCGCCCTGCGCTCGGGCGAGTGCTCACTCGCCCTCGCCGGTGGCGTCGCGGTGATGTCCACTCCCCACACCTACGTCGAGTTCTCGCGCCAGCGGGGACTCGCACCCGACGGCCGCTGCAAATCCTTCTCCGCCGACGCGGACGGCACCGCCTGGGCCGAAGGCGTCGGCGTCCTCGTCGTCGAACGCCTCTCCGACGCCCAACGCCACGGCCACCCCGTCCTCGCCGTCGTCGCCGGCACCGCCGTCAACCAGGACGGCGCCTCCAACGGACTCACCGCACCCAGCGGCCCCGCCCAGGAACGCGTCATCCGCGCCGCCCTCCACGACGCCGGCATCCCCCACACCGCCGTCGACGCCATCGAAGCCCACGGCACCGGCACCGTCCTCGGCGACCCCATCGAAGCCCAAGCCCTCCTCACCACCTACGGCACCGACCGCGACCGCCCACTCTGGCTCGGATCACTCAAATCCAACCTCGGCCACGCACAAGCCGCCGCAGGCGTCGGCGGCGTCATCAAAATGGTCATGGCCCTCCACCACGCCCAACTACCCGCCACCCTCAACGCCGACAAACCCACCGAACTCATCGACTGGACCACAGGAAACCTCCACCTCCTCACCCAGCCCCACCCCTGGCCCCCCACCCCCGACCACACCCGACACGCCGGCATCTCCTCCTTCGGCATCAGCGGCACCAACGCCCACATCATCCTCGCCGAACCCCCCACCCCACCCACCACGTCCGGA
>NZ_JBNGGC010000143.1:0-933 GCF_049974565.1 Streptomyces sp. WG5 | reverse complement strand
TCGCCGATCGCGTTCGAGGCGGTGCAGAAGTTCGATGCCATCTTCGCGCTGGAGCGCTCGATCAACGACATGTCGCCCGCGGAGCGCGTGGCCGCGCGCCGCAAAGACGTCGCGCCGCTGGTGAATGATCTGATCGAATGGATGAAACGGGAGCGGGCCAAGCTGTCGCACCACAACGAGGTGGCCAAGGCCATGAACTACATGCTCAAGCGTGTCGACGTGTTCACGCGCTTCCTCGAGGATGGCCGCATCTGCCTGAGCAACAACGCAGCCGAGCGCGCGCTGCGCGGAATTGCCCTTGGCCGTAAGTCGTGGCTGTTCGCCGGCTCCGATCGCGGTGGCGACCGTGCCGCGGTCATGCTAACGCTGATTCAAACGGCCAAGCTCAACGACGTCGATCCGCAAGCCTGGCTTGCCGACGTACTGGCGCGCATCAACGATCATGCTGCTCTCCGGGTGCATGAGCTTCTGCCGTGGAATTGGCGAAAGCCCATGCCGAGCCGCGCTGAAGCAGCCTGAGCCAAGACGAGATATGAGATCATCCGGCTTGTCTGCGGCAGAAAAATCGGCAGTGACCACCGCCTGCCAGCACCTGATCGATGACTTCCTGAAGCCCCGCTTCCTGCCGGCCATCCGGCAGACGCAGTTCAACTATCCCGTCGACATCCTCGGCAAATGGCACGGCACCAAGTATCGCTTCATTCAGCGCTACCGCTCCGGATTCCCGGAGAATCTCGGCGAAGAGTTCGACGCCCCCTTCGCCCGCCTCGACTGGATCAGCCGCGACCGCTTCAACCTCCAGTGGCACCGCCACACCGGAGAATGGTTCTGCCTGTATCGCGGCCTCACCCGCACCGAGGCGATCGACGCCCTAAAGTCCGACGGGCTGTTCCATCCCCATTGAATACCAAAGCCAATTACCCGCGGTCCTCA
>NZ_JBNGGC010000142.1:0-950 GCF_049974565.1 Streptomyces sp. WG5 | reverse complement strand
TGTCGGGTAAGTCGGTGGAGGCGGTGCGTGCTCAGGCCGGGCGTCTGCTGGAGTGGGTCGATGCCCGTCCTGGTGTGGGTGTGCGGGATGTGGGGTTGTCTTTGGCGGTGACTCGGTCTGTGTTTGATCATCGTGTTGCGGTTGTCGGTGGTGACCGGGGTGAGTTGCTGGCGGGGTTGCGGGCGGTGGTGGGGGGTGAGCCGGCGTCCGGGGTGTTCCAGGGCCGGGTTCGGGCGGGTGTGTCTGGTGTTGGTGTGGGTGTGTTGTTCAGTGGTCAGGGTTCTCAGTGTCTTGGGATGGGCCGGCGGTTGTATGAGTCGTCGGTGGTGTTTGCGCGGGCGTTTGATGCGGTGGTGGCGGAGTTGGACCGGTATGTGGAGCGTCCGTTGAAGGGTGTGGTGTGGGGGGAGGATCCGGGGCTGTTGCAGCGGACTGGGTGGGCGCAGCCTGCGTTGTTCGCGGTTGAGGTTGCTTTGTTCCGGGTTCTGGAGTCGTGGGGTGTGGTGCCGGGTTACTTGCTGGGGCATTCGGTGGGTGAGGTGGCGGCGGCGCATGTGTCGGGTGTGTTGTCGTTGGCGGATGCGTGTGTGCTGGTGGCGGCTCGTGGCCGGTTGATGGATGCGTTGCCGTCGGGTGGTGCGATGGTGGCGGTGGAGGCGTCTGAGGCTGAGGTGGCGGGGTTGCTGTCGTCGGGGAGGGTGTCGGTCGCGGCGGTGAACTCTCCGGGGTCGGTGGTGATTGCCGGGGATGAGGGTGAGGTTGTCGCTGTTGCGCAGGGGTTTGCGCGGCAGGGGCGTCGGACGAGTCGGCTGCGGGTGTCGCACGCGTTTCATTCGCCGTTGATGGAGCCGATGCTGGATGAGTTCGAGCGGGTTCTGGGCGGGTTGTCGTGGAGTGCGCCGCGGATTCCGGTTGTGTCGAATCTGACGGGTGAGCCGGTTGATGCGGAG
>NZ_JBNGGC010000141.1:0-971 GCF_049974565.1 Streptomyces sp. WG5 | reverse complement strand
GCGAACGCCCCGGCCAGCGCGGCGACGGAGTCGGAGTCGCCGGAGGAGAACGCCGCTCGCTGGACGACCGCCACGGGCTCTTCCGGGAAGAGCAGGAAGCAGTACAGGGCGGTGGCGAGTGCTTCCTCGGCGATCCAGCCCGCGCCGGTCACCTCGCAGGGGTCGCGCTCCGGGTCCGGGTGGTCGAGGGCGGCCGAGACGGTGTCGAGGGCTGCGAGGGTCTCGTCCCAGCCGTGTGCGATGAAGTCGGCGGGGTCGGCCGCGCCCGCCCGCCGCGCCAGGTCGCCGAGCCAGTCGCCGTGGTACGTCCGGCGTGCGGAGCGGCCGTAGTGGCGCAGGCGCGGCAGCAGCTCGGAAGGGTGGCAGTTGTGCGTCAGCAGCCATACGGCGTGTGCGGTGAGGTCACTGGCTGCGAGCGCGGTGGGGTGGCCGTGGGTCAGCGCGGCCTGCAACTGGGCCGTACCCGCGCGCTGCTCCGCCGTCAGCCCCGGCAGCAGTCCGACGGGCGCCACCCGCATGTTCGCTCCGCAGCCCTTCGAGGCCATCACGGTGGCCTCCTGCCACGGCACACCGCGCTCCAGGGCCGCGCACGCGTCCAGGCAGGTTCGTCCCGGTGCGCGGTTGTTGTCGGGGGAGCGAAGCCAGGCCACGAAGCGCGCGCGCAGGGCCGGCTCGGCGGTCGCGGCGGTCAGCGAGGCCACCCCGCCGCCGTCCACGACGTCCGCCAGCGCCTCGATCACCGCCAGTGTCATCTGGGTGTCGTCCGAGACCCGGGCCACGCCGGAACGGATGGGCAGCTCCAGCTGCCGCCAGGAGCCGTAGCGGCTGGTGAGCTGAGCGATGTCGAGGAACTCGGTGGGGTAGCCCAGGGCGTCACCGATGGCGAGACCGTAGATCGCCGCCATGGCGCCGCCCTTGACGTTGTCCCTGCCCCACCTCCGCTCGGTGAGGTCGTCCAGGACGGCGAGGCT
>NZ_JBNGGC010000140.1:0-974 GCF_049974565.1 Streptomyces sp. WG5 | reverse complement strand
CGACCTTCTGCACCGCCCCGACCGCGATCGGCGAGATCGTGGCCGGTTTCCCGTTGCGCGCCTTCGAAGCGACGTCGGCAAGCTCGAACAGCTTGCGCCGGGCATGCGCCCAGCAGCCGGCTTCCGTGATCGGTCCGCCCTTGCGATCCGATGCGTAGAGCGCATTGAACCCGCTATAGGCATCGGCCTGAAGGATGCCGGCGTAGCCGGCGAGATGCTGCTCGGGATGGATGCCGGCGCGATCTGCCGAGTAGAAGTACACGGCAGCGGGTGGCACCTTGCCGCCGAACGGACGGTCGTCGCGAACGTAGGTCCAGATCCGACCCGTCCGGGTCTTTCCCTTCGCCAGCACCGGCACGGTGGTGTCGTCGCCGTGGACGCGCTCGGCGGCGAACACGTGCGCCTTGATCAGCTCGTAGAGCGGCCGCAGCGTGGCCGCACAGGCGCCGACATGATCGGCCATGGTCGAGACTGACAACTCGATTCCCTCACGCGCATACTGCTCGCTCTGCCGGTTGAGCGGTTGATGATTGGCATACTTCTCGACCAGCATCATGGCCAACAGGCTCGGGCCGGCAAAGCCGCGGGCAATCGCATGGAACGGCGCCGGCGGTTGACCGATCTTCTCGCACGAGCGGCAGCTGAACTTCTCCCGCACATGCTCGGTCACGAACCATTGCCGCGGAATGACGTCGAGAGTCTCGGTGACATCCTCGCCGATCTTCGACAGCTTCGTGCCGCCGCAGCAGGGACACGTCGTCGGCGCCGCATGAACGATGCGCCGGCGCGGCAAATCGGCGGGAAAGTTGCGGCGCACAGCCTTCTGCCGCGTGAAGCCCCGCACCGGGACGGCGGCGGTCTCCGCCCTGGCTTGATCCTCGCCCTGCGCTGCCGCCAGCTCCTCGAGCTGCAGCTCCATCTGGTCGAGCAGCCGCTGGCTGCGCTCCGAGCGCGGACCGAACTTGTCGCGCTTC
>NZ_JBNGGC010000139.1:0-982 GCF_049974565.1 Streptomyces sp. WG5 | reverse complement strand
CACCGGTGCCCGGGACCTCCCCGGCAAACTCCACATCGGACCACTGCGGCGCGAGCACCACCGAGTCCTGCGGCCCGGCGCCCAGGGCGCCTTCCTCCATCGGGCGAACGACCAATGCAGCTATGGACAACACCGACGCGCCCGTGGTGTCGGCCACCGCTATGGCGACCTGGTCGGAGCCGGTACGAGTCACACACACCCGGGCCCGGGTCGCCCCCGAAGCCCGCAGGACGACGTCGGTGAACATGAAGGGCAACCGTGTGGTCTGCGTCGAGCCCAGCCCGGCGAACATCGAGGTTTGCAGCACGGCGTCCAGCAGCGCGGGGTGTATCCCGAACGCTCCGGCCTGCGCCCACTGCGCCTCCGGCAGCTCGACCTCGGCCCACACCCGCTCGCCCTGCGTCCAGGCCTTCGTCAGCCCCTGGAACACCGGCCCATAGACGATGCCGAAGTCCTCACCCGTGTCGTAGAGACCCGAGGTGTCCACAAGCGTCGCGTCCGCGGGCAGCCACGACGACCCCAGCGCGTCAAAAACGCCGTCGTCCGCGACGCCGGTCTGACGGCTACCGCTGCCGGCCAGCACACCAGTGGCGTGTTTCGTCCAGGACTCACCGCCGTCCGGGCAGGCATGGATCTCCACCGTCCAGCCCTGCCCCTGCTCGGTGAGGTGGACCTGCACCTGGCAACCACCCTGCTCCGGGATAACCAGCGGCGCCTCCAGAACCAGCTCAGCCAGCCGGTCACAGCCCACCGCGTCACCAGCCCGAACCGCCAGCTCAACAAACCCCGTACCAGGGAAAACAACCTTCCCCTGCACCCGGTGATCCGCCAGCCAGGGATGCGAGCGAAGCGACAGCCTCCCGGTCAAAAGCATCCCACCCGAACCGGGCAGGGCCACCATCGCACCCAGCAGCGGGTGTTCAGCCGACACCAGACCCGCCCCGGCCACATCGCCTGCCGCTGTCGGGAGGTCGGGCCAGTA
>NZ_JBNGGC010000138.1:0-1000 GCF_049974565.1 Streptomyces sp. WG5 | reverse complement strand
GGCGGCCGACGTTTGGGTCTCCGGCAACGCTCCGCCCTTGGCCGCAACAGGCCTCTCGCCGGATTTCGGAATGGTCGGATCGCGGGTCATCACATCTCGCGGTTAGGTGTGAGTCTTATGTGGAGGGGGAACGATGGGCGGTCAATGACATGGATGCGATGGCCGTCCACAACTGGATGTCCCTGGCTCCGAAACATTTCGTGATGGGGATAGAAATCCCCGCGCGCCAGACCGCTCTTATATTCGGCGTGTCCTGTTCGTGAGGGGCGCTTCTCGAGGGCGCTTTGAAGCGGAGCAGGATGCGGCGCCTGCGCGCGTGTCTCGCAAACACGCGTCCGGGAGGCTGGGGTCACCGTCCGGGCCAACTATGTGGCTCTGCCGTTTGCCGGCTGGACGCGGAGCGGACGAAGGCGGCGAAAGCCGTCCGGATCAGGGGTCGAGTAACCTCCCCCGTCCGCACCCGGAAGTACGGTCCCCTCGCCCAAAATCGCCGCAATGGAGCGCCGCAAGGCGATGCGCTTCCGGAAGACCATCGCCTCGCACGCGATGCCGGAAGCGAAACGAAGACAAGGTGCGCCTCGCGGCGCTCCATGCCCCTCGTTCTTTGTGGGGCGAGTTTCACAGATCAACTCGCGATCAATCGCGAGAGCAATCATGCGTGGCTGTTTGAAATTTGAATCGGAGTCGCGATGACGCGGGTGTTTCACCAACCACGATCGTCATCACCGGGCTTGACCCGGTGATCCACGCCTTGCTTTTGCCGGTTGTGGCGGTCAAAGACGTGGATGGCCGGGTCAAGCCCGGCCATGACATTCAGGGGAAACTCTCATGCTGCGCTTTCCTTCCATGTTTGGCGTTCTGCTTGTCGGCGCTGCTGCGTTCGCCTCCCCCGCCCACACCCAATCCGGCGCACGCTGCCATGGCGGCCAGAGCTTCGATCAGTTTCTGGCCCAATTGAAGCAGGACGCGGTCGCCGCCGGCGTGTCGCAGCGCGCGATTG
>NZ_JBNGGC010000137.1:0-1002 GCF_049974565.1 Streptomyces sp. WG5 | reverse complement strand
GTGTCGGTGCAGTCCATGACCACGACCCGTACGTCGGACATCGGTGCGACGCTCCAGCAGATCGCCGAGCTGACGGCTTCGGGCTGCCAGATCGTCCGGGTGGCCTGCCCGACGCAGGACGACGCGGACGCGCTGGCCGTGATCGCGAGGAAGTCGCAGATCCCGGTGATCGCGGACATCCACTTCCAGCCCAAGTACGTCTTCGCGGCGATCGAGGCGGGCTGCGCGGCGGTCCGGGTGAACCCCGGCAACATCAAGCAGTTCGACGACAAGGTCAAGGAGATCGCCAAGGCGGCCCGCGACCACGGCACGCCGATCCGCATCGGCGTGAACGCCGGCTCGCTCGACCGGCGCCTGCTGCAGAAGTACGGCAGGGCGACCCCGGAGGCGCTGGCGGAGTCCGCCCTGTGGGAGGCGTCGCTCTTCGAGGAGCACGACTTCCGCGACATCAAGATCTCCGTCAAGCACAACGACCCGGTCGTGATGGTCGAGGCCTACCGGCAGCTCGCCGCCCAGTGCGACTACCCGCTGCACCTGGGCGTCACCGAGGCCGGCCCGGCCTTCCAGGGCACCATCAAGTCGGCCGTCGCCTTCGGCGCGCTCCTCTCCCAGGGCATCGGCGACACCATCCGCGTCTCCCTGTCGGCCCCGCCGGTCGAGGAGATCAAGGTCGGCATCCAGATCCTGGAGTCGCTGAACCTGCGGCAGCGCGGTCTGGAGATCGTCTCCTGCCCGTCCTGCGGCCGCGCCCAGGTCGATGTGTACAAGCTGGCCGAGGAGGTCACGGCCGGTCTGGAGGGCATGGAGGTGCCGCTGCGCGTCGCGGTCATGGGCTGTGTCGTCAACGGGCCCGGCGAGGCCCGCGAGGCGGACCTCGGCGTCGCCTCCGGCAACGGCAAGGGGCAGATCTTCGTCAAGGGCGAGGTCATCAAGACGGTTCCCGAGTCCAAGATCGTGGAGACCCTCATCGAGGAGGCCATGAAGATCGCCGAGCAGATGGAG
>NZ_JBNGGC010000136.1:0-1105 GCF_049974565.1 Streptomyces sp. WG5 | reverse complement strand
CCTCCGACCCGCTGCCCCTGCTGGTGGAACGCGAACGCGCCCTCTACGGCGCCTGGTACGAGTTCTTCCCCCGCTCCGAGGGCACCCCCACCCGGCCCCACGGCACCTTCCGCACCGCCGCCCGCCGGCTCCCCGCCATCGCCGCCATGGGCTTCGACGTCGTCTACCTCCCCCCGGTCCACCCCATCGGCACCACCCACCGCAAGGGCCGCAACAACACCCTCTCCGCCACCCCCGACGACGTCGGCGTCCCCTGGGCCATCGGCTCCCCCGAAGGCGGCCACGACACCGTCCACCCCGACCTCGGCACCCTCGACGACTTCGACGACTTCGTCCACCGGGCCGCACGCCACGGACTGGAGATCGCCCTCGACTTCGCCCTCCAGTGCTCCCCCGACCACCCCTGGGTCCACAAACACCCCGAGTGGTTCCACCACCGCCCCGACGGCACCATCGCCCACGCCGAGAACCCGCCCAAGAAGTACCAGGACATCTACCCCATCGCCTTCGACGCCGACCTCGACGGCCTCGTCACCGAAACCGTCCGCGTCCTGCGCTTCTGGATGGACCACGGCGTACGGATCTTCCGCGTCGACAACCCCCACACCAAACCCGTCGTCTTCTGGGAGAAGGTCATCGGCGAGATCAACCGCGCCGACCCCGACGTCATCTTCCTCGCCGAGGCCTTCACCCGCCCCGCGATGATGCACACCCTCGCCCAGATCGGCTTCCAGCAGTCCTACACCTACTTCACCTGGCGCACCACCAAACAGGAACTCACCGAGTACCTCACCGAACTCTCCGGGGACGCCGCCTCCTACATGCGGCCCAACCTCTTCACCAACACCCCCGACATCCTGCACGCCTACCTCCAGCACGGCGGCCGCCCCGCCTTCGAGGTCCGCGCCGTCCTCGCCGCCACCCTCTCCCCCACCTGGGGCATCTACAGCGGCTACGAACTCTGCGAGAACACCCCCCTGCGCGAAGGCAGCGAGGAATACCTCGACAGCGAGAAGTACCAGCTCAAACCCCGCGACTGGGCCGCCGCCGCACGCGAGGGCCGCACCATCGCCCCCCTCATCACCCGCCTCAACACCATCCGGCG
>NZ_JBNGGC010000135.1:0-1119 GCF_049974565.1 Streptomyces sp. WG5 | reverse complement strand
ACGACTTCCAGGGCGTCGGCGAAGGGGTCGGCGGCGCTGCCGCCGTCCTGCTGGAACTCCGCGTCACCGGCTGACCCGGCCTCCCTCACACACTGCACACGCTGCACAGCGAAAGGAACGAGTACTCCTCGTGTCAAGACTCCGTTCACGCGCCGCGATCACCGCAGGTCTGATGGCCACCGCGGTGGCCGCCGCCTGCCTCACCACCGGCACCGCCCAGGCCGCGACCGGCCCCGCCGCCACCGACGGCACCTACGCCTTCACCGCCCGCCTCCAGATAGGTGACAACCAGCGGGCCTGTTCGGCGGTGTTGATCGACCCCCGGTGGCTGGCCACCGCCGCCAGCTGCTTCGCCGACGACCTCGGCGGTGGCCAGGTCGCCGCCGGCAAGCCCAAGTGGAAAGTCCAGGCCGTTGTCGGCCCCAACGCCGACGCCGACTCTCCCGTCGATGTCGTCGAACTCGCTCCCCGCACCGACCGGGACATGGTGCTCGCCCGCCTCGCCGCCCCGGTCACGGATGTCGCCCCCGTCGCCTTCGCCGCGACCGCACCCACCCCGGGCGAGGAGCTCACGGTGGCAGGGTTCGGGCGCACCGAGGACGAATGGGCGCCACTCTCCCCGCACACCGCGAGTTTCACGGTCGAGTCCGTGTCCGACACCACGATCGCGCTCGACGGCACGACGGACACCGACGCGATCTGCGCCGGTGACGCCGGCGGTCCGATCGTCCGTCAGAAGAGCGGCGTGTACGAGCTGGTGGCGCTCGCCAGCCAGTCTTGGCAGGGCGGCTGCTGGGGCACCGACCCCGCCGAGACCCGCAACAACGCCGTCTCCCCGCGCGTCGACGGCAGCGCTGTCCAGGCATGGGCGAGGGAGACGCGGGAGCAACTGCGCGAGGTCGTGTACGCGGCCGACGTCAACGGGGACGGGCTGAGCGACCTCATCGTCCTGAGCAGGGACGGAGAGATCACGGTGCGCACGGCGAGGGAGAGGTTCGCCTCGAAGCCGGGCGATCCGGTGTACCGCTTCAACCCGCCCGTGCACTGGAGCGCCGGCTGGAGCAACTTCCTCGGCCAGGAAGGCAAGGGCCGGCTCTACTTCGCCGACATCAACGGCGA
>NZ_JBNGGC010000134.1:0-1149 GCF_049974565.1 Streptomyces sp. WG5 | reverse complement strand
CTACTGAGGTTTTCACGGCGGGGTCGGTGGGGTGAGAGCCAGACCTGTGGCGGTCAGGCAGCCGTCGACCAGGTGGGGACGGAGCTGGATCCTGCGTAACTCGCGGCGAAGGGTGCGGTCGAGGTCGTCGGATGTGTCGAAGGCGGTGTTGGCCATCGCCCTGCGTACCAGCGACCAGACGGCCTCGACGGGATTGAGGTCAGGTGCGTAGGGCGGAAGACGGACGGTGGTGAGCCAGTCGTGGTCGGCCTCGTACCGCTTCAGCCCGGTGGCCAGGTGGGTGTTGAGATTGTCCCAGACCACCACGATGGGGCCGTCGAGCTGGATGTGTGCGCGGACCAGGAGGTCGCGGTAGTCCTGCCAGGAGAAGCTTTTGCGTGCACCCTTGAGGCGGAGGTGAGTGCGGGGCCGGTGGATGAGGCGGCTCTTCTCGCCGGGTTTGTAGCAGCACAGTGCGGCGATGGAAGTCCGGCGGCGGGACCTGCCGCGGACGCGGATGACAGGGGTGTGTCCGCGACGGCCCCAGGTGTGGGCACGGGGCGGAGTCATCGAGAAGCCGGCCTCGTCCTCGAAGACGATCCAGGCACCGGACGCCGCCGCGAGTCTTTTACCTGCGGCCACACCTCCCTCTTCCACAGCTCCACCGCATGCTCGTCGCGTTCGAGTGCTCTGCGGGCGGGTGCCTGCCAGGACCAGCCGTGCCGTTTCAGCAGCCGCCGCACCGTCGCCACCGACAGGCTCACCCGCAGACGCCGGCGGATCACCGTCTGCACCCGCGTCAGGGTCCAGCGTTCGTCTTCGAAGCCGTGTGCGGCCGGCCCCTTGCCGAGTTCTTCCTCGAGCACGGCGAACTGGGCGTCTGTGACGGTCGGGGAGTTCGCCGGACCCGCCGAGCGCAGGGCCTCCATGCCGCCCTCGCGCCAGGCACGACGCCAGCGCTCCACCGACCGCACACTCACCCGCAGATCCTTCGCGATCGCCGCCGTCTTCTCGCCCGCCGCGAATCTCTCGCCGGCCTGAAGCCGGATCTCCTCACGAAATGCCCGCCGCTCAGCGGTCAGGCCCCCACCCTCTGGATACCTCACCTCATCGGCATACCGCGGGGATCATGAACCGTCACCACCCGACGACAACCCGAAAACCTCAGTA
>NZ_JBNGGC010000133.1:0-1189 GCF_049974565.1 Streptomyces sp. WG5 | reverse complement strand
ACCGTCGGTGTGCAGGAGACCGTCGAGGACACCGGCCGTGACGCCGCCGTCCTGGGTTCCCTGCGCCGCGATGAAGGGGGTCTGGAGCGGTTCTGGCTCTCCCTGGGCGAGGCCTACGTCCACGGCGCGTCCGTGGACTGGCAGGCGGTGTTCGCCGGGACCGGCGCGCAGCGCGTCGACCTGCCCACCTACGCCTTCCAGCCGCAGCGGTTCTGGCCCGAGATCAGCGCGCATCCCGACCTCGACGTGCCGGTGGAGAACAAGACCGACGCCCGCTTCTGGGAGGCCGTCGAACGCGAGGACCTCGAAGCCCTCGCGGGCACCCTCGCTCTCGACACCCCGGAAGCGATCGGTTCGTTGGGCAATGTCCTGCCCGGACTGTCGTCCTGGCGTCGGCAGAGCCGTGAGCAGTCCACCGTCGACGGCTGGCGCTACCGCGTGACGTGGAAGCCCCTGCCCGAGCCCACCTCCGCTCACCTCACCGGCGTCTGGCTGCTCGCCGTCCCCGACACGCTCACCGGCGCGGACGAGGAGTGGACGGCCGCCGTCGAGCGCACGCTCACTGCCCGCGGGGCGCAGGTGCGCACCGTGCGCGTCGAGCACGGTACGACCGACCGCGAGCAGCTCACGGCAACCGTGAGGGCCGCACTCGACGACTCCGCCCCCAGCGGCATCCTTTCCCTCCTCGCTCTCGGCGGCGAAGGCGCGTTCGCGGGTGAACTCACGTTCGTCCAGGCACTCGGTGACGCCGAGGTGGCCGTGCCCCTGTGGTGCCTGACCCGCGGCGCCGTCGCCGCCGGCCGCTCCGAGCAGGTGACCGATCCCGCCCAGGCGCTGATCTGGGGTCTCGGGCGGGTCGCCTCCATGGAGCAGGGCGGCCGCTGGGGCGGCCTGGTCGACCTGCCCGGCACGGACACGGTGGACGACCGGGCGCTGACCCGCCTGGCGGGTGTCCTCGGCGGCGACGGCGCGGAGGACCAGGTGGCCCTGAGGGCTTCCGGGATGCTCGGTCGCCGTCTGGTGCGTGCGCGGCCGGCGGACACCGCGGTGGCGCGTGAGTGGCGCCCGCGGGGCACGGTGCTGGTCACCGGCGGCACGGGCGCGCTGGGCGCACATGTCGCCCGTTGGCTCGCGGGCAACGGCGCCGAGCACCTGGTGCTGGTGAGCCGCCGGGGCATCGAGGCACCGG
>NZ_JBNGGC010000132.1:0-1212 GCF_049974565.1 Streptomyces sp. WG5 | reverse complement strand
ACCACCGCACGCACCAGACGCGGCACCTGTACCGCGCCACCCCGCACCGCGGCCTCCGGCTCACCCGCCGCGAGCACCTCTGCGACGGTGTCCGGGTCGACACCACCGTCACCGTCGAGGTCGATGAGACCGAAGCGACCCGGGTTCTCCGACTGCGCGGACCGAATCAGACCCCACAGCGACGCGTGCGCCAGATCCGCGACCTCGTCACCCGGCGCCGCAGCGACCGCGCCCCGGGTCACGAACACCAGACGCGAATCGGCGAACCGCTCGTCGCCCAGCCACTCCCGCACCAGGTCCAGCACCCGGCCGGTCTCCGCGTGCACGGCATCCGGGACGTCCCGAACCTCCCCGTCCGCCAGACACGGCACGACCAGCACCGCCGGTACGGTCCCGCCCTCCACGGCAGCCGCAGCCAGCGCCGCCAGGTCCGCGAACGCCTGGGACCCGGCACCCAGCAGCATCCAGTCCTCGACCGGCGCACCGCCACCGGAGACGGGCGACCAGCGGACCTCGAACAGAGCGTCCCCGCTCCCGGCGGCCGGGGCCGCGAACTGCTCCGGCGAGAAGGCCCGGAGCGCCAGGCCCCGCACCGACGCCACAGGCACGCCCTCGGCGTCCGCCAACTCCAGCGCCACCACGTCCCGGCCCGCACGCGACAACCGCACCCGGACCTCGGAGGCACCCACGGCGTGGACGGCGACACCCGACCAGGAGAACGGCAGCCGTCCCTGTCCGGTGTCCTCGACGAGCCCGCCGACGGTGATGGCGTGCAGGGCCGCATCGAGCAGCGCGGGGTGGAGCCCGAACTGCTCTGCACCGGGGGCGGTCTCGTCACCGAGTCCGACCTCGGCGAACACGTCCTCACCACGACGCCACACCGACCGCAGTCCCTGGAAGACCGATCCGTACGCGAACCCGGCCGCGGCCAGGGCCTCGTAGAGTCCGTCGATGGCGACCGGTTCGGCCCCGGCCGGCGGCCACGCCGCCAGGTCGAACACCGGCTCCGCCGTGGTTTCGGCGAGCAGTCCGGTCGCGTGCCGCACCCACGGCACCTCCTCCCCCGCGCGATCGGCGCGGGTGTGGAAGGCGATCGGCCGCCGGCCCGACTCGTCGGACGCGCCGACGCTGATCTGCAGTTGGAGTGCGCCGCGTTCGGGCAGGACGAGCGGCGCCTCCAGCGTCAGCTCCTCCAGCAGCTCGGTACCGGCC
>NZ_JBNGGC010000131.1:0-1242 GCF_049974565.1 Streptomyces sp. WG5 | reverse complement strand
AGGCCCTGGGCGATGCCGGTGTGGACGCCCGGTTGTGGAGTCTGACGCGTGGAGCCGTTTCGGTCGGCCGGTCGGACCGGTTGACGTCGCCCGTGCAGGCTCAGCTGTGGGGTCTGGGCCGGGTCGCCGCCCTGGAGGTGCCGGAGCGCTGGGGCGGTCTGATCGACCTGCCGGAATCGCTGGACGAGCGTGCACAGTCCCGTCTGGTGGGCGTGCTGACCGGTTCTGGTGAGGACCAGGTGGCGGTCCGCTCCTCGGGTGTGTTCGGTCGTCGTCTCGTTCGCGCAGCACTGTCCGAGGCCACGGCGTCGTGGTCGCCGTCCGGCACGGTGCTGGTGACCGGTGGCACGGGCGCGCTGGGTGGTCGTGTCGCGCGGTGGTTGGCGGAGGCGGGTGCCGAGCGGCTGGTGCTGACCAGCCGCCGTGGCATGGATGCACCGGGTGCTGCTGAGCTGGTGGCGGAGTTGGGTGTCGACGTCTCCGTTGTGGTGTGTGATGCCTCCGACCGTGAGGCGCTGCGCGCTGTGCTCGCCGAGCATGCCGATTCGCTGACCGCCGTCGTTCACACGGCGGGCGTGCTGGACGACGGTGTACTGGATGCCCTGACCCCGGAGCGCATTGACGGTGTGCTGCGGGCGAAGGCCACGTCGGCGCTCTACCTGCACGAGCTGACGATCGAGCTGGACATCACCCTCGACGTCTTTGTCCTCTTCTCTTCTGCCGCCGGTGTCTGGGGAGCCGCGGGCCAGGGCAACTACGCGGCCGCGAACGCCTACCTCGACGCCCTGGCGGAGCAGCGGCGTGCGGATGGTTTGGCGGCGACGTCGATCGCGTGGGGTCCGTGGGCCGAGGGCGGCATGGCGGCCGACGAGGCGATGGCCGCCCGGATGCGCCGAGGCGGTGTATCGCCCATGAACGCGGCAACGGCGCTGACCGCCCTGCACCGTGCGGTGGGCGCCCAGGACACTGTCGTCGCCATCGCGGACATGGACTGGGAGCGTTTCGCTCCTGGTTTCACGTCCGCGCGTCCCAGCAGGCTCCTCGCCGAACTGCCGGAAGCGATGACGGTCGCCCGTACTGAAGAGAGCACGGATGAGTCCTCTCAGGCGGTCGGTTCGTCGTTTGCTGTGCGGTTGCGGGGGATGGCGGAGGGGGATCGTGCGCCGTTTGTCGTGGAGTTGGTGCGGGGGCTGGTCGCCGAGGTTCTGGGGCATGGGGGTGGGGGTGATGTCGAGGCGGGTC
>NZ_JBNGGC010000130.1:0-1296 GCF_049974565.1 Streptomyces sp. WG5 | reverse complement strand
GGGGTGTGACACTGGCAACCTCGTGTAATCGAGAGTGGCGTATTCCTTGGCCAGTAAGGGCTCGTGGTCACCGTGCGTGGCCGTGGGGAGCGTAGCGACTCCAGGCTTCTCCGGCTTCTGCGACGAGGTGGGCGTTCAGGCCACTGGGCGGATCCGACCACCGGTTGCCTGTTGCAACGCCGCCTCCAGTCGGTCGCGGGCCTCGGTCTGGGCGGCGATCCGTTCGTTGAGGACCGCCAGCCGTTCCAACGCGACCCGCAGGCCCTTGTTCGAGGGCGGTGCGGCGGCCACATCGCCGTCCAGGCACGGCAGGAACACCCGCACGTCGTCCAGGGTGAGCCCGGCTGCCAGCAGGTAGCGGATATTGCGGACCCGCACCACCGCCCGGTCGTCGTAGATGCGGTAGCCGTTGGGGGCCCGCTGCGAGGAGATCAGTCCGGCCTGTTCGTAGTGCCGCAGCGCACGGGCGGTTGTCCCGGTCGCCCTGGCCAGCTCACCGATCCGCACCCATCCCACCTCCCGGGCAACTCCTATCACGCCACGACCGCTCCGCCGTCGACGGGGAGTACCACTCCGGTGACGAACGATGCGGCCGGTGCGGCAAGTTGGGTGACTGCCCAGGCCACCTCCTCGGGGCGGCCGATCCGGGCCAGTGGTGTGTGCGCCAGCTGCCAGTCCCGCACCGCTGCCATTCGCTCCGGCGTCAGGCCCTGGTGCTCGCCGATGGGGGTGTCGATCGCGCCGGGGGCGACCGCCACCACCCGGATCCCGCGGGGTGCCAGCTCAACCGCCCAGCTGCGGGTCAGCAGTTCCAGAGCGGTCTTGGTAGCCGCATAGACCGAGCTGCCGGGCCAGGCCCGCTGTCCCACCGACGTACTGACATTG
Organism: Streptomyces sp. WG5; assembly: GCF_049974565.1. Taxonomy (NCBI): domain Bacteria; kingdom Bacillati; phylum Actinomycetota; class Actinomycetes; order Kitasatosporales; family Streptomycetaceae; genus Streptomyces; species Streptomyces sp. WG5. The sequence goes on along the minus strand of NZ_JBNGGC010000130.1, from coordinate 411 downwards.
ACGATCACCCCGCCCGACTTCTCCAGGGGTGACAGCGCGGCCTGGGCCAGCAGGATGGGGGCGACGAGGTTGGTGGCGAGCTGAGCTGTGATCATCTCCGGTGTCAGGGTGCCGAGGGCGCCGCTGCGCACGATGCCTGCGTTGTTGACCAGCACGTCCAGCCGGCCGTGTGTCTCCAGCGTGGTCTGGATGATCCGATCCGGCTCGCCCTCGGCGGTGATGTCGGCGGCCAGCGGCGTGATCCGGTCGTGCCTGGCCGCGGTCTCCTTCAGGGGCTCGGCCCGCCGCCCGATCGCGACCACGTGGGCGCCCTCGGCGGCGAAGGCGCGGGCGGTGGCCCGGCCGATCCCGGTGCCGGCTCCGGTGACGGCGACGATCCTGCTTCTCTGCGGTTCGGTGCTGTTCATGCCG
>NZ_JBNGGC010000129.1:0-1377 GCF_049974565.1 Streptomyces sp. WG5 | reverse complement strand
TGCGGACGGTCTTCCCCGACCTCGACGGCGAGCCCTACCAGCACATCCTCACCCCCACCGAAGCCCACCTCACCCTCCCGGCCGAACCGGTGACGGAGGACACGCTGGCTTCCCGGCTGGCGGAGTGTGTTCAGCACGGATTCGAGCTGGACGGCGAAATCCCGCTAGTGGCGCGGCTGTTGACCTCAGGGCCAGGGGAAGCCGTCCTGGTGCTCGTGATGCACCACATAGCCGCCGACGGCTGGTCGATGACTCCGCTCGCGGCCGATCTCGCCTCCGCGTACGCGGCCCGGTGCGGAGGCGAGGGGCCGGAGTGGAACCCGCTTCCGGTCCAGTACGCCGACTACAGCGTCTGGCAGCACGAACTGCTCGGCGAGGACACCGACCCCGACAGCCTGCTGCGCCGCCAAGCCGCCTACTGGACGGACCACCTGCGCGGCCTGCCCGACGTCGTCTCCCTGCCCACCGACCGGCCGCGAACCGCGACCCCCTCCTATCGCAGCGACACCGTGAGCTTCACACTCGACGCCTCGACGCATGCCGCGTTGCGGGAGCTTGCCCGTGCGGCGGACGCGACGCTGTTCATGGTCCTGCACGCTGGACTGGCGGCGCTGCTCTCGCGGCTGGGCGCGGGGCGGGACATCGCGGTGGGATCGCCCATCGCCGGCCGCACCGACGAAGGTCTGGACGACCTGGTGGGCTTCTTCGTCAACACCCTGGTCATACGCGCCGACGTGACGTCGGATCCCACGTTCGGTGAACTCCTGACACAGATCCGTGAGACGAGTCTCGCCGCGTACAGCCACCAGGACATCCCCTTCGAGTACCTGGTGGAACGGCTCAACCCGCAGCGCTCGCCCGGCCATCACCCGCTCGTCCAGATCATGCTGGCGCTCCAGAACAGCACTGACCTGGCCTTTGAACTCCCAGGCGTCCGAGCCGAGTTCGAGGACCCGGGCGTATCCGGTTCACAGTTCGACCTCACCGTCAACATGGGTGAGACCTTCGACGAGGACGGTCGTCCGGCGGGGATGTCCGGGCTGATCGAGTATGCGACGGACCTGTATGACGCGGGCACGGTGGAGTTGTTCGGGGCGCGGTTGGTGCGGGTGTTGAGCGAGGCGGTGGCCGGGCCGGGTTCGCGGGTGGGTGAGTTGGATGTGCTGAGTGGTGGTGAGCGGGAGCGGTTGTTGGGGTGGTCGGTGGCGGGTGGCACGCCGGTGCCGGTGACGTTGCCGGGGTTGTTTGCCGGGCGGGTCCGGGAGTGTCCGGACGCGGTGGCGGTGGTGCGTGGTGAGGGGGTGTGGTCGTACGGGGAGTTGGCTGGGCGGGTGAACCGGCTGGCTCGTTGGCTGATCGGTCGTGGGGTGGGGCCTG
>NZ_JBNGGC010000128.1:0-1384 GCF_049974565.1 Streptomyces sp. WG5 | reverse complement strand
GGGACTGTAAAACGATCGGTGTAACTCCTGATCAAGGAAGATGCATCGATGACCAGCGACAACGTGACCGAGGCCGAGCCCGTCAAGGCCGCTGAGCCGCAGCCGGCGAAGAAGGTGGACGACCAGCTCATCGACGAGTTGGTCGGCCGCGCTCAGGCTGAGGGCCTGCAGCTGACCGGCGAGGGTGGGCTGCTCCAGCAGCTGACCAAGCGACTCCTGGAGTCCGCCCTGGAAGGTGAGATCACCGATCACCTCGGCTATGACAAGCACGATCCGGCGGGCAGGAACGGCGGCAACTCCCGCAACGGCACACGTTCCAAGACCGTGCTGACCGATGTCGGCCCGGTGGGGATCAGCGTGCCCCGCGACCGCGACGGCTCCTTCGAACCGAAGATCGTCAAGAAGCGGCAGAAGCGCCTGACCGGCGTCGACGAGATGGTGGTCTCGCTGGCCGCGAAGGGTCTGACCACCGGCGAGGTCCAGGCCCACCTGGCCGAGGTCTATGGCGCCGACGTCTCCCGCCAGACCATCTCCACCATCACTGACAAGGTCCTCGAGGGCATGGCCGAATGGCAGAGCCGGCCCCTCGACCCTGTCTATCCGGTCGTCTTCATCGACGCCATCCACGTGAAGATCCGCGATGGTGCGGTGGCCAACCGGCCTATCTACGTGGCCCTGGCCGTCACGGTCGAGGGCCGGCGGGAGATCCTGGGCCTGTGGGCCGGTGACGGCGGCGAGGGCGCCAAGCACTGGCTGCACATCCTCACCGAGATCAAGAACCGCGGTGTGAACGACGTCCTCATGCTCGTCTGCGACGGGCTCAAGGGCCTGCCCGAGGCAGTGGAGGCCGTCTGGCCACCGACCATTGTGCAAACCTGCGTGGTGCACCTGCTGCGGAACTCGTTCCGCTATGCCGCCCGCCAGGACTGGGACAAGATCGCCAAGCTTCTGAAGCCGGTCTATACGGCGCCGACCGAGGAAGCCGCCCTGGAGCGGTTCGCCGAGTTCGCCGACGCCTGGGGACGGAAGTATCCGGCGATCGTGAAGCTGTGGGAGAACGCCTGGGAGGAGTTCACCCCCTTCCTGCGGTTCGACACCGAGATCCGCCGCATCGTCTGCACCACCAACGCGATCGAGTCGGTGAACGCCCGCATCCGCCGGGCAGTCAAGGCCCGCGGCCACTTCCCCAACGAGCAGGCCGCCCTGAAGTGCGTCTACATGGCGATCATGTCTCTCGACCCCACGGGCAGGGGCCAGGCCCGCTGGACCATGCGCTGGAAGACCGCACTGAACGCCTTCGACATCACCTTCGACGGCCGCCTGTCGGCAGCCCGCCAGTAGTCCCAACCCCTCCAGTTACACCGCTCGTTTGACAGACCCGTTC
>NZ_JBNGGC010000127.1:0-1408 GCF_049974565.1 Streptomyces sp. WG5 | reverse complement strand
TGTCGGTGGAGCAGGGACTGGAGCTGTTCGACCAGGCACTCCTCGCCGACCAGGCCGTGGTGGGACTGACCCGGCTGCGCCGCCAGGGCGAACGGTCACCGCTGATGCCCTCCCTTGGTACTCGCGGCGTCGCCCGCCGCATCGCTGGGAACGACCGGCGTGACCCCGGGGGCTTCGCACAACGCTGGGTCACCATCCCGGCCGACGAGCGCCATGGATTCCTGCTGGACTTGATCCGTGGCCATGTCGCCGCGGTCCTGGGCCATGCCTCGACCTACAAGATCGAAAACGGTCGGGCCTTCCGGGAGCTGGGGTTCGATTCGCTGACCGCGGTCGAGCTGCGCAACCGGCTCGCCACAGTGACCGGGGTGAGCCTGCCCGCCACCCTGGTGTTCGACTACCCGACACCGGACCGGGTGGCCACCTATCTGCGAGAGCAGATCGCGGGGGAGGAACCGTCAGCCGCCGAACCAGTGCTGACGTATCTGAACAACCTCAAGAGGACCTTCCCCTCAGTAGTCTCCGACGCGGCGGATCGCGACCGGATTGCCGAGCGGCTTCGCGAGATCCTCGACATGTGCGGCGAGCCCGAGGAGACCGACCTCGCTGACCTCGAATCCGCATCCGACGACGACCTGTTCGCACTTGTGGACAAGGGGATCGATTAGATCGGGCATCCGGCGCTTCACCTCGCAGATCTGCTTTAGCAACACATTTAGGAGTGGAAAGAACTCATGGCCAACGAAGAGCAGCTCCGCGCCTACCTCAAGCGGGCTATCGCCGACTCCCGTGAGGTCCAGCGGCGGCTGCGCGAGGTCGAGGAGCGGCAGACCGAGCCGATCGCGATCGTCGGAATGGCCTGCCGCTTCCCGGGCGGTGTGTCCGACCCCGATCAGCTGTGGGGGCTGGTGGCCGAGGGCCGTGACGCGGTCTCGGCTTTCCCCGCCGACCGCGGCTGGGATCTGGACGAGCTGACCAGCTCCGGCGCGTCGGTCGCCGCGGAGGGCGGCTTTCTCCAGGGCGTCGGAGACTTCGACGCCGGGTTCTTCGGGATCTCCCCCCGCGAGGCCATGGCGACCGATCCGCAGCAGCGGCTGCTGCTGGAGATGTCCTGGGAGGCCCTGGAGCACGCCGGGATCGACCCGCTTTCCCTGGCGGACACTGCGGCCGGTGTCTTCGTCGGCACGTTCCCGTCGGGCTACACCGAGGTCGCGGGCCAATCCGGCGAGGACATGGCCGGACACCTGATCACCGGCGGTTCCCAGAGCGTGGCGTCGGGCCGGGTGGCCTACGTGCTCGGTTTACAAGGCCCTGCGGTGACGGTGGACACCGCGTGCTCGTCGTCGCTGGTGGCGCTGCACCTGGCCGCGCAGGCGCTGCGGTCGGGGGAGTGTCCGATGGCGCTGGT
>NZ_JBNGGC010000126.1:0-1517 GCF_049974565.1 Streptomyces sp. WG5 | reverse complement strand
ACTCGGAACGTACGAACACCCCGACCACGTGCCCCTGCCGCCGCTCCACGGGGAACCCGGCCCAGTCCGTCGTACCGCCCTCGCCCGCGGAGCACCGCAGCCGTGACCCGGCGCGCCGCCGGCGCCCGCGGTTCACCGGTGACCGCGGGCCGCCGGTGTCACGGCGCGGCCGGCCGTCTTCCCCGACGGGGCACGCGGCGCGCCGAGCGCCCCAGAGCCCGGCCGCACGCGGATGTACGAGCGGTCGGGCTCCGCCTCCGGTCACGCACGCGCGCCTCAGCGGACTGATCACTCATCAGCTGACGCTCCGTCGCGCCGCGTATCCTTCCGTGGCCGAACTCCCGTTCGCATCCACCATGGTGGGCTGACAAGAAATGGCTGACCTCCGTTGATACAGAGATACAGATCCAGGGCCGGGCTGTTCCGGCTCCTGGCAACCGACCGCCGGGCAAGCGCGACGCGCCAGTCCGCGCGGGCGCTCTGCCTGGCCCTTCTCCTCTCACTCGTCGTGGGACTCCTCGGAGCCCCGGCCGTCGCGGCACCGGTGGCCGGGGTTCCCGCCTCCGGCGAAGCGGCGAGTACGGACCACATTCCCGCCACCGACCGGGGAGAGGTCCTGCGCGCCTGGAAGGCGGGCGGGCCCGGTGTGAAGGCGGCCGCGGAAGCGGCACTGCTGGGCTCGGACGAGCAGGTGCGCACGTTCCTCGACAGTGAGCTGGCCGTCGCGGAGCTGGCGGACGACCGGGTCGCCACCGTGCAGATCTTCTCGGTCGGCGGCCGGGCCGTACGGGAGGCCGCCGAGACGGCTCTGGCCGGGACGCCGGCGGACCTGGACACCTTCCTGAAGTCGGGCTGGCAGGCTCCGCTGGAGGAGGACCAGCGGGTCCGTGCCACCCAGATCATCAGCGCCGGCGGGCCGCAGGTGAAGGCGGTCGGCCGGGCCGCCATGAACGGCACCGCCGAGGACGTGCAGCGCTTCATCGTCGAGGGGCAGTACGACGCCCAGCGCAGCGACGAGCGTGTGCTGGTGGTCCAGATCCTTTCCACCGGCGGGCCGGCCACCCAGGAGGCCGCTCGGGCAGCGCTGGACGGCGCTCCCGAGGACGTGACCGCGTTCCTGGAGGTCGGCCAGTACGTGGCGCGGGCCCGCGACCAGGAGCAGGCCACCATCGAGGACCTGGTCGCGCAGGCCGAGGAGGCCGGCCGGCAGGCCCGGGTGGAGACCGACGCCGCCAAGGAGGCCTCCGCGCGGGCCATCGCGGCGACCAAGCTGGCCAAGGAGGCTGCGCAGAAGGCCGCCGCGGAGACCGCCGCGGCCAAGGAGGACGCCACCAAGGCGTCCAACGCCGCCGGCCGGGCCGCCGACGCGGCCCGCGGGGCCGCCAAGGCCGCCCAGGAGGCGATCTCCTCGGCCCGCGCCGCCAACACGTCGGCACGCATCGCCGCCAACGCCGCCGCACAGGCCGCCGCGGCGGCCGCCTCCGCGGCCCAGGCCGCCTCCCGGGCCCGCGGCGCCG
>NZ_JBNGGC010000125.1:0-1529 GCF_049974565.1 Streptomyces sp. WG5 | reverse complement strand
CTCGACGGCGACCCTGCCTCCGTCCGGGCGCTCCCCGCGGCCCTCGCCACCGGCGAACCCCAGCTCGCGATCCGCCGCGGCACCGTCCACGTGCCCCGCCTGGCCCGGGTCCCCGCCAGGACAGCGCTCACGCCGCCCGCGGACGGTGCCGCCTGGCGTATGGACATCCAGGACAAGGGCACTCTGGACCACCTCACGCTGCTCCCGAGTCCCGGGTCCGATGCGCCGCTGGCGCCGGGCGAGGTCCGGGTCGCCGTCCGGGCGGCCGGTCTGAACTTCCGTGATGTCCTGAACGCTCTGGGCATGTATCCGGGCGATGCGGGGCTGATGGGCAGCGAGGGTGCGGGCCTGGTCGTGGAGACCGGTTCCGGTGTCACGGATCTCGCGCCGGGCGATCGTGTGCTGGGCATGCTGCCGGGGGCGTTCGGCCCGCGTGTCGTCGTGGACCGCCGCATGATCGCTCCGATGCCGGAGGGGTGGACCTTCGCGGAGGCGGCGTCGGTGCCGATCGTCTTCATGACCGCCTACTACGCCCTCCACGACCTGGCCGCACTGCGTGGTGGCGAGTCCGTCCTCGTCCAGGCGGCCGCCGGCGGTGTCGGCATGGCCGCCGTCCAGCTGGCCCGCCACTGGGGTGCCGAGGTCTACGCCACCGCCGGCCCTGGTAAGTGGGACACCCTGCGCGGGCTGGGCCTGGCCGACGAGCGCATCGCCTCCTCCCGCACTCTGGACTTCGAGGACGCCTTCCGGGCGGCGACCGGTGGGCGGGGTGTGGACGTGGTGCTGGACTCCCTCGCCCGGGAGTTCGTGGATGCCTCGCTGCGGCTGCTGCCGCGCGGTGGACGCTTCGTGGAGATGGGCAAGACCGACGTCCGCTCGCCCGAGGACGTCGCTGCCGCTCATCCCGGCGTCATGTACCGGGCGTTCGACCTGGCCGAGGCGGGTCTCGACCGTATCCAGGAGATGCTCACCGAAGTCCTGGCCCTGTTCCGGTCCGGTGCCCTTCACCCGGTGCCGGTTTCCGCCTGGGATCTCCGCCAGGCCCCGGAGGCGTTCCGCTGTTTCAGCCAGGCACGCCATGTCGGCAAGATCGTGCTCACCCTGCCGAGGGACTGGGACCCGGAGGGCACCGTTCTGGTCACCGGCGGCACCGGTGCCCTGGGCGCTCTCGTTGCCCGGCATGCCGTCACCGTGCGCGGTGCCCGCCATCTGCTGCTGGTCAGCCGGCGTGGTGAGGGCGCCGCCGGGGCCCGCGAGCTCGGTGAGGAACTGCGTGCCCTGGGTGCCGAGGTGACGATCGCCGCCTGCGACACCGCGGACCGGGACGCGCTGGCCGCGTTGCTGGCGACCGTACCGGCGGAGCATCCCCTGACCGCCGTCGTGCACACCGCGGGCGTCCTCGACGACGGCGTCATCGACTCCCTCACCCCGGAGCGGCTCGAAAGGGTTCTGCGTCCCAAGGTCGACGCGGCCCTCCACCTGCACGACCTCACCCGGCACCTCGACCTCGCCGACTTCGTCCTCTTCTC
>NZ_JBNGGC010000124.1:0-1555 GCF_049974565.1 Streptomyces sp. WG5 | reverse complement strand
GGGGTGGTGGGGTGGGGGGGGGGGGGGGGGGGGGGGGGGGGGGGGGGGGTTCCCCCCCCCCCCCCCCCCCCCCCCCCCCCCCACCGCTCAGGGGGTGTGCCGGACGGCGTTGGCGAGGATCGCGTCGCGCATGTAGGCGGCGAGGCCTGGCCTCGCGGCGTCGATGTTTCGCGTGAAACGTTCGTCCGAGACGTACATCTCGCCCAGGCAGGTGTGCATCTCGTACCCGCAGTCGTAGTGGTTGCGGGCGATCCCCTGCCGGTGGTCCTCGGCGGCGTCCATGGCCGCCTCGGAGTCGGCGGGCTCACCGGCGTCCATCAGGGCGACGAAGCGCCGGGTCAGCTCGTCGGCCTCGTTCTGGATGCGCTGCCAGTCCTCCTTGGTGTACGAGGCGGTCTTCTCCTTGGACTGGCGGTAGGCGTCGGTGTTCCCCCAGCGCTCCTTGACCTCCTCCTCGTACTGGTCGGGGTCGAAGTCGCCGAAGACCTCGAACTTCTCCTCGGGCGTGAGGTTGATGCCCATGCTGCGTGCCTCCATGGCGTGCTCCACGGCCGCCGCCATCTCCTCCAGCCTCTTGATCCGGGCGGTCAGCAGCTCGTGCTGGCGGCGCAGGTGCGCGCGCGGGTCCGCGGCCGGGTCGTCGAGCAGGACGGCGACCTCGTCGAGCGGGAAGCCCAGCTCCCGGTAGAACAGGATCTGCTGCAGCCGGTCGAGGTCCGCGTCGCCGTAGCGCCGGTGGCCCGCGTGGCTGCGCTCGCTCGGTACGAGCAGGCCGATGTCGTCGTAGTGGTGCAGGGTGCGCACCGTCACTCCGGCGAATCCGGCGACCTGTCCCACGGAGTAGCTCACTTCCGCTCCCTTCTCTGACGCCCTTCACGCTGCCTCCTCACGTGACGTGAGGTGCAAGTCCGGTGCGGTCCCGGGTGCCGGACCGTGACTGCCCCGCCTTGCGCGGCGTCCGGCGCCGGTGTCCCCCGTGTCCTCCGCGTCCCCCGTCGGAGCTACCCGGAGCTGTCCACTCGGGGGTGATTCGCAGGAGTCGGCATTCTCGTAGCGTTCTTGGCAGGTCGCGGAAGGCGCGCGGCGGATGCCCTACGAAGGTCACCATGAGTACGACGCGCATCGCGTTGCCCCAGCCCACACGCCAAAAGGCCGGCCGCTTCTTCCGGTCGCCCCTCGGCTGGATGCTGACCGGGATCGTGGGTGTGGGCCTGGCGTCCAGCCTGGTCGCGGTGGGTGGGGTGGTCGCCGTCGTGGGTGCGGCCGTGGCGGTTGTCATCTACTGGGCGGTCATGCGCCACGTCGCCGGGCGGGACGTACCGGAGATCGCGAAGTCGGGGTCCGTGGTCCAGACGTTGTCCGGTGTCGCGATCGGCTTCGTTCTCATCACCGTGTCGATGCTCACGCTCCTCACCGAGTTCTCGTTCGACGAGCGGCCCGGTAACGGCCTGTCGATCGTGGCGAGCATGGCCGCGATGCAGGTCGGCGCCGCCGTGACCGAGGAACTGCTCTTCCGCGGCCTCGCCCTCCAGGCACTGGAGAAGCTGTGCGGCAG
>NZ_JBNGGC010000123.1:0-1557 GCF_049974565.1 Streptomyces sp. WG5 | reverse complement strand
CTCCGACTGCGCGGACCGGACCAGACCCCACACCGCCGCCGCGGGCAAGTCGGTCACCGGGTCGTCCCAGCCGGTGGTAACCGCTCCCCGAGTGACCACCACCAGCCGGGTCCCCCCGAAACACCGTTCGGCCAGCCAGCGCTGCACCTGCTCCAGCACCCACACCGACACCTCATGCACACGCCCCACCACCGAGTCCGACTCAGGCCCAGGCGAGTGCGGCACGGCCAGCACCACACTGCTCGGCACCGGAGTCCCGTACTCGACCGCGGTGGCCAACGCCCCCAGATCTGCGTAGTCGGCAGAGGACCCCACCACGATCCAGTCGTCCGTGCGCGGGGCCCGGCCGGTCGTGGTGACGTTCGTCCAGTGCGGTGCGAGGACCACCGTGTCCTGCGAGCCGGCGGCCAAGGCGCCTTCCGGCAGCGGACGGACCACCAATGAACCGATGGACAGCACCGACTCACCCGTGGTGTCGGCCACCGCCAGGGCGACCTCGTCGGAGCCGGTACGGGTCACACACACCCGTACCCGCGTCGCGCCCGAAGCACGCAGGACGACGTCGGTGAACATGAACGGCAACTGTGTGGTCTGCGTCGAGTCCAGCCCGGCGAACGTCGCAGCGTGCAGGACGGCGTCCAGCAACGCCGGGTGCATGCCGAACGCCGCGGCCTGCGTCCACTGGGCCTCAGGCAGCTCGACCTCGGCCCACACCCTGTCGCCCTGGGTCCAGGCCCGGGTCAGTCCCTGGAACACCGGGCCGTACGCCACGTCGTGGCCCGCGTTCGTGTCGTACAGGCCCGAGGTGTCGACGGTCGTTGCCCCGGCGGGCGGCCAGGAGATTCCGCTGAAGACGGCGTTGTCACCAGCGGCGGTCTTGTCGTCACCGCTGTCGACGAGGACGCCGGTGGCGTGCCGGGTCCAGGTCTCGCTGCCGTCCGGGCAGGCGTGGATCTCAAACGACCAGTTCTGGTCCTGCTCGGTGAGCAGGAGCTGCACCTGGCAGCCGCCCTGCTCCGGGATGACCAGCGGCGTCTCCAGGAGCAGCTCGCCGACCTGGTCGCAGCCCACCGCGTCACCGGCGCGGACGGCCAGCTCGACGAACCCCGTACCGGGGAAGAGGACCTTCCCCTGTACCCGGTGATCGGCCAGCCAGGGATGCGAGTGAAGGGAAAGCCTGCCGGTGAAGAGCATCCCACCCGAACCGGGCAGGGCCACCATGGCGCCCAGCAGCGGGTGTTCAGCCGACACCAGACCCGCCCCGGCCACATCGCCTGCCGCTGTCGGGAGGTCGGGCCAGTACCGCTCACGCTGGAACGCATAAGTCGGCAACTCCACCCACCCGGCACCCGTCCCCGCGAACACCGACTCCCAGGAAACGGAGACACCCTTCACCCACAACTCCGCCAACGACGACACCATCCGCCGGGCGCCACCCTCGCCACGGCGCAGCGTCCCGACCACCACGCCGTCCTGCCCCGCATCCTCCAGGGTCTCCTGGACCGCGGCCGTCAGCACCGGATGCGGACTGACCTCGACGAAGACGTCCCGGCCATC
>NZ_JBNGGC010000122.1:0-1576 GCF_049974565.1 Streptomyces sp. WG5 | reverse complement strand
TCGGGGCGAGGTCGTCGGGGGCCTGCTCGATGATCGTGTGGGCGTTGGTGCCGCTGATACCGAAGGACGAGATGCCGGCGCGACGGGGACGGCCGGTCTCGGGCCACGGCACGGACTCCGTGAGCAGGGAGACCGCGCCCTCGGACCAGTCGACGTGCGGGGTCGGCTCGTCCACGTGCAGGGTCCTGGGCAGGACGCCGTGGCGGATCGCCATGATCATCTTGATGATGCCCGCGACGCCTGCGGCCGCCTGCGTGTGACCGATGTTCGACTTGATCGAGCCCAGCCACAGCGGCCGCTCATCGCCGTGCTCCTGGCCGTAGGTGGCGAGGAGGGCCTGCGCCTCGATCGGGTCACCCAGCGTGGTGCCGGTGCCATGCGCCTCGACCGCGTCGATCTCGGCCGCGGTGAGCCGGGCACTGGCCAGAGCCTGCCGGATCACGCGCTGCTGGGAGGGCCCGTTGGGGGCCGTCAGGCCGTTGCTCGCGCCGTCCTGATTGATCGCCGAGCCCCGCACCACCGCCAGGACCGGGTGGCCGTTGCGGCGGGCGTCGGACAGCCGCTCCACCAGCAGCATGCCCGCGCCCTCGGCCCAGCTCGTGCCGTCCGCCGCCGCGGCGAAGGACTTGATACGTCCGTCGGGCGCCAGACCACGCTGGCGGCTGAACTCCGTGAACGTGCCAGGCGACGCCATCACCGTCACACCGCCGGCCAGCGCCATCGTGCACTCACCGTTGCGCAGCGCCTGGATCGCCCAGTGCAGCGCCACCAACGACGACGAACACGCGGTGTCCACCGTCACCGCCGGACCCTCCAGCCCGAACGCGTACGACACACGACCCGACGCGATACTCCCCGAATTGCCCGTGCCGAGATATCCCTCGACGCCCTCGGGGACAACCGTCAGACGACTCGAGTAGTCGTGGTACATCACACCGGCGAAGACGCCGGTGCGGCTGCCGCGCATCGCGCCCGGGTCGATACCCGCGCGCTCGAACGCCTCCCACGACGTCTCCAGCAGCAGACGCTGCTGCGGATCCATCGCCACCGCCTCACGCGGCGAGATCCCGAAGAACGCGGGATCGAAGCGACCCGCGTCGTGCAGGAAGCCACCCGACTGCGTATAACTCGTCCCCCGGCCGTCCGGATCCGGATCGAACAACGCATCCAGATCCCACCCACGGCCCTGGGGGAACACCGAGATGGCATCACCGCCACCGACCACCAGCCGCCACAGATCCTCCGGGGTCTCCACCCCACCCGGATACCGGCAGCTCATCCCCACGATCGCGATCGGCTCGTCGTCCAGCACCCCGGCCCGCACCGGCACCGACGCCGCACCGGCCGGCTCCACCAGACCCAGAACCTCACCCAGCAAGAACTCCGCCAGCGCCCCCGCCGTCGGATAGTCGAACACCAGCGTCGCCGGCAGCCGCACACCCGCCACCGAACCCAACCGGTTCCGCAACTCCACCGCGGTCAGCGAATCAAAGCCCAACTCCTTGAACGCACGATCCGCAGGCACCTCATCGACCGAACCATGCCCCAGAACACCCGCGACCTCACCCCGCACCAC
>NZ_JBNGGC010000121.1:0-1623 GCF_049974565.1 Streptomyces sp. WG5 | reverse complement strand
CTTCGACGGCCGCCTGTCGGCAGCCCGCCAGTAGTCCCAACCCCTCCAGTTACACCGCTCGTTTGACAGACCCGTTCCATGTGAGGTCGCCGATGTGGTAGTAGCCGGTTGACGGAAAGGTGCGGGTGGCCAGGCTCTGCATGGCGCGCAGTGCTGCGGGTCCGGCGTGTTCATCTCGTTGCATGGCGCCATGCTGTCGAACTGGTTTTTGATCAAGCAACGGAGTATCGGGGTTGCGGCCCGTGGGTCAGTCGCTCACATGGGCGGTTGGGCCTTGACCCGGGATCTTGGACACGGGCTATGCGGCTTGGGCCAGGGTAGTTGGTGTTGTATCGGGGGCTGTCTCGTAAGCGATGGGACTGCGTTGTCCGAGGCGGGAGTGACGGCGTCGGGTGTTGTAGCGGTGCAGCCAGCGGAACGCATCGAGGCGGGTCTCGCGCTCGCTGGGCCAGTGCTTGCGGCCCTGGAGCGTCTCGCGTTTGAAGGTCGCGTTGAAGGACTCGGCGAGCGCGTTGTCCGCCGAGCTGCCGCTCGCGCTCATGGACTGGCGGACGCCGGACTGGCGGCAGGCGTCGGCGAAGGCCCGGCTGGTGTACTGGGCCCCGTGGTCGGTGTGCAGGACTGCCCCGGCGAGGCTGCCGCGGGTCCGTTCGGCGGCCGCCAGGGCGTCGGTGACAAGGCCGGTGCGCATGTGGTCCGCGATCGACCAGTCGGCCAGGCGGCGTGAGGCGAGGTCGATGACGGTCGCCAGGTAGAGGAACGTGCCGCCCTCCAGCGGGAGGTAGGTGATGTCGCCGACGTACTTCCTGTTCGGCTCGCTTGCCGTGAAGTCGCGGCCGACGAGGTCCGGTGTCTTCGTCGCGGCCGGGTCCGCAGCAGTGGTTGATGTCGGCGGCGCAAGCGCACGCCCACCAGACCGGCAGCCCGCATCACCCGCGCGATCCGCTTGTGGTTGACACGCTCTCCCGCCTCACGAAGCTCGGCGGTGATCCTGGGAACGCCATAGGTGCCGTCCGACTCGCGGTGCACGGCCCGTATCCGGGCGGCGAGCCGGGCGTCGGCCGCCTGCCGGGCGGCCCGGTCCGCGGCCGTCCGACGCCAGTAGTAGAAGCTGGAGCGGGCGATGCCCAAGATGGTGCACAGCCGCTTCACGCCGTAACGGCGCTGGTGGTCGGCGACGAACTGGAAGCGGTTCACCAGCGCGTCTCCCCGGCGAAATACTTCGCGGCCTTGCGCAGGATCTCGCGCTCTTCCTCCAGCTCACGGACTTTCTTCCGCAGAGCGGCGTTCTCCGCCTCCAGCGGTGTGGGCGGTTCGGCGGGTGTCTCCGCCCGGCGTCCCCGGGGCCGGCTCGCCCCGGCCGCCCGGACCCAGTTCCGCAAGGTCTCGGGATTGATCCCCAGATCGGCGGCGACCTCCCGGATCGTCGCCTCGGGCCGCGACTGGTACAGCGCGACCGCGTCCGCCTTGAACTGCGGCGGATAGTTCTTCATGACCACGAGATGTCCGTTCTCAGATCCTCAGGATCCAGTGTCTCGTGTGTCCAGAGCCGCGCGGCCCTGAGCGTGAGGCGTACGCCCGGCTGCTGCGGCAGCTCGCGGAGCTCTACCCCGCACCCGCCAC
>NZ_JBNGGC010000120.1:0-1649 GCF_049974565.1 Streptomyces sp. WG5 | reverse complement strand
AGCGCGGACGGTGAGGCCAAGCTGCCGTTCTCCTGGCAGGGCGTGACTCTGCACGCCGTCGGCGCGTCCGAGGTACGGGTGCGGTTGTCGCGTGCGGGCCGTGATGTGGTGGCGCTGGAACTGGCGGACGCCGAGGGTGCGCCGGTGGCGTCCGTGCGCGGTCTCGTGTTGCGGGCGTTCTCGCCGGAGCAGCTCGCCGGGCCGGTTGGCGGTCAGGGTGACGCGCTGTTCCGGGTCGAGTGGTCCCCGGTGGCGGCCGGCGGTTCGGTCGACGACTGGAAGCTCGTAAGTGCCGGACTCCAGGCCTTCGAGACCGAGAACGGCGCGGTTCCGGCGGTGATCGTGGTGCCGTGCGCGGCCGACGAGCTGGCGAGGGACATGGCCGGTGCGGTGCATGCGGAGTCCGGGCGGGTGCTCGGGCTGGTGCAGGAGTGGCTGAGTGACGAGCGGTTCGCCGAGTCGCGTCTGGTGTTCCTGACGCGGGGTGCGGTGGCTGCGGTGCCGGGTGAGGACGTGGCGGATCTCGCGCACGCCCCGGTGTGGGGTCTGGTGCGGTCGGCGCAGTCGGAGAACCCGGGCCGGTTCGGCTTGATCGACGTCGACGGCGAGATCGACGCGGACACCGTCGCGGCGGCGTTGGCGACGGGTGAGCCTGAAGTCGCTGTCCGGTACGGGGTGTTTCTCGCGCCTCGCCTGGTGCGGGCCGTCGCCGGTCCCGACGCCGAGGCCCCGGTGTTTGAGGGCACGGTGCTGGTGACGGGTGCCAGTGGTGCGCTGGGCGGGTTGTTCGCGCGGCATCTCGTCACCGAGTACGGGGTGCGGGATCTGCTGCTGGTGAGCCGGCGGGGCGGGGATGCCCCGGGTGCTGTCGAGTTGACGGCGGAGCTGGTTGGGCTGGGTGCGTCGGTGTCGTGGGCGGCGTGCGATGTCGCCGACCGGGACGCGCTGGCCGCGGTGCTGGACACGATTCCGGTGCTGTCGGCGGTGGTGCACACCGCCGGCGTCCTGAACGACGGCGTCATCGCGTCCCTGGACCAGGAACGCATGTCCTCGGTGCTGCGTCCGAAGGTGGACGCGGCGTGGAACCTCCACGAACTCACGCAGGGCATGGACCTGTCGGCGTTCGTCTTGTTCTCCTCCGCGGCGGGTGTCTTCGGCGGCGCCGGTCAGGCGAACTACGCCGCCGCCAACGTCTTCCTCGATGCGCTTGCCGCGCACCGCAGGTCACGGGGTCTGGTGGCGACGTCGCTGGCGTGGGGTCTGTGGGACGGCGGCATGGCCGGCGAAGTGGCGCGTTCCGGTCGCGGCGGAGTGAACGCCCTGACCGAGGACGAGGGCCTGGCCCTCTTCGACTCCGCCAACGCCACTCAGGCCGCGGTCCTCGTACCCATGAAGCTCGACCTGGCCGCGCTCCGCGCTCAGGCGGTCAGCGGGATGCTGCCGCCGCTGCTGAGCGGCCTGGTCCGCGTCCCGGCCCGCCGCGCCGCGAAGGCCGGTTCGGCCTCGGCAGGCAAGCTCGCCCGGCAGCTCGCGGCGCTGCCCCAGGACGAGCGGGCCGAGGTCGTACTCGATGTGGTGCGGGGTGAGGTCGCGGGTGTTCTGGGGCATGGTTCGGTCGATGAGGTGCCTGCGGATCGTGCGTTCAAGGA
>NZ_JBNGGC010000119.1:0-1656 GCF_049974565.1 Streptomyces sp. WG5 | reverse complement strand
GAGGGTGAGGTGGGCTTCGGTGGGGGTGAGGATGTGCTGGTAGGGCTCGCCGTCGAGGTCGGGGAAGACCGTCCGCAACGGCTCGTGCCGGGTGATCACGTCGTTGAGGGCGGCTTCCATGGCGGGCACGTCCAGCTCACCGGTGAGACGCAGCACGAGCGGGATGTTGTACGTCGCCGAAGCGCCCTCGAACTTGTACAGGAACCACATGCGGCGCTGCGCGAACGACAACGGCAGGCGCCGCGGCCGCTCACGCCGTTCCAGCACCGGACGCGACCCGGCCGCCGACAGATGCCGCACGACACCGGCCACCGTCGGCCGGTCGAACAACACGCGCAAGGCCAGATCCACACCCAGCACGGCCCGGATCCGGTTCACCAGCCGCGTCGCCAGCAGCGAATGCCCGCCCAGCTCGAAGAAGTCGTCCTCCACCCCCACCGCCGGCAGACCCAGCACCTCGGCGAACAGAGCACACACGATCTCTTCCTGCGGCGTCCGTGCCACCCGCGAGGCGGTGAAGGCGTACTCAGGAGCGGGCAACGCCCCCCGGTCCACCTTCCCGCTCACCGTCAACGGCAGAGCCTCCAGCACCACGAACGCAGCCGGCACCAGATACGACGGAAGCCGCTCCGACAGACTGCGACGCAGCGCGGACACCAGCTCACCCGCCACCCGCGTCCGCACCGGATCACTCGCCAGCCCGGCAAGCGACCCCACACCCACCGCGACGGAAACGTCCGACACCGCACCCGCGGCCACTCCACCGGGCAGCAGGACCACGTCGAAGGTGTCGAATTCGCCCTGCCCGACGGTGACCACGGCGTCCCAGCCCCGTGCCCGGGCCCAGAAGCACACCTCTTCCGGATCCAGCCCGCTCTCCCCGTCCAGAAGCTCACGGACGCGCTCGATGGGCTCGCCGGCGGCCATCGCGCGGGCCGCCGCGACCTCCCCGGTCAGCCGGGCGTTCGGCACCCCGGACACGCGAACCGGCAACGAGACGTCACCCAGTGCCTCCCATGTCTCGATGTCCCGGCCCCAGGTCAGGACCGGTACACCGGCCAGCTGGAGCGGCTGGGCAGGGGTCTTGTGCAGGACCACGTCGTAGCGGTGCCGCGTCAGTTCGTTGTGGGCCGCGCCCCGCTTCCACCGCACATCCACGCCCACCGCTTCCGGCCGCCCGACCGCCCAGGCAGCGAAGAAACCGGGATCCAGCAGCAACTCCTTCTCCGTCACCACGGCCTGTTCCACCGCCGCACGCAACCGGACCGTGTCCCCGACACCCGGCTGACGAGCCTGTACCGCCGTCTGGAACGCCCGCAGCAGACCCCGGTGCCGCACGTCCCCGACGATCAGCCGGCCACCCTCGGCCAACAGCCCGAACGCCTGGTCCAGCACCCGCTCCAGATACTCCCAGCCCGGGAAGTACTGCACGACGGAGTTGATGACAACCGTGTCGAACTCCCCGGCAGGAAGCCCGGACACATCATCGGCGGCCTGGCAGCGCACCACCACGTGGTCCCAGCCCAGCCCCGCCACCTGACCACGCAACCGCTCCACCACCGACGACGAGAAGTCCGTCGCCCAGTACGACTCCACCCCCGCCGCCACATGCCCCATCAACAACCCGGAACCGACACCGATCTCCAACACCCGGCG
>NZ_JBNGGC010000118.1:0-1664 GCF_049974565.1 Streptomyces sp. WG5 | reverse complement strand
TAAGGGATCATCTCGTTTGGTGGATCGAAGTGAAGGTGCCCCGGCGGACTGCATCTTCAGTGCTGGTGCGACGATGCGGGCATGCGCGAGGTCGATGAGCTGCTCAACGTCGATGATCCAGCCTGGCCGCTCCTTCTCCAGGAGCTGTCCGGCACTGACGTACCAGTCGAGGTGCTGCCCGGCGATGCCGAGACAGGCCGTGCATCGCTGTTGCATCTCCAGGTCTCGGCCCGGTCGAATCTGGGCGGGATTGTCTTGAATAGCGGCGGTCTGCTGGTGGACAGCGGCTGGTTGCGGATCTTCGGAAGCCCGGGTGACGCCCATGCCGAGAGGCTGCCGGGCCTGGCGGAGATCAACGCGATGCCCTCGACGTTCGATCCGGCCTGGCGGCCAGGGGCGGGACTCGTGATTGCGCACGATGTGCTGGGCGGGGTGTTCGCCCTCAACGGCGGAAACCCCCGTGCCGCCGGTCGGCCCGGCGAGCCGGGCGAAATCCTCTACTTCGCCCCCGATTCCCTTGGCTGGGAGGCGCTGGGCGCCGGACACTCGGCCTGGCTGTCCTGGATTCTCTCCGGAGGGCTACAGGAGTTCTATGGGGGCCTGCGGTGGGACGGCTGGCGCAGCGAGGTGTCCGTGCTGAACGGCCGGCAGGGATTGTCGTTCTTCCCGCCGTTGTGGTCGGCTGAGGCCCGCCAGGACCTGCTGGCGGCCAGTCGCCGTGCGGTGCCCATGGCGGAACTCCTGGGGCTGAGCCGCGACTCGTGCCTGCAGTTCGACGGCGCCGACCCGGGGTTCCTCGGAGTCGCATGAACCGGCTCACGCAGCCAGACGCCGGTAGCAGATGAGCGCGGCGGCGATGCCGGCGAAGGCGAGGAAGTGTTCGGCCTTGCGCTCGTAGCGGCGGTGAAGACGGCGGCACCCGGCAAGCCAGGCCACCGTGCGTTCCACGGTCCATCGGTGACGGCCCAGGCGCTGGGAGGACTCGATGCCCTTGCGGGCGATGCGTGGGGTGATGTTCCGGGAGCGTAGCCACCAGCGAAGGTGGTGGTAGTCGTACCCCTTGTCGCCATGGAGCTTGGCGGGCCGTCGCCGGCGCGGTCCGCGGCGGGAGCGGATGGGCGGGATGCCGCGCACCAGGGGCTCAAGCCCCTGGCTGTCGTGGGTGTTCGCGGCGGAGATCCCGATGGAGAGGGGCAGACCGGTCTGCTCGGTGATCAAGTGGATCTTTGATCCCTTCTTGCCGCGATCTACGGGATTCGGACCCGTCAGGTCCCCCCTTTCGTCGCGCGCATGTTCACGGAGTCGATAGCGCACCGGGACCAGTCCAACTCGCCACGCGCGCCGAGTTCGTCCAGGACCAGGCGGTGAAGCTTGCCCCATACCCGGGCCCGGCTCCACTCGGTGAACCGCCGGTGCGCGGTCGGCCCGGACGGGCCGAAGACCGGTGGCAGTTGCCGCCAGGTACACCCCGTCGTAGCCACGAACAGGATCGCCGCCAGCACTTCGCGATCACCGTAGCGGCGTCGGCCGCCACCCTGCGGACGCACCGGAGCAGCCGGGACCACCCGCTGGAACAACTCCCACAACCCGTCCGGCACCAGACGCCCCACCATCGCCATCACGGCCGCCAGCCTAGTGATCCAGCCAGTTGAGACGTCCTCTAA
>NZ_JBNGGC010000117.1:0-1690 GCF_049974565.1 Streptomyces sp. WG5 | reverse complement strand
GGCGGCGGGATGCTGCCGCCGCTTCTGAGTGGCCTGGTCCGCGTCCCGGCCCGCCGCGCCGCGAAGGCCGGCGTCGCGTCCGTGGCCGATCGCCTGGCCGGACTGACCGTGGCCGAGCAGGAGGCTCATGTCCTGGAGCTGGTCCGCACCCAGGTCGCGGCGGTCCTCGGGTATGCGGGTCCGGAGGGGGTGGAGCCGGATCGGTCCTTCCGTGAGCTGGGCTTCGACTCGCTGACCGCCGTCGAGCTGCGCAACCGCCTGGCCGCGACGGTCGGGCTGCGCCTGCCGGCCACCCTTGTCTTCGACTACCCCACCTCTGCCGCTCTCGCGGAGTACGTACGGGGCGAACTGGTCGGTGTGGCAACCGTGGTGACGGCAGCCGTGCCCGTCGCCCTCCGTGATGACGAGCCGATCGCGATCGTGGGTCTGGGGTGTCGTTATCCGGGTGGGGTGGAGAGTCCGGAGGATCTGTGGCGGCTGGTCCTGGAGGGCCGGGATGCGATTTCCGGGTTCCCTGAGGATCGTGGCTGGGATGTGGAGGCGTTGTTCGACGCTGATCCTGATCAGCAGGGGGCGAGCTATGCGCGGGAGGGCGGTTTCGTTCGGGACGCGGGTGATTTCGATCCGGCGTTCTTCGGGATTTCGCCGCGTGAGGCGGTGGCGATGGATCCGCAGCAGCGGTTGTTGCTGGAGACGTCGTGGGAGGCGTTCGAGCGGGCCGGTATCGATCCGACGACGATGCGTGGCAGTCGGACGGGTGTCTTCGCGGGTGTGATGTACCACGATTACGCGTCCCGGCTGTCGGTTTTGCCGGAGGGCGTCGAGGGGTTCGTCGGCACGGGCAATGCCGCGAGTGTCATCTCGGGCCGCCTCTCCTATGCGTTCGGCCTCGAAGGTCCGGCCGTCACCGTCGACACGGCGTGTTCGTCCTCGCTCGTTGCCCTGCACTTGGCGGTGCAGGCGTTGCGGGGTGGTGAGTGTGATCTGGCGTTGGCCGGTGGTGTGACGGTGATGGCGACGCCGGCGGCTTTTGTGGAGTTCAGTCGTCAGCGTGGTCTGGCGGCCGATGGCCGGTGCAAGGCGTTCTCGGCGGATGCTGATGGCACGGGTTGGGCCGAGGGCGCGGGTGTGATGGTCGTGGAGCGGCTGTCGGACGCGCGTGCCAAGGGGCATCCGGTGCTGGCGGTGGTGCGGGGTTCGGCGGTCAATCAGGATGGTGCGAGCAATGGTCTGACGGCGCCGAACGGTCCGTCGCAGCAGCGGGTGATCCGGCAGGCTCTGGCCAATGCCCGGCTCACGGCGGCCGAGGTCGATGCGGTGGAGGCGCACGGGACGGGCACGACGCTGGGTGACCCGATCGAGGCGCAGGCCCTTCTCGCCACGTACGGCCAGGAGCACAGTGGTGAGCGGCCTCTGTGGCTGGGTTCGATCAAGTCGAACATGGGTCACACGCAGGCCGCGGCGGGTGTCGCGGGCGTCATCAAGATGGTGATGGCGATGCGGCACGGTGTGCTGCCCAGGACCCTGCATGTGGACGAGCCGTCCCCGCACGTGGACTGGTCCGAGGGCGCGGTCTCCCTGCTGGCCGAGCAGGTGGACTGGCCGCAGACCGGCCGTCCGCGCCGTGCCGCGGTGTCCTCGTTCGGCTTCAGCGGCACCAACGCGCACGCCATCATCGAACAAGCCCCCG
>NZ_JBNGGC010000116.1:0-1695 GCF_049974565.1 Streptomyces sp. WG5 | reverse complement strand
GTACGCGTCGACGGCAACGACGTCCTGGCCTGTCTCGCGGTGACCCGGTGGGCGCTGGAGCGGGCGCGGCGCGGTGAGGGCCCGGCGCTGATCGAGGCGTACACGTACCGCATGGGCGCCCACACCACCTCGGACGACCCCTCCCGCTACCGGCACGAGGCGGAGGTGCGGGAGTGGGCCGAGAAGGACCCGATCAGCCGCCTCCGGGACCATCTCACCGGCACGGGCCTGGCGGACGACGTCTTCTTGGGAGCGGTGGACCGCGCGTGCGACGCCGTGACCGCCGGCCTGCGCGCTGCGGTCCGCTCGATGCCGGACCCGGACCGGTTCGCCATCTTCGAGAACGTGTACGCGGACGGGCACGCGCTCGTCGACGAGGAGCGGGCCCGGTTCGCCGCCTACCAGGCGTCGTTCGCAGAGGCCGAGGGGGTCTGAGATGGCTGCGGAATCCGTGACCGGCAAGAAGATGGCGCTGGCCAAGGCGATCAACGAGTCGCTGCGCCGGGCGCTGGAGGCGGACCCCAAGGTCCTGATCATGGGTGAGGACGTCGGCAAGCTCGGTGGTGTCTTCCGGGTCACCGACGGTCTGCAGAAGGACTTCGGCGAGGAGCGGGTCATCGACACCCCGCTGGCCGAGTCCGGCATCGTCGGGACCGCCATCGGTCTGGCCCTGCGCGGGTACCGGCCGGTGGTGGAGATCCAGTTCGACGGCTTCGTCTTCCCGGCCTACGACCAGATCGTCACCCAGCTGGCGAAGATGCACGCCCGTTCGCTGGGCAAGGTCAAGATGCCGGTCGTCATCCGCATCCCCTACGGGGGCGGCATCGGCGCGGTCGAGCACCACTCCGAGTCCCCGGAGGCGCTGTTCGCGCACGTGGCGGGTCTGAAGGTGGTCTCGCCGTCGAACCCGGCGGACGCCTACTGGATGATGCAGCAGGCCATCCAGAGCGACGACCCGGTGATCTACTTCGAGCCCAAGCGGCGCTACTGGGACAAGGGCGAGGTCGACGCCGAGGCCATCCCGGGTCCGCTGCACACCGCGCGTGTGGTGCGCGAGGGCACCGACCTGACGCTGGCCGCGTACGGCCCGATGGTGAAGCTGTGCCGGGAGGCCGCCGACGCGGCGGCCGAGGAGGGCCGCTCGCTGGAGGTGGTGGACCTGCGGTCGATCTCCCCGGTCGACTTCGACACGGTCCAGGCGTCGGTGGAGAAGACCCGCCGGCTGGTCGTGGTCCACGAGGCGCCGGTGTTCCTGGGTTCGGGCGCGGAGATCGCGGCCCGGATCACGGAACGCTGCTTCTACCACCTGGAGGCCCCGGTGCTGAGGGTCGGCGGTTACCACGCGCCGTATCCGCCGGCGCGTCTGGAGGAGGAGTACCTGCCCGATCTGGACCGGGTGCTGGATGCCGTCGACCGCTCGCTGGCGTACTGAGGAGAGGGTCGTGACGACGATGACCGAAGGGTCCGTACGCGAGTTCAGGATGCCCGACGTGGGCGAGGGACTCACCGAGGCCGAGATCCTCAAGTGGTACGTCCAGCCCGGTGACACCGTCACCGACGGGCAGGTCGTGTGCGAGGTCGAGACGGCGAAGGCCGCCGTCGAACTCCCCATCCCCTACGACGGCGTGGTCCGCGAGCTCCACTTCCCCGAAGGCACCACCGTCGACGTGGGCACCTCCATCATCGCGGTCGCCG
>NZ_JBNGGC010000115.1:0-1709 GCF_049974565.1 Streptomyces sp. WG5 | reverse complement strand
AGCGCGGACGGTGAGGCCAAGCTGCCGTTCTCCTGGCAGGGCGTGACTCTGCACGCCGTCGGCGCGTCCGAGGTACGCGTGAGGTTCACCCCCGTCCACGGCGACGAGGTCGCCCTGCAGATCGCCGACGCCACCGGTGCGCCGGTGGCGTCCGTGGCTGGCCTCGCCCTGCTCGGCGTGAGCCGCGACCAGCTGAGCACGGCCCAGGACACCACCCGCGACGCCCTGCTCCGCGTGGACTGGCCCGAGCTGCGGACCGCCGACGCCGGCGGCCCCGTGGCCGACGACTGGATGCTGCTGGGCGCCGGGTCCCAGGCGTTCGCGGATCTGGCGGCGCTGCGCGGCGTGGCGGCGGAGGGCGGGACCGTCCCGGCGACGCTGGTCGTACCGTGCGCGGCGGGCGAGCCGGTGAGCGACGTCGCGGATTCCGCGCACGCCGCGGCACACCGGGCGCTGGACCTCGTGCAGGAGTGGCTGGGCGACGAGCGGTTCGCCGAGTCGCGTCTCGTGTTCCTGACGCGGGGTGCGGTGGCTGCGGTGCCGGGTGAGGACGTGGCGGATCTCGCGCACGCCCCGGTGTGGGGTCTGGTGCGGTCGGCGCAGTCGGAGAACCCGGGCCGGTTCGGTCTGATCGACGTCGACGGCGAGATCGACGCGGACACCGTCGCGGTGGCGTTGGCGACCGCCGAGTCCCAGCTGGCCGTACGCGGAGGCGCCCTCCGCGTGCCGCGGCTGTCCGCCGCTGTGGCGGGCGACGACACGGTCCGTGCGCTGGACCCGCAGGGCACGGTGCTGGTGACGGGTGCCAGTGGTGAGCTGGGCGGGTTGTTCGTGCGGCATCTCGTCACCGAGTACGGGGTGCGGGATCTGCTGCTGGTGAGCCGGCGGGGCGGGGATGCCCCGGGTGCTGTCGAGTTGACGGCGGAGCTGGTTGGGCTGGGTGCGTCGGTGTCGTGGGCGGCGTGCGATGTCGCCGACCGGGACGCGCTGGCCGCGGTGCTGGACACGATTCCGGTGCTGTCGGCGGTGGTGCACACCGCCGGCGTCCTGGACGACGGTGTGGTCGGGTCGCTGACCGCGGAGCGCTTGTCGGCGGTGCTGCGTCCGAAGGTGGACGCGGCGTGGAACCTCCATGAACTCACGCAGGGCATGGACTTGTCGGCGTTCGTCTTGTTCTCCTCCGCGGCGGGTGCCTTCGGCGGCGCCGGTCAGGCGAACTACGCCGCCGCCAACGTCTTCCTGGATGCGCTCGCGGCGCACCGCAGGTCGCGGGGTCTGGTGGCGACGTCGCTGGCGTGGGGTCTGTGGGACGGCGGCATGGGCGGGGACCTGGGGGAGACCGATCGCGGCCGGATCAACCGCGGCGGCATCACCGTGCTGTCTCCTGAGACCGGGCTCGCCCTCTTCGACGCCGCGCAGCGCACGACCGAGCCCCTGCTCGTTCCGCTGCCGCTGGACATGCCCGCCCTCCGCCTCCAGGCACGCGGCGGGATGCTTCCCGACCTGCTGCGCGGCCTCGTCCGCGTCCCGGCCCGCCGGGCGGCCGCGCACGGTGCCGCCGTCGGCGCGTCCGCGCTGCGCGAGCGGGTGGCCGGACTCGCCGAGAACGAGCGCTTCGCCGCGGTGCTGGACGTGGTGCGGGGTGAGGTCGCGGGTGTTCTGGGGCATGGTTCGGTCGATGAGGTGCCTGCGGATCGTGCGTTCAAGGA
>NZ_JBNGGC010000114.1:0-1720 GCF_049974565.1 Streptomyces sp. WG5 | reverse complement strand
CTAGAAGACTGATGAAGATCTTGCTGAGGGGCTGTCCGGCCGGAGGCCGGGCGGCCCCTTTGGTCATCCGGTGGCCATGTCGAGGTGCCAGCTGTGGTTGGCGCGGGTGAGACCGAGGTTGATCAGACGGCGGAGGTTGAGGCCGGCGGCCCGGTGGTGGAGCCAGGTGTCGTTCTGGATGGTGCCGCGGTAACGCAGGCGCCGGTTGCCCCGGTGGACGAGCCAGGCAACGGCCCGTTCAACGGGTGGCCGCCAGCGGCGGTAGGTGGCCTGCCAGCCGGAGTCGGTGGCGGCCTGGCGGCGGGCCTCGGCCATCAGATCGTGGTGGGGCCGGATCGTGACGATGCGGCCGGCCTTGGCCTTGGTGCACCGCTCCCGCAGTTCGCAGCCGGCGCACTGCTCTGCTGTGAAGACGGCCTTTCGCTGTTGGTGCATGCCGGAAGGCGGCCGTAATTCAGCGGTTCTTCCCCTTGGGCAGACCACCGTGTTCCCGACGGTGTCGATGGCGAAGTCGTCCAGGGTGAACCCGCCGGGGACGACCGGCCGCAGCGGAGCGGGCTTGAGGAACAGCCGGTGCCCGGCCTCCGTGAGAGCGGTCCGGGCCTCTTTGGTGCAGTAGGCGGTATCACCCAGGACGTCGAGCAGACCGTCCTCGTCGGCCAGCAGGCCGAGACCGATGACCGCCTCGTGGTTGGCCGTGCCTGCTCCGGGGGTGAGCGCGACGGCGGTGACCAGCCCAGTCTCCGGCTCCATGGCCAGGTGGGCCTTGAAACCGTCCTGGTAGTGGGACCGGGTCTTGTGGACGTGCCGGCTGTCGGGATCGACGGTGGAGACCACCCGCTCGGACGCGGTGCCCCGGCTGATCCTCCAGCGGCCGTCCCGCCCGTCCGAGCCGTCCGCAGGCTCGACGTCCTGGCCCGCGACCAGGGCCAGCAGCCCGACCGCATTCGCCGCCTTCTCCCCGAGATTCTGCTCGGGCAGATGCCCCAGGAGCCGCAAGGCGTCACCGACGAGAGCGTCGACCAGGGCGGCCCGGGCCTCCTCGTCGTTCCAGGCGATCCGCGGTTTGCCCGGGACCGAGTAGTCGTGCGCGGTGCACTGCCTGGCCGCGACATCGGACGCTCCGGGAACCTCACGGATCACCGCCCGGATCGCGGACACCAGCTGGGTAATGGTGTCCTGGGTGGCCACCGCATCGTCCAGCACGGTGGAGTCCAGTGCCCTGCGCTGCTTGCCCTTGAGCACGCCGGTGGCCCGCACGACCTCCCGCACCGCGTCGAAGATCCGGTGCGGACGGGCCGAGCGGGCCAGCCGCCGCCGGAAGTACGACAGCAGCGACGGATCGAACGCCGTGTCATGCAGGCCCAGCCCACATGCGGCCTTCCACCGCAGGTCACACCGCAATTCCTGAACAGCCTCGAAGTCCGACAGACCATGCAGGGACTGCAGCACCACCGCCGCGGCGAGAACCTGCGGCGGCATACTCGGCCGCCCGTTCGCCGACGGATACATGTCCGCGAACATCTCCGCCGGAAACAGCACCGCACGATGCTCCGCCAGGAACGCGAAGACACTCCCCGCCGGGATCAACTCCCGACACGACTCCCACACGTCCGGCCCGACCGTCTCCCCGGCCCACTCCCCTTGAACCACCACACGAGTCTGGCCCCACCGCAGACGCGGCGGGGCCAGAACCCAAGATCTTCATCAGTCTTCTAGG
>NZ_JBNGGC010000113.1:0-1818 GCF_049974565.1 Streptomyces sp. WG5 | reverse complement strand
GGGGGGTGGAACTGCTCGTCTCTGAGTGCGTATGAGTGTGTTCTGGCGTGTGTGAGTGAGTGGGTGTGGTCCGTGGGCTGCGCTTTGTTGCGTCCGGGGGAACGGGAGTCCGTGTGTCGAATGGGTGACCTTTGACTGGTCTGCTCGTTGGGTGTGGTGAGCGGGTTTTCAGGGTGTGGCGCTTGAACGGGGGTGCATGGTGGGTGGTCTGCGGAAGCTTGCGGCGCCGTTCGTCGCGCGGGGCCCGTCGGGGGTTGCGGTCCGCACCCGGCTCAAGCAGCTCACGGTCGCGGATGTGGAGGTGCTGCGGCGGGTGGGCGCGCATCTGGGGACGCTGGCCTCGGGTGATCTGAAGGCGCGTTGCCGGGACGGCCTGGGGCATGATGCCGAGGGGTGGGCGGTGCGCAAGCGGGAGCTGACCCCGCAGTCGTCGGCCCGGTGGGCAGGCTCGATCACGAAAGCCACACACGATCAGTGGGCGTTGGCCCGCCGCTGTCAGCGTGCCCACCTGCAGTCCCTGGAGGCAGGGGTGCGGGCCGTGCGGCAGCGGTTGTCGCTGCCGGTCGGTTCGAAGGGTTCGAAGAAGGCCCCGGGTGGTTACCGCAGTCGGCGGGAGTGGCATGCCAAGGCCCGCCGCCTGCACGTACTGGAGACCCGGCTGGAGCGCGCGCGTGCGGACTGGGCGGCCGGGACCGTGCACGTCGTCCGGGGCGGCAAGCACCTGGCCCACACCCGGCACCACCTGCCCGCCGCCCGGCTCACCGAGGCCCAGTGGCGTGAACGCTGGGAAGCGGCACGCTGGTTCCTGCAGGCGGACGGGGAGAGCGGGAAACGGTTCGGCAACGAGACGATCCGGGTCAGCCCGGACGGTGAAGTCAGCATCCGACTCCCCGCCCCGCTCGAAGGGCTGGCCAATGCTCCGCACGGCCGGTACGTCCTCACCGGCCGCATCCGGTTCGCGCACCGCGGGCAGGAATGGGCCGACCGCGTGACAGCCAACCGGGCCGTCGCCTACCGCATCCACCACGACACGACACGCGGACGCTGGTATGTAACGGCGTCCTGGCAACAGCCCGTCACCCGCACACTCCCCCTGGCCGCTGCACTGGCCGACGGTGTGATCGGCGTCGACATGAACGCCGACCACCTCGCCGCCTGGCGCCTGGACACCCACGGCAACCCGGTAGGCAGCCCCCGGCGCTTCTCCTACGACCTCACCGGACCAGCCGAACACCGTGACGCGCAGGTCCGCCACGCCCTGACCCGGCTCCTGCACTGGGCCCGGGCCTGCGGCGTGACAGCGATCGCCGTCGAGGACCTCGACTTCACCGCCGAGACGACCCGCGAGAAACACGGCGGCAGGAAACGGTTCAGGCAGCTGATCTCCGGCATGCCCACCGGCCGCCTCCGCGCCCGCCTGACCTCCATGGCCGACCAGATCGGGATCACGGTCATCGCCGTCGACCCCGCCTATACCTCGAAGTGGGGCGCCCAGCACTGGCAGAAACCCCTCACCAGCCATACCCGTAAGACGACCCGGCACGATGCCGCGAGCATCGCGATCGGGCGACGCGCCCAGGGCTATCCGGTCAGGCGTCGGACGGCACCGCCCCGCACCCACCAGAGCGATGGATGCGGGCATCGGACCGTCCAGGCCCCACCAGAGGCTTCTGGGCGTGAGGGACCCCGCCCCCGTGTTCCCGGACCACGGACACGATCCGTGAAACCGGACACGGAGCGAAAGCGGGCGACCAGGACACCCAAAACCGTTCGGGATGTCCGCAGTGTGCAGGAATGGGTCCAGCACTCACTCCTGCA
>NZ_JBNGGC010000112.1:0-1820 GCF_049974565.1 Streptomyces sp. WG5 | reverse complement strand
CGGCGGATCGCGAGCTGGGGTTCGCCGGTGGCGAGGGCCGCGGGGAGCGCCCGGACGGAGGCAGGGTCGCCGTCGAGGTCGACGAGGACGAACCGGACGGGGTGCTCCGACTGCGCCGAGCGCAGCAGACCACGCACCGCACCGCCCGCGAGGTCCGCGACCGCTCCACCGGGCACCGTCGTCACGGCACCCGACGTCAGCCACACCAGCGGCGTGTCCGCGAGGCGCTCGTCCGCGAGCCATTCCTGCACGGTTCCCAGCGCGCCCTGGACGGCCGAGTGCACCGTGCCGGCCACGCCGTCGTCACCGGTTCCGGGCAGGTGGGCGAAGACGGCGTCGAAGGCCGGCTCGCCCGCCGACAGTGCCTCGCGAAGCGCGGCGAGGCCGGCGTACTCCGCCACGACCGCGCCCGTGGAAGAGGCCAGGCCGAGTTCGTCCCGGCCGAGCACGGCCCAGCGCCGGCTCGGCGCGCCGTCACCACGCGCGATGGTCACGGACGACCATTCGATGCCGAACAGCGAGTCCAGGTGGGCTGCTTCGGCGACGCGTACCTGCTCGGCGGAGACGGTACGCAGGGCGAGGGCGTCCACGGTGGCGACCGGTGCGCCAGAGGTGTCGGCGATCTCCAGGCGTATGCCGTCCGTGCCCTTCCGCGCGACGTGGACGCGCAGGGCCTCGGCGCCCGCGGCGTGCAGGGTCACCCCGGTCCAGGAGAACGGCAGGCGTCCCACACCCACGGTGCCGCCCAGCCCGCCCAGCGCCAGCGCGTGCAGACAGGCGTCGAGGAGGGCGGGGTGCAGGCCGAAGTCCCGCGCGGCCGAGGCGTGCCCCTCGGGCAGCGCGATGTCCGCGTACACGCTCTCCCCGAGGCGCCACGCGGCCGTCAGACCCTGGAACACCGGCCCGTAGCCCATACCGAGTCCGTCCAGGACCTCGTACAGGTCATCCGTCTCCGCGGGCTCGGCGCCCGCCGGGGGCCACTGGGCGAGCTCGAAGTCCGGGCGGGCGGCGCCTCGGGCGAGGACGCCGTCGGCGTGCCGCACCCACGACTCGTCGCCGGCGCCGTTCTGGACGCGGGAGGAGAGTGTGAAGGTGCGCCGGCCCGTGCCGTCGGCGTCCGGCGCGGACACGTGGATCTGCATCTGCGCGCCGCCGTGCTCGGGCAGCACGAGCGGGGCCTGGAGGGTGAGTTCCTCCAGGACGTCACAGCCGACCTGGTCACCGGCGCGGACGGCCAGTTCCACGAAGGCCGTGCCCGGCAAGATCACGGAGCCCCACACGGCGTGGTCGGCGAGCCAGGGGTGGGCGTCGAGGGAGAGGCGGCCGGTGAGCAGGAACCCTTCGCCGTCGGCGAGGGCGACGGCCGCCCCCAGCAGGGGGTGGTCCACGGCCTCCAGGCCGGCGGCACGCACGTCGCCGACGCCGGTGCCCGGCTCGATCCAGTAGCGCTGGCGCTGGAAGGCATAGGTGGGCAGGTCGACACGCTGTGCGCCCGTGCCGGCGAAGAACGCGGCCCAGTCCACCTCCACGCCCCGCACATACGCCTGCGCCAGCGCCGTGACGGCCGTCTCCGCCTCAGGACGGCCCTTGCGCAGGACGGGGACGAAGGCCGCGCCTTCGCCCGTCACGCACTCCTGAGCCATCGCCGACAGCACACCGTCCGGGCCGAGTTCGAGGTACGTGGTGACGCCCGCCGCCTCCAGCGCGCGGACGCCGTCCAAGAAGCGCACGGCCTCACGGACGTGCCGCACCCAGAAGTCCGCCGACGCCATCTCGTCCGTGACCAGGGCGCCCGTCAGGTTCGACACCACCGGAATACG
>NZ_JBNGGC010000111.1:0-1916 GCF_049974565.1 Streptomyces sp. WG5 | reverse complement strand
CAGCCGGGTCAGTCCCACCACGGCCTGGTCGGCGAGGAGTGCCTGGTCGAACAGCTCCAGTCCCTGCTCCACCGACAGCGGCGGCATCCCTGAGCTGGTCAGCCGTTGGAGGTCGATGTCCGACAGGTTTCCGGTCAGCCCGACCTCGGGGGTCCAGCTGCCCCATGCCATGGACACGCCGGGAAGGCCGTTCTGTCGACGGTGCTGTATGAGCGTGTCGGCGAAGACGTTGCCGGCTGCGTAGTTGCCCTGGCCCGGGCCGCCCAGCAGTCCGGCCAGGGAGGAGAAGACCACGAACAGCGACAGGTCCAGCTCCTGTGTCAGCTGGTGCAGGTGCCAGGTGGCGTCCACCTTCGGCGTCAGCACCCGGTCCATCCGCTCACCGGTCAGTGAGCCGATGGTTCCGTCGTCGAGGATGCCTGCGGTGTGGACGATGCCTGTCAGCGGGTGTTCTGCCGGCACCGCCGCCAGCACCGCCGCCAACGAGGCCCGGTCGGAGACGTCGCAGGCCACGACGGTGACCTCGGCGCCCAACTGTGACAGTTCGGCGACCAGTCCGGCCGCGCCCGGGGCCTGCTCGCCCCGGCGGCTGGCCAGCAGCAGATGCCGTACCCCGTGGGAGCGCACCAGGTGCCGGGCGGTCCAACTGCCCAGACCACCCGTGCCACCGGTGATCAGGACCGTGCCCCGGACATCCACCGTCTCGGGCATGGTCAGGACGAGCTTGCCGGTGTGCTTGGCCTGGCTCATCGACCGGAAGACCTCACGGGCCCGGCGCACGTCCGTACTGGCCACCGGCAACGGCCGCAACGCCCCGGCCGCGAACAGCTCCATCAGCTCGGCCAGCATCTCGCCGATCCGCTCCGGCCCGGCCTCGATCAGATCGAAGGCCTGGTAGCCCGAACCGGGATGGTCCGCTAGAACATCATGCGCCGAGCGGATATCGGTCTTGCCCATCTCGATGAACCGGCCGCGCCCGGCCAGCACCCGCAGTGAGGCATCCACGAACTCACCGGCCAGCGAGTTCAGTACCACGTCCACACCACGCCCCTGAGTGGCGGTGAGGAACCGCTGCTCGAAATCGAGCGAACGCGAGGACGCCATATGCGCGTCATCCAGCCCGAGCGAGCGCAGCACCTCCCACTTGCCCTCACTGGCAGTGGCGAACACCTCCACCCCGAAGTGCCGGGCCAGCTGGATCGCCGCCATACCCACACCACCGGCACCGGCATGCACCAGCAGCGACTCACCAGGCACGATCCCCGCCAGATCCACCAACCCGTAATAGGCGGTGAGAAACACGATCGGCACCGACGCAGCCTCAGCGAACGACCAGCCATCCGGCACCCGCACCACATACCGGTGGTCGGTGTCAGCGACCGGACCGAACGCCGCCGGCACAATCCCCAGAACCCGGTCCCCGACACGCAAGCCGTCCACCCCCGGACCGACTTCGGTGATGACACCAGCGGCCTCACTGCCCAACGGCCCCGCATCACCGGGATACATCCCCAACGCATTGAGCACATCACGGAAGTTCAGCCCCGCCGCACACACCTGAATCCGCACCTGACCGGCCGCAACAGGCTCAGCAAGCTCGGGGCAGGGAACAAACGACAGCCCTTCCAGCGTGCCCCGCCGCGTCGTCTCCAGCCGCCACAGCCCGCCAGCGGGCGGAACCAGGGCATCCCCACCGGAATGGCGGGCCAGGTTCAGGACGCGCACAGCCGTGCCACGTACCGCCATCTGCGCCTCGTCAGTGGCGACTGCCCTGGCCAGCGCAGTGAAGTCGAGAGCTCCATCCCTCTCGAGGTCCACCAAGGTGATCCGGTCGGGATTCTCCGACTGCGCGGACCGGACCAGACCCCACACCGCCGCCGCGGGCAAGTCGGTCACCGGGTCGTCCCAGCCGGTGG
>NZ_JBNGGC010000110.1:0-1975 GCF_049974565.1 Streptomyces sp. WG5 | reverse complement strand
TCCGCAGCTCGACCGCCGTCAGCGAGTCGAAGCCCAGCTCCTTGAACGCCCGCCCGGCACCCACCGCGTCAACCCCGCCGTGGCCGAGCACAGCCGCCACCTGGCCCCGGACCAGGTCCAGCAGCATCCGCTCCCGCTCACCCGCGGAAAGGGCGGACAAGCGGCCGACGAGCGACACGGCGGCCGGGGCAGCCTCGGCTGCGGGGGCCAGAGCGGTCTGCGCGGTGATCTCACCTCGTACTGCCGGCAGTTCGCGGAACAGCGAGCTGGGGCGCGCGGCGGTGAATCCGGTGAGGAAGCGGTCCCACTCCACGTCGGCCACCGTGAGCGCCGCTTCACCGGAGCCGACCGCCTGCCTCAAAGCACTGATCGCCAGGTCCGCCCGCATCGGCGGCACACCGTCCCGGCGCATGCGGGCCGACGTCGCCTCGTCGGCGGCCATGCCGCCCTCGGCCCACGGCCCCCACGCGATGGACGTCGCCGCCAGACCGTCCGCCCGGCGCTGCTCCGCCAGCGCGTCCAAGTAGGCGTTCGCAGCGGCGTAATTGCCCTGGCCAGGCGTGCCGACCGTGCCGCTCATCGACGAGAACAGCACGAACGCGTCCAGCTCGACACCCAGCTCGACCGTCAGCTCATGCAGGTTGAGCGCCGACGTGGCCTTCGCCCGCACGACCGGCTCAAGGCATTCCGGAGTCAGCGCATCGAGGACCCCGTCGTCCAGGACGCCGGCGGTGTGCACCACGGCGGTCAGCGAGTCGGCGTGCTCGGCCAGCACAGCGCGCAGCGCCTCTCGGTCGGACGCGTCACAGGCGACGACGGACACCTCGACACCCAGCTCCGCCACCAGCTCGGCCGCACCCGGCGCGTCCATCCCCCGCCGGCTGGTCAGCACCAGCCGCTCAGCACCCGCCTCCGCCAACCACCGCGCGACACGACCACCCAACGCACCCGTACCACCCGTGACCAGCACCGTCCCCGACGGCGACCACAAGCCCGCACCCTCCGGCAACGCCGCACGCACCAGCCGCCGCCCGAACACCCCAGAGGAACGGACCGCGACCTGATCCTCACCGGAACCCGCCAGCACACCCACCAGACGGGACTGCGCACGCTCATCCAGCGACTCCGGAAGGTCGATCAGACCACCCCACCGCTCCGGAACCTCCAGAGCAGCCACCCGGCCCAGACCCCACACCTGCGCCTGCACCGGCGACACCAGCCGATCCGACCGGCCCACCGACACCGCACCCCGCGTCAGACACCACAGCCGAGCACCCACCCCCGCATCACCCAGAGCTTGCACCAACAGCAGGGTGTCGGCGAGCCCGAGCAGCGACACCACACCCGCCCACTCACCACCGACCAGCCCCGCCAGCGCCGCACGATCCGCACCGGCCGCAACCTCGACCCGCCGCACCTCCGCACCACGCCCCGCCAGCGCACCCACCACCGGCCCGTCAACGTCACCCCCAGCCGGAACGACCACCAACCACGCCCCGGACAACCGCGCTTCGGCGGACGCCTTCACCGGTTTCCAGCTCGTCCCGTAACGCCACCCGTCGACCTGCGCCTGATCCTGGCTGCGCCGACGCCAGGCCGACAGAGCCGTGACCATGTTTCCCCAGGACGCGGTGTCGTCGAGGCCGAGCATGGCCTCAAGGGTCGTCAGGTCCTCGTGTTCGACGACGTCCCAGAATCGTGCGTCTAGGGTGTCGACCGTCTTCCCGGCAGGAGTCAGGGCGTCCCGCCGGGCCTCCGGCCAGTACCGCCTCCGCTGGAAGGCGTAGGTCGGAAGTTCGGTGCGCCGCGCTCCCGTACCGGCGAAGAACCCGGCCCAGTCCACCTCCACGCCCTGCACGAATGCCTGCGCCAGCGCCGTGACGGCGGTGTCGGCTTCTGGACGGCCCTTGCGCAGGACGGGGACGAAGGCGGCGCCCTCGCCCGTCACGCACTCCTGAGCCATCGCCGACAGCAC
>NZ_JBNGGC010000109.1:0-2091 GCF_049974565.1 Streptomyces sp. WG5 | reverse complement strand
ACGACCGAAGTCCCGCTACACTCCAGCCGCCCAGCGAAACCCGCAGGTCAGACAGCAAAGTCCTGCTGGAGTACTAGTCCATGCCACGCCGCGCGGACACGCCGCCGTTGACCGTGAGTTGTACCTGCCCAGGATATGGACCGACGATCCCGAGCGGTGCCGCGAGGCGGGCCTGGACCCCGACGAGGTGCGCTTCGCCACCAAGACGCAGCTGGCCGCCGCGATGCTCGAGCGGTTTTGGGCCAGCGGCCACACGGCTGGCTGGGTCACCGGCGACGAGGTCTACGGCGGCAACCCGGCCCTGCTGTCGATGATCGCCACGCACAAGACCGGATACGTCATGGCCGTCTCCTGCCGCACCGAAGTACGCACCCCAGCCGGGAAGTTCCGCGTCGACGCGCTGATGCGCAAGGTGCCCCGACGCGGCTGGCAGCAACTGTCCGCGGGCCCTGGCGCGAAAGGGCCGCGCCTTTACGACTGGGCCGCCGTCGACCTGGCCCCCGCTCACACGGCGGGTACCTGCCAGCTGCTCATCCGCCGCAACCGCACCACCGGCGAGGTGGCCTACTACCGCTGCTTCAGCCCACGGCCGGTGCCGCTGTCCGTCCTGGTTCGCGTCGCCGGAACCCGCTGGAGGATCGAGGAGACCTTCCAGGCCGGCAAGGGCCTCGCCGGCCTGGACGAACACCAGCTCCGCCGCTACACCCCCTGGCTGCGCTGGGTGACCCTCGCGATGCTCGCCCACGCCTTCCTGGCCGTCATCCGCGCCAGCGAGCACCGCGACCACCCCGCCCCCGACGGGCTCATCGCCCTGACCTGTAACGAAATCCAGCGACTGTTCGCCCTGCCCGCCGCGTCACCGAACGACCCACGCCACCATCGCCTGCGCTGGTCCCTATGGCGCCGCCGACACCAGGCCCGCGCCCGCGACTGCCACTACCGCCGACGCGAGGCCCCAGCATGAAGATCCACAGCTTGGGCTGGAGTACTAGCGGAACCGGCTCTCGCCCCGGGCGAGCCTGCCGCCCAGCCCCGGCATCAGCACGGCCGCCACTACCAGGTGCATCAGAGCAAGGGAGACCCGGGTGCCGCCGTCCATGCCGTCGCCGATGAACGGCAGGAAGGACACGACCAGTACGGCGCCGGCCACCCCGGTCCAGATGGCGCGGGCGCGCCGTACCCCGAACCGCTCCAGGGCGGCCAGCAGTCCCCAGCCGGAAAGCGACGCAAGCAGTGCGACGACCGCCACGGGCACGGCGCCGATGTCGAGCCTCTGCTCGCCGTCGGCGATCCGCAGCCGGTGCCCCAGCAGTGGGTCCGCGACCAGCCACACCAGGACGGGAGCCAGGACGGCCAGTGCCGTAAGCCCCAGGCGCCTGCTCCGCGCGCTCACTTGGCGACCCCCGAGGCCGCCCCGTACAGGAAGACCTCCACCAGCTCCTGCGGGGTCAGCTCGGGCTCGTCCTGCGTACGCGGATGCGTGAAGAGCAGCCCGAGGAAGAGGGCCGCGATCTGCTCCGGCGGCCGGCGCAGGGCGGCCTTATCGGGCTCCAGCAGTTCCGCGAGGGCCGCGCGGATCCGAATCGTCGACTCTTCGCGGCCCGCGCCGCGCACCGTACCGGGGTGCTTGCCGCCGCCGTGCCCCAGCGAGCCGATGATCGCACCGAGCCGGTCCATGTGCGCCTGCAGCGCCTCGGCCGCCTCCGCGAGCCGGTCGGGCAACGGCTGGGATACGTCGATCGCGCCAAGCTCGCGGATCGCGTGCTCGGGGGAGAGCGCCTCCGCAATGCAGGCTTGCAGCAACTCGTCCTTGTCGGCGAAGACCCGGAAGATCGTGCCCTCGCCGATGCCCGCGGCGCGGGCGATCTTCGCCGTCGTCACGGCCGAGCCGTACTCGGTGATCAGCGGGATCGCGGTCTGAATGATCATTTCGCGGCGCCGTTCTGGCGACATGCCGGGTGCGCGGCGGCGGGTGGTCTGGTTCTCCTTGAGTGCTGTCATGAGCGCGAGAGTAGGGACTGTAAAACGATCGGTGTAACTCCTGATCAAGGAAGATGCATCGATGACCAGCGACAACGTGACCGAGGCCGA
>NZ_JBNGGC010000108.1:0-2281 GCF_049974565.1 Streptomyces sp. WG5 | reverse complement strand
ACCGTTCCTAATCAGTGAGCAGGAGTGAGTCTTGGACTCGTACCTGGTCACTGCGGACACCCCGAACGGTTTTGGGTGCCCTGGTTGCCCGCGTACTCGCCGCGTCCGGCGGCACGGATCGTGTCCGTGGTCCGGGGATGCGGGGGCGGGGTCCCTCACGCCCAGGGGCACGCCGGTCGGCCTGGATGGTCCGATGCCCGTGCACATCGCTCTGGTATGCACGGGGCGGTGCCGTCCGTCGCCGGATCGGGTGTCCCTGGGCGCGTCGTCCGATCGCGATGCTCGCCGCATCGTGCCGGGTGGTCCTGCGGGTGGGGCCGGTCATCGGCTTCTGCCAGTGCTGAGCGCCCCACTTGCTGGTGTAGGCCGGGTCCACGGCGATGACGGCGATGCCTGTGGCGTCGGCCATGGAAGTCAGCCGGGCGCGGAGCCTGCCGGTCGGCATGCTGGAGATGAGTTGCCGGAATCGGCGCTTGCGCCCGTGCTTCTCTCTGGTTTTCTCGCTCTGGAAGTCGAGATCTTCGACCGCGATGGCTTTGACGCCGCAGGTTTTGGCCCAGTGCAGCAGTCGTGTGAGGGCGTGCCGTACCTGGGCGTCGCGGTGCTGGGCGTTGCCGGACAGGTCGTAGGGGAACCGGCGTGGCCGGCCCGTCGGGTTGCCGTGCGTGTCGAGGCGCCATGCGGCGAGGTGGTCGGCGTTGGTGTCCACGCCGATCACGCCGTCGGCGAGGGCGGCTTCGAGTGGGACGGTCCTGGTGGGCGGGATCTGCCAGGAGGCATCCACGTACCAGCGCCCGCGTCCTGTGTCGTAGTGGATGCGGTAGGCCACGGCCCTGCTGGCCTCCACCCGGTCGGCCCACTCCTGGCCCCGGTGGGGGAACCGCGCCTTCGCGGCGAGTACGTACCGGCCGTGCTTGGCGTTCGCCAGGCCGGAGAGCGGGGCGGGGAGCTTGACCGACACTTCGCCCTCGGGCGTGATGCGGATCGTCTCGTTGCCGAGCCTTTTCCCCGACTCGCCGTCCGCCTGGAGGAACCAGCGCCCGGCTTCCCACCGCTCACGCCACCTGGCCTCGGTGAGCTGCGCTTCGTCGAGGTGGTGCCGGGCGCCCAGGAGTCGTTTGCCGCCGCGCACGACGTGTACTCGGCCTGTTTCCCGGTCGGCCCGGACCTTCTCGAGCCGGTCTTCCAGCCCATGCAGGCGGCGTGCTTTGTGGAACCACTCGTGTGCGGAGCGGTGTAGCCACCCGGAGCCCGCTTGGTGCCCTTCTGGCCGACCGGCAGCGACAGCCGGTGCCGGATCGTCGTGATACCGGCTTCAAGGGACTGGACATGTGCGGCCTGGCCGCGCCGGGCGAGCGCCCACTGGTCATGCGTTGCTTTCGTGACCGACCCGGCCCACCTGGACGACGACTGGGCCGTCAGGCCACGCTTACGGGCCGCCCATGACCCGGCGGAGTGCTCCAGGCCGTCCGTGCAACGCGTTTTGAGGTCCTTCGAGGCGAGCGAGCCCAGGTGCGCACCCACCGAGCGCAGAACCTTCTCGTCCTCGGGCGTGAGGTCTTTGAGCCGGGTGCGTACTGCCACACCGGACGGGCCGAGAACGACGAACGGCGCGGCGATCGGGCGGAGGTCAGCCATGCTCGGCGGCTTCCAGTGCCTTGCGGGCGCGGTTCTTCGCCGACCTGCGCCCGTACAGGCGGGCGCAGAACGACGTCAGTACCTCCACCATGTCCCGCACCAGGTCGTCTTCGACCTCACCGTCGTCCAGCACCAGCAGGCGACGGCCCGTCGCGGACAAGGCGGCCTCGACAAGCTCGACGTTCATCCGGCCCAGCCGGTCCTTGTGCTCCACCACCACGCAGGTCACGTGCGGGTCGGCCAGCAGACGCCGGGCTTTGGAACGGCAGCCGTTCATCCCGGAAGCGATCTCCGCCTCAACACGAACAACTCGGTGACCGGCCTTCACCGCCCACGCCGACAACCGGGCGACCTGGCGCTCAAGATCGGCCTTCTGATCGTGCGAGGACACGCGGGCATACAGACCCAACCCGCCGACGGTCCCGGGCATGGCGTTCGTGTCGATGTTCACCAGGATCGTGCGTGGCCCGACCCGCTGAGCCGGTACCGGCAACATCCCCTCACGGAACCAGCGATACGCGGTCTGCGGATGCACGCCCTGCGCCTTCGCCCATTCCGTCAGATTCACACTCTGACAACGACACTCACTCATACATGGTTACGCTCACCTACTCGACTTCGACGCCCAGCAGGTGAAGACCCC
>NZ_JBNGGC010000107.1:0-2292 GCF_049974565.1 Streptomyces sp. WG5 | reverse complement strand
CGGGGTGGGTGGGGGGGGGGTGTGCGGGGGGGGGCGGGGGCCCCCCCGGCGGGGGGGGGGTGGGGCCCCCCCCCCCCCCGGGGGGGGGGGGGGCGCCCCCCCCCCCCCCCCCCCCCCCCCCCCCCCCCCCTCCCCGGGATCCGCTCCGCCCCCGCCCCCCGCGCGCCGGAAACCGCGTCCCGGCCGGCCGTCGGACGGCGTCCGGCACGGCGGGGCGTCCTGTCCGGGCAGCGCCCGGTGCCGCCCGGACGTGGCGCCCCGCCCTGCCCGGTCTCACTCCGGGCGACTCGCCTCCGCGACCTCGCTTCCCGCTTCCGCGCCACCGGGCCCCTCCGGGCACACCCCGCGGACACGTCGCGCTTTCCCCGGCCCCGCCCTCGGCCCCGGCCTCCGAGGCCGTGCCGACCGGGCACCGCCGCCCGGCCCCGGGACGGTGCGCCCTCACCACCCGCGCCGCACCCCGCACGCCTCGACCGCGCCCCGGCCCGCCCGCGCCCCACCCGGCCCGCGCCCCGAGCCCGCTCCAGCCGGAACCGCACCCCACAGGAACCGCCGCCGCACGAACACACCCTGGGAGGCAGCCAGATGATCGAACAGCGCACCCGACCGGCCCCGGCCCCGGCGACCACCGCCCCCGACACGCCCGTCGCCCTCCTCCTGGGAGCCTCCGGCACCTCCGACGGACCGGGCGGCACCGCCGCCGCCTCCGCCCTGCTGGAGGCCTGGGCCTGCGGCATCGCCACCCACGTCGTGGACCAGGCGTCCCGGCTCGCCACCCGCGACCGCGCGACGACGCGACTCGCCGACGCCTCCTCCGGACTCGACGTCACCCGCCCCGACCTGTGCGCCGCCTGGGCCCGCGAGCAGACGGACCGGGGCCGGCGGTTCGACGTCGTCCTCGGTCTGCGCCCCGAGGTGCAGGAGGCGGCCGCGGTGACCGCGGAGGCCCTGGGCCTGCCCGGCAACCGGCCCGACGTGGTGCGCCGGGTGCAGGACCCCGGCGCCTGCCGGGCCGCGCTGGCCGCGGAGGGCTTCCTGGTGGAGGCCACGCCGGAGCCGGAGCCGGTGCCCGGAACGCTGGCCGCGGTGGGGGTGTTCGCCGCCGGACGGCCCCAGGTCGTCCTGGTCGCCTCCGTCCCGCCGGACGGACCGGTGCGCACGGCCGAGCTGACCGGGCCGGCCTGGGCCGCGGTCGCCGGCGAGGCGTCCGCCGCGGTGCGCCGGCTGGGCCTGGAGTTCGGTGTCTTCCGGGTGGAGCTGCGGCCGACCGGACGCGGACACGTCCTGAGCACCGTACGCACCACGCTCGGCGACGACGGCGTGCACGCCCTGCTCGGCACGGCCGCGCCCTGGCTGGAGCCCTTCGGCGCCGTGTACGACGACGCCCTGGGCCGTGCCCTGCCCCTGCCGTCCCCGGCCCGGCCGCGCACGGCGGCACCCACCCGGGTCCGCCCCGCCGTCGCGCCCGTCCTGGGACTCGCCGGGGACCCCGACGACGCCCGCGAGGAACCGCACCTGTGCCGTGGCATCGACTGAACCGGAACCGACCGGAAACCGGAGAAACCGCATGACAACCGAGCTGGTCCAGTTGCTGACGCCCGAGGGCACCCGGGTGACCGACCCGGTCTGGGACCCCTACGTCGCCGATGTCACCCCCGACGACCTGCGCGGCCTGTACCGGGACCTGGTCCGGGCCCGCCGCGTGGACGCGGAGGGCGTGACGTTGCAGCGCCAGGGCGAGCTGGGCCTGTGGCCCTCGCTGCTCGGCCAGGAGGCCGCCCAGGTCGGCTCGGCACACGCCCTGGCCGACGGCGACCACGTCTTCCCCAGCTACCGGGAGCACGGCGTCGCCCTCTGCCGCTCCCTCGACCCGCTGCGGCTGCTGGCGATGTTCCGCGGCGTGAACAACGGCGGCTGGGACCCGGCCGACCACGACTTCCACCTCTACACCCTGGTCATCGGGTCGCAGGCGCTGCACGCCACGGGCTACGCGATGGGCGTGGCCAAGGACGGCGCGGACTCCGCCGTGATGGTGTACTTCGGTGACGGCGCGACGAGCCAGGGAGACGTGAGCGAGGCGTTCAACTTCGCCGCCGTCCACAGCGCCCCCGTGGTGTTCTTCTGCCAGAACAACCAGTGGGCGATCTCCGAGTCCAACGAGAAGCAGACCCGGGTGCCGCTCCACCAGCGCGCCAGCGGTTTCGGCTTCCCGGGCGTACGCGTCGACGGCAACGACGTCCTGGCCTGTCTCGCGGTGACCCGGTGGGCGCTGGAGCGGGCGCGGCGCGGTGA
>NZ_JBNGGC010000106.1:0-2548 GCF_049974565.1 Streptomyces sp. WG5 | reverse complement strand
CGTCATCACCGAACAGCACACCCAGCCCAAGCCGCTCACCCACCGCGTCAAGTGCCTCGGCGAACACCGGATAGGCCTTGTACAGCTCCCGGCCCATGCCGAGCCGCTGGCTGCCCTGCCCGGTGAAGAGGAAGGCGAGCTTTCCGGCACCGGCGGCACCCCGCGTCACCGGTCCCGTCGTGGCGTCCGCCGCCAGGGCGGCCAGGCCGCGCAGCAGCGCGTCCCGGTCCGCCGCCACGACCGCCGCGCGCTGCTCGAACAGGGCACGGGTGGTGGCGAGGGAGTGTCCGATGTCGGCGGGGTGGGCGTCGGGGTGGGCCTCGACGTGGGCGCGCAGGGCGCCGGCCTGGGCGCGCAGGGCCTCGGGCGTCTGCGCGGAGAGGAGCCACGGAACGGCGCGCACGGAGGGTGCGTTCCCGGCCGCAACCGGGACCGGCGCGGTGTCGGGGGCCTGCTCGATGATGGCGTGTGCGTTGGTGCCGCTCATGCCGAACGACGAGACGCCGGCGCGGCGCGGGCGGCCGGTCTCCGGCCAGTCCATCCGCTCGGTCAGCAGGGAGACCGCGCCCTCGGACCAGTCGACGTGCGGGCTGGGCTCGTCCACGTGGAGGGTCTGCGGCAGCACCCCGTGACGCATCGCCATGACCATCTTGATGATGCCCGCGACGCCGGCCGCGGCCTGCGTGTGGCCGAAGTTGGACTTGACCGAGCCCAGCCACAGCGGCTGGTCCTCGGTCTTGTCACGCCCGTAGGTGGCCAGGAGCGCCTGCGCCTCGATCGGGTCGCCCAGCGTCGTGCCCGTGCCGTGCGCCTCGACCGCGTCGACGTCCGCGGCGGTCAGGCCGGCGTTCGCCAGCGCGGCGCGGATGACCCGCTGCTGCGAGGGCCCGTTGGGCGCGGTGAGGCCGTTGCTGGCGCCGTCCTGGTTGACTGCGGAGCCTCGGACGACCGCGAGGACCGGGTGGCCGTTGCGGCGGGCGTCGGACAGCCGCTCCACCAGCAGCATGCCGGCGCCCTCGCCCCACGCGGTGCCGTCGGCGGCGGCCGCGAACGGCTTGCAGCGGCCGTCGGGGGCGAGGCCGCGCTGGCGGCTGAACTCGGTGAAGACGTCGGGGGTGGTGATGATGGTGACGCCGCCGGCCAGGGCGAGCGTGCACTCGCCGTTGCGCAGGGCCTGCGCGGCGAGGTGCAGGGCGACGAGCGACGACGAGCAGGCGGTGTCGACGGTGACGGCGGGGCCCTCGAAGCCGAAGGTGTAGGAGACGCGGCCGGAGGCGATGCTGCTGGAGCCGCCGGTGCCGAGGTAGCCCTCGACGCCTTCGGGGACGGTGTTCAGCCGGGAGACGTAGTCGTTGTGCATCTGGCCGACGAACACGCCGACCTGGCGGCCGTGCAGGTCGCCCGGGTCGATGCCGGCCCGTTCGAACGCTTCCCAGGACGTCTCCAGCAGCAGGCGCTGCTGGGGGTCCATGGCCAGGGCCTCGCGCGGGTTGATCCCGAAGAAGGCCGGGTCGAAGTGGTGGGCGTCGTAGAAGAAGCCGCCTTCGCGGGCATAGGAGGTGCCGGGGCTGTCGGGGTCGGGGTGGTACAGGGCGTCGAGGTCCCAGCCGCGGTCGGTGGGGAGGTGGCCGATGCCGTCGCGGCCGTCGGCGAGCAGGCTCCAGAGGTCCTCGGGGGTGCGGACGTCGCCGGGGAAGCGGCAGCTCATGGCGACGATCGCGATGGGGTCGTCGGCCTCGGCGGCGGTCGCGGCCCGGGTGGGTACGGCGGCGGCAGCGGCGACCGCGGCCTGCGAGCCGATGAGTTCGTCCTTGAGGTAGCCGGCGAGCACGCTCGGCGTCGGGTAGTCGAAGACGAGGGTGGCGGGCAGGCGTACGCCGGCGGTCGCGCCGAGCCGGTTGCGGAACTCGACGGCCGTCAGCGAGTCGAAGCCGAGGTCCTTGAAAGCGCGCGTGGGTTCGACGGCGTCTGGAGTGGCGTGCCCGAGGACGGCGGCGACCTGGCCGCGGACGAGGTCGAGCAGGAGGGCGTCGCGTTCGCCGTCGGGCAGGCGGACGAGCCGGTCGACGAGCGGCGTGCCGCCGCCGGCCGCCGGTGCCCCGACGGCGCGGCGGGTGGTGGTGCGGACCAGGCCGCGCAGGAGGTTGGGCACCATGCTCGCGTCGGCCCGGCGCAGCGGCGCCAGGTCGAGGTGCATGGGGAGGAGGAGGGCGTCGCCGGTGCCGCGGGCGGTGTCGAGGAGGGCCAGGCCCTCGTCGGAGGACAGGCCGAGGACCCCGGAGCGGGTCATGCGGTCCTTGTCGGCCGAGTCGAGTTCGCCGGTCATGCCGCTGGCCTCGGCCCACAGGCCCCAGGCCAGGGAGGTTCCGGCGAGGCCGTGGGCCTGCCGGTGGCGGGCGAGTGCGTCGAGGAAGGCGTTGGCGGCGGCGTAGTTGGCCTGGCCCGCGCCGCCGAAGGTGCCGGCGGCGGAGGAGAAGAGGACGAAGTCGGCGAGGTCGAGGTGCCGGGTGAGGTCGTGCAGGTGGAGGGCCGCGTCGACCTTGGGACG
>NZ_JBNGGC010000105.1:0-2610 GCF_049974565.1 Streptomyces sp. WG5 | reverse complement strand
GGCAACGCCTTCCTCGACGCCTTCGCCGAGCACCGCCGCGCGGCCGGTCTGCCCGCGACCGCGATCGCCTGGGGCCCTTGGGGCGACGGCGGAATGGCGGAGGGCGCGGTCGGCGACCGCATGCGCCGCCACGGTGTCATCGAGATGGACCCGGAGCGGGCCGTCGCCGCGCTCCAGCACGCACTGGACCGGGACGAGACGACGCTGACCGTCGCCGACATGGAGTGGAAGCGCTTCGTCCTCGCCTTCACCTCCGGCCGGTCCCGGCCGCTGCTGCACGACCTGCCCGAGGCCCGCGCGGCTGCCGAGAGCATCCGTGCCGACGCCACCGAGGGCGCCGGCGATGCGGGCGAGTTCGCCAGGCGGATCGCCGGGCAGCCCGCGGCCGAGCAGGAGCGGCAGCTCCTCGACCTCGTCCGCACCGCCGTCGCCGCCGTGCTGGGATACGCGGGCCCCGAAGCGGTCGAGGCCGGGCGCGCGTTCAAGGAGCTCGGCTTCGACTCGCTCACCTCGGTCGAACTCCGCAACCGCCTGGTCGCCGCCAGCGGCCTCAAGCTCCCGCCCACCCTCGTCTTCGACTACCCGACGGCGACCGTCCTCGCCCGGTACCTGCGTGAGGAGATGTTCGGGAGGGACGGGGAGGCGACGTTCGCCGTCCCGACGCCCAGTGCCGCGGCCCTCGACTCCGAACCCGTCGCGATCGTCGCGATGGCGTGCCGCTTCCCCGGCGGGGTGCGTACCCCCGAGGAGCTGTGGCAGTTGCTGGTCTCCGACGGCGACGCGC
Organism: Streptomyces sp. WG5; assembly: GCF_049974565.1. Lineage (NCBI taxonomy): Bacteria > Bacillati > Actinomycetota > Actinomycetes > Kitasatosporales > Streptomycetaceae > Streptomyces > Streptomyces sp. WG5. Next base: position 1,826 of record NZ_JBNGGC010000105.1, on the reverse strand, counting down.
TGTCGCAGTTCCCCGCCGACCGCGGCTGGGACGTCGAGGCGCTGTACGACCCCGACCCCGACGCCCAGGGCACCTCGTACACCCGCGAGGGCGGATTCCTGCCCGGAGCGGCCGAGTTCGACCCTGGGTTCTTCGGGATATCGCCGCGTGAGGCGCTGGCCATGGACCCGCAGCAGCGGCTGCTGCTGGAGACGTCCTGGGAGGCGTTCGAGCGGGCGGGCATCGATCCGCAGACCCTGCGTGGCAGCCAGGCCGGCGTCTTCGTCGGCACCAACGGCTCGGACTACGCCGAACTCGCCCGCACCGCGACCGAGGGTCTCGAGGGCCATCTCGCCACGGGCAGCGCCGGCAGCGTCGTCTCGGGCCGCATCTCGTACACCTTCGGTCTGGAGGGCCCGGCGGTCACCGTCGACACCGCCTGCTCCGCCTCGCTCGTCGCCCTGCACCTGGCCGTCCAGGCGCTGCGGGCGGGGGAGTGCTCCGTGGCCCTGGCCGGCGGCGTGACGGTCATGTCGACACCCGGCACGTTCATCGAGTTCAGCCGCCAGCGGGGACTGTCCACGGACGGCCGGTGCAAGGCGTTCTCCTCCGACGCCGACGGCTTCAGCCCCGCCGAGGGCGTCGGCATGCTGCTCGTGGAGCGGCTGTCGGACGCGCGGCGCAACGGCCACCCGGTGCTGGCGGTGGTGCGCGGCTCGGCGATCAATCAGGACGGTGCCAGCAACGGCCTCACGGCCCCCAACGGCCCGTCCCAGCAGCGCGTCATCCGCCAGGCCCTCGCCAACGCGCGCCTCTCCGCCACCGACGTCGACGTGGTCGAGGCGCACGGCACGGGCACCACGCTGGGCGACCCCATCGAGGCGCAGGCCCTGCTCGCCGCCTACGGTCAGGACCGCCCCGACGGCCGGCCACTGCTGCTCGGCTCGATCAAGTCGAACATCGGCCACGCGCAGGCCGCCGCCGGTGTCGCGGGCGTCATGAAGATCGTGCTCGCCATGGAGCACGGCGTGCTGCCGCGTAGCCTCCACATCGCCGAGCCCACCCCGCACGTCGACTGGACCGCGGGCGACATCGACCTGCTGACCGAGGCACGGCCGTGGCCGGACACCGACCGCCCATGGCGTGCGGGAGTCTCGTCGTTCGGCTTCAGCGGCACCAACGCGCATGCCATCATCGAGCAGGCGCCCGCCGTCACTGAGGGGTCCGAGCAGGAGGCGACCCCGGAATCGGCGCCGACACCCCTACTGGCCGGGGTGACCCCTGACGGGTCTCCCTCGGGTCCGTCGGCCGCCCTGCCGTGGACCCTCAGCGCGCGGACGGGGAAGGCGCTGCGCGGCCAGGCCGAACGCCTCCTGTCTCATCTCGCTGCCCACCCTCACCTGCGACTTGTCGATGTCGCCTGCTCCCTGGCCACGACCCGCGGCGCACTGGACGAGCGCGCCGTCGTCGTCGGCCGCGAGCGTGCCGACGTCGTCACCGCCCTGACCGCCCTGGCCGCGGGGGAGACCTCACCGGTGCTGGTACAGGGGTCCGCGATCGGGGGAAGGACGGTGTTCGTCTTCCCCGGACAGGGGTCGCAATGGGTAGGCATGGCCGAGGGCCTGTTGGACGCTTCAGCGGTGTTCGCTGCCCGGATGGAGGAGTGCGCTCAGGCGCTGGAGCCGTTGACCGGTTGGTCGCTGGTGGATGTGCTGCGTGGTGTGGAGGGTGCTCCGTCGCTGGAGCGTGTGGATGTGGTGCAGCCTGCGCTGTTCGCGGTGATGGTGTCGCTGGCTGAGGTGTGGAAGGCGGCGGGGGTGCGTCCGGCCGCGGTGGTCGGGCATTCG
>NZ_JBNGGC010000104.1:0-2662 GCF_049974565.1 Streptomyces sp. WG5 | reverse complement strand
GACGCGGTGGTGTGAACGCACTGTCGGAGCAGGAGGGCCTGGCCCTCTTCGACACCGCGGCCGCCTCGCCCACGGCGGCGTTCGTGCCCGTCAAGCTCGACCTGGCCGCTCTGCGCGCCCAGGTCACTGCGGGAGGCATGCTGCCGCCGCTGTTGAGCGGCCTCGTCCGCGTCCCGGCCCGCCGCGCTGTGGGCACTGCCGACGCCGGCGCGCAGGGAGGCGCCGCCCTTCGGGAGCGCCTGGCCGGCCTCTCGCAGGAGGGACGGCAGGAAGCGCTGCTGGAGCTGGTCCGCGGTCACGTCGCGGGCGTGCTCGGCTTCGCAGGTCCCGAAGCGGTCGACGGCGCACGGTCGTTCAGCGACGTCGGCTTCGACTCCCTCACCGCCGTCGAGCTCCGCAACCGCCTGGGTGCGGCGACGGGTGTACGGCTCCCCGCCACGCTCGTCTTCGACTACCCGACCCCGAACGCCATCGTGGAATTCCTGCGGGACGAGCTCTGGCAGGGCGGCGTCGCGGCGGTTCCCCCGCTCCTCGCCGAACTGGACCGCCTCGAGCGGACGCTCGTGGAGGCCGTACCGGACGACGACGGCCGGAACCGGATCACCGAGCGGCTGCAGGCCCTGCTGGCGGCGTGGAGCACGGCCGGAGAGCCGTCGGCTTCCGACGGCGCCGACGTGGCCGAAGCGCTGGAGACCGCCACCGATGACGACCTCTTCGACTTCATCGGCAAGGAATTCGGGATCTCCTGACGCGACGGTCCGGCCCGCCCTTCCCACGACTCCGCCTTTCTGACTTCCGTACGAGGGATGCAAGCATGAACGAGGAAAAGCTTCGGTACTTCCTGAAGCGCGTGACGGCCGATCTCCACGAGACCCGCCGCCGCCTTCAAGAGGTCGAGTCGGCGGAGCCGGAACCGATCGCGATCGTCGGCATGAGTTGCCGCTACCCCGGCGGCGTCGAGTCGCCCGAGGACCTGTGGCGGCTGGTGTCCGAGGGGACCGACGCCATCTCCCCGTTCCCCACCGACCGCGGCTGGGACATGGAGCGGCTCTTCGACGCCGGCCCCGACGGGCAGGGCACGAGCTACGTGCAGCAAGGCGGATTCCTGCACGACGCCAACTGGTTCGACCCCGCGTTCTTCGGGATCTCGCCGCGTGAGGCACTGGCGATGGACCCGCAGCAGCGGCTCCTGCTGGAGACCTCGTGGGAGGTGTTCGAGCGGGCCGGGATCGACCCGGCCTCGCTGCGCGGCAGCCGGACCGGTGTCTTCGCGGGCGTCATGTACCACGACTACGCGGCGCGGCTGTGGTCCATCCCCGAGGAGGCGGAGGGCTACCTCGTCACCGGTGCCTCCAGCAGCGTCGCGTCGGGCCGCGTGTCGTACACCTTCGGCCTGGAGGGGCCGGCCCTCACCGTCGACACGGCGTGCTCGTCGTCGCTCGTCACACTGCACCTGGCCATGCAGTCGCTCCGCAAGGGCGAGTGCTCGCTCGCCCTGGCCGGCGGCGCCACCGTCATGGCCACACCGGGCACCTTCACCGAGTTCAGCCGGCAGCGCGGCCTGTCCTTCGACGGCCGCTGCAAGTCCTTCGCGGACGCGGCCGACGGCACCGGCTGGGCGGAGGGCGCCGGCATGCTGCTGGTCGAGCGCCTGTCGGACGCCCGCGCCAACGGCCACCCCGTGCTCGCCGTGATCCGCGGATCCGCCGTCAACCAGGACGGTGCCAGCAACGGCCTGACGGCCCCCAACGGCCCGTCCCAGCAGCGGGTGATCCGCGCGGCCCTGGCCGACGCTCGCCTCGCGCCCTCCGAGGTCGACGCGGTCGAGGCCCACGGCACCGGCACCACGCTGGGCGACCCCATCGAGGCGCAGGCCCTGCTGGCCACCTACGGCAAGGAGCACAGCGACGAACAGCCGCTGTGGCTCGGCTCGATCAAGTCGAACATCGGTCACACCCAGGCCGCCGCCGGTGTCGCGGGCATCATCAAGATGGTCATGGCGATCCGCAACGGCAAGCTCCCCAGGACCCTCCACGTCGACAAGCCCTCGTCCACCGTGGACTGGTCGGCCGGTGCGGTCTCCCTGCTGACCGAGGAGCAGGAGTGGCCGGAGACCGGTCGCCCGCGCCGGGTGGCCGTGTCGTCCTTCGGCGTCAGTGGCACCAACGCGCACATCATCATCGAGGAGGCGACGGCCCCCGCCCCCGCAGCCGTCCCCGCCGATGCCGGGACGGATGCCGAGGCCGCGGAGACCGCCGACGGGGCGGCCACGGACGCGGAGCAGCCTCCGGTCCTGATCGCGGCGCTCCGTGACTCGTCCGCGCCGGGCGCCTCGGACGTCCTGCCCTGGACCCTGACCGCCAAGAGCGAGAACGCGCTGCGCGGCCAGGCCGAACGCCTCCTCGCGCACCTGGGCGCCCACCCCGGCCTGCGACCCGCCGACGTGGGCCACTCCCTGGCCACCACCCGTGCCGCACACGCACGGCGCGCCGTCCTCGTCGGCAGCGAGCCGGCGGACTACGTGCGGGCCCTCACCGCTCTGGTGGCGGGCGAGCCGTCGTCGCACGTCGTCCAGGGCTCGGCCCTCGGTGGCAAGACGGTGTTCGTGTTCCCGGGGCAGGGTTCGCAGTGGGCCGGTATGGCGGTGGAACTGCTGGATTCC
>NZ_JBNGGC010000103.1:0-2667 GCF_049974565.1 Streptomyces sp. WG5 | reverse complement strand
GTTTGTCGTGGAGTTGGTGCGGGGGCTGGTCGCCGAGGTTCTGGGGCATGGGGGTGGGGGTGATGTCGAGGCGGGTCGGGCGTTCAAGGAGTTGGGTTTTGACTCGTTGACGGCGGTGGAGTTGCGGAATCGGTTGGGGGCGGTGACGGGGCTGCGGTTGCCGGCGACGTTGGTTTATGACTATCCGACGTCGGTGGCGCTTGCGGATTATCTGCGGGGTGAGTTGCTGGGGACGGTTCGTGTTGCGGATGCGGATCTGCCGGCGGTGGTGGTTGCGGATGGTGATCCGATCGCGATTGTGGCGATGAGTTGCCGGTTCCCGGGTGGGGTGCGGTCTCCGGAGGATCTGTGGCGGCTGCTGGTGTCGGGGGCGGATGCTGTTTCGGGGTTGCCGTTGGACCGTGGCTGGGATGTCGCGGGGTTGTATGACGCTGATCCGGGTGCGCAGGGGATGTCGTATGCGCGTGAGGGTGGCTTCGTTTATGACGCGGCGGATTTTGATGCGGACTTCTTCGGGATTTCGCCGCGTGAGGCGTTGGCGATGGATCCGCAGCAGCGGTTGTTGCTGGAGACGTCGTGGGAGGCGTTCGAGCGGGCCGGTATTGATCCTGTGACGTTGCGTGGTAGTCGGACGGGTGTGTTCGTCGGTACGAACGGCCAGGATTATCTGTCGGTGTTGCTGGAGGGTTCCGAGGGCCTTGAGGGGCACTTGGGTACGGGTAATGCGGCGAGTGTGGTGTCGGGTCGGCTGTCGTATGTGTTCGGGCTGGAGGGTCCGGCGGTGACGGTTGACACGGCGTGTTCGGCGTCGTTGGTGGCGTTGCACTGGGCGGTGCAGGCGCTGCGTAGTGGTGAGTGTTCGCTGGCGCTGGCCGGTGGTGTGACGGTGATGTCGACGCCGGGCACGTTTGTGGAGTTCAGCCGTCAGCGGGGTCTGGCGGAGGACGGCCGGGTCAAGGCGTTCGCGGCGGCTGCGGACGGCACGGGGTGGGGTGAGGGTGTTGGTCTGCTGCTGGTGGAGCGGCTGTCGGACGCCCGGCGCAACGGGCACCCGGTGCTGGCTCTGGTGCGGGGTTCGGCGGTCAACCAGGACGGTGCGAGTAATGGTCTGACGGCGCCGAACGGTCCGTCGCAGCAGCGGGTGATCCGTCAGGCGCTGGCGAGTGCGGGGCTGTCGGCTGCGGATGTGGATGCGGTGGAGGCGCACGGCACGGGTACGCGTCTGGGTGATCCGATCGAGGCCCAGGCGCTGCTGGCCACGTACGGGCAGGGCAGGCCGGAGGGCCGGCCGCTGCTGCTGGGGTCGATCAAGTCGAACATCGGGCACACGCAGGCCGCGGCCGGTGTCGCGGGTGTGATGAAGATGGTGTTGGCGATGCGGCACGGGGTGCTGCCGCGGACGCTGCACGTCGACGCACCGTCGCCGCACGTGGACTGGTCGGCCGGGGACATCGCGCTGCTCTCCGAGCGGCGGGAGTGGCCGGAGACCGGACGACCTCGTCGAGCGGGTATCTCGTCGTTCGGGTTCAGCGGCACCAATGCCCACACCGTCATCGAACAGGCGCCACTGAACGACGACGAGTCCGATGATGCGGTACTGCCCATCGTCCGGATTCCGTTTCTTCCGCTGGCACTGTCCGCGAAGTCCGGCATCGCGCTGCGTGAGCAGGCGGCGAATCTCCGGGACCGGCTCGTTGCGGCTCCGGAGGTGCGGCTGTCCGATGTGGGGCGGACGCTGGCGACGGGCCGTTCGGCTCTCGAACGGCGTGTGGTGGTGACGGCACAGGGCCGTGAGGATGTGCTGGTGGCGCTTGATGCGCTGGCCGAGGGAAACCCCGTGCCCGGCACGGTGACCGGATCCCCGGTCACGGGCAAGCTCGCCTTCCTGTTCACGGGCCAGGGCAGCCAGCGGTGGGGAATGGGGCGTGAGCTGTACGACGCGTACCCGGCCTTCGCCGAAGCCCTGGACGCGGTCAGCGCTTACCTCGACACCCAGCTCGAACGGCCCCTGCAGACCCTTCTGTTCGGGGACGACATGGAGTCGCTGGACCGGACGGAGTTCACCCAGCCGGCCCTGTTCGCGGTAGAAGTGGCCCTGTTCCGGCTGCTGGAGTCCTGGGGTGTGAGACCCGACTTCCTGGCCGGCCACTCCGTCGGTGAGATCGCCGCCGCGCATGTCGCTGGGGTGTTGTCCCTGGAGGACGCTTGCATGCTGGTCGCCGCTCGTGGACGGCTGATGCAGGCGCTGCCGTCCGGCGGCGTGATGATCGCGTTGCAGGCCGCCGAGGACGAGGTCCTGCCGCTGCTGAACGAGCGCGTGAGCATCGCCGCAGTCAACGGGCCGCAGACGGTGGTGATCGCGGGCGACGAGGACGCCGCGGTCACGATCGTGGAGGCGTTCCCGGACCGGAAGTCGAAGCGCCTGACGGTCAGCCACGCCTTCCACTCCCCGCACATGGACGGCATGCTCGACGCCTTCCGTGAGGTGGTGTCCGGGCTGTCCTTCGAGGCCCCACGCATCCCCGTGGTCTCCAACCTGACCGGTGCCGTCGTCACCGACGAGATGGCCTCGCCCGACTTCTGGGTGCGGCACGTCCGCGAGGCCGTGCGCTTCCTGGACGGTGTTCGTGTCCTGGAGGCCGAAGGAGTCACGACCTACCTGGAGCT
>NZ_JBNGGC010000102.1:0-2732 GCF_049974565.1 Streptomyces sp. WG5 | reverse complement strand
CGTCCCAAGGTCGACGCGGCCCTCCACCTGCACGACCTCACCCGGCACCTCGACCTCGCCGACTTCGTCCTCTTCTCGGGGATCGCCGCGGCCCTCGGCGCGCCCGGGCAGGCAAACTATGCCGCCGCCAACGCGTTCCTGGAAGGCCTCGCGGAGCGGCGCCGAGCCCAGGGTCTGGCGGCCACCGCCCTCGCGTGGGGCTTGTGGGCCCCGCAAGTGGGCGGCATGGCGACGCACCTGGACGAGAGCGATCTCCAGCGCATGGCCAGAGACGGCGTGGGCGCTCTCTCGAGCCAGGAGGGCCTTGCCCTCTTCGACACCGCGCTGTCCGTCGGCGCCTCGGTGCTGCTGCCCATGAAGCTCGACGTCGCGGTCCTGCGCGCTCAGGCCGGCGCGCCGGCACCACTGCTGCGCGGCCTCGTGGGGGCCCCGGCCCGCCGGGCTGCCGCCGGCACCGGCACCGGTGGGGAGGAGGGCCTGCGGCAGCGGCTGGCCGCGCTCGCCCCGGGCGAACGCGACCGCGTCCTGCTCGACCTCGTCCGCAAGCAGGCCGCCGTCGCCCTCGGCCACCTCGGCCCTGCCTCCGTCGAGCCCGGACGCTCCTTCAAGGAACTGGGCTTCGACTCCCTGACCGCCGTCGAACTGCGCAACCTGCTCGCCGCCGCCACCGGCCGGCGCCTGTCCGCCACGCTCGTCTTCGACTACCCGACGGCCACCGCGCTCGCCGGACATCTGCGCGACGAACTCATCGGCGACCTCACCGACGGGACCGCCGGCCCGGCCGGGACCGCCCTCGCACCGACCGGAGCACGAACGGCCGTCGCGGACGACGACGACCCCATCGCGATCGTCGCCATGAGCTGCCGCTACCCGGGTGGCGTCCGCGGCCCCGAGGACTTGTGGCGGCTCGTCGAGAGCGGCGGCGACGCGATCTCCGGCCTGCCCGCCGACCGTGGCTGGGACACCGACGAACTCCTCGCCCACGGCGACACGCGGAGCTTCCAGGGCGGCTTCCTCTACGACGCCGACACCTTCGACGCCGACTTCTTCGGGATCTCCCCGCGCGAGGCGCTGGCCATGGATCCGCAGCAGAGGCTCCTCCTGGAAACCGCCTGGGAGACGATCGAACGCGCGGGCATCGACCCCGCCACCCTGCGCGGCTCCCGCGCGGGCGTCTTCGTCGGCGCCGCCTACACCGGGTACGACGCACAACTGGAGCAGTCGGGCACCGACGGGGTCCTCGGCCACGTGATGACGGGCAACGCGGGCAGCGTGATGTCCGGCCGGGTCTCGTACGCGCTGGGGCTGGAGGGCCCGGCCGTCACCGTCGACACGGCCTGCTCCTCCTCGCTCGTGGCACTGCACTGGGCAGCGCAGGCGCTGCGGCAGGGCGAGTGCTCCCTCGCGCTGGCCGGCGGCGTCACGGTCATGTCCACCCCCTCCACCTTCAGCGAGTTCAGCCTTCAGGGCGGCCTCTCGCCCGACGGCCGCTGCAAGGCGTTCGCCGCCGCCGCCGACGGGACGGGGTGGAGCGAGGGCGTGGGCATGCTGCTGGTGGAGCGGCTGTCCGACGCGCGCCGCAACGGGCACCCGGTCCTCGCTCTGGTGCGGGGTTCGGCGGTGAACCAGGACGGTGCGAGCAACGGCTTGACGGCGCCGAACGGTCTGTCGCAGCAGCGGGTGATCCGGCAGGCCCTGGCGAGCGCCGGCCTGTCCGCCACCGATGTGGACGCGGTGGAGGCGCACGGCACCGGCACCCGTCTGGGCGACCCGATCGAGGCCCAGGCCCTGCTGGCCACGTATGGTCAGGACCGTTCGCCCGAGCGGCCGTTGCTGCTGGGCGCGATCAAGTCGAACCTCGGGCACACGCAGGCCGCCGCCGGTGTCGCGGGCGTCATCAAGATGGTCATGGCGATGCGGCACGGGGTGCTGCCGCGGACGCTGCACGTGGACGAGCCGACCTCGCACGTCGACTGGTCGGCCGGGGACATCGCCCTGCTCACCGAGCAGCGGGAGTGGCCGGAGGCCGGACGCCCGCGTCGGGCCGGCATCTCGTCCTTCGGCATCAGCGGCACCAACGCCCACACGATCATCGAGCAGCCCCCGGCCGACGTCGTGGAGGCCGTCGAGCCTCCCTCGCGGGCGCCCGGCGTCCTCCCGTACGTCCTGTCGGCCAGGACCACCGAGGCCCTGCGCGACCAGGCCCGGCGGCTGCTGCCTGTGGTCGAGTCCGGCGTTTCCGAGCGCCCCGCCGACCTGGCCCACTCGCTGGCGACCACCCGGGCGGCCCTCGACGACCGGGCCGTGATCGTCTCCGGCGACACCGAGGGACTGAAGGCCGCCGTCCTGGCACTGGCCGAGGGGCGGCAGACCCCCGGTCTGGTCAGGGCGAGGGCCAACACCGGCTCGCTCGCCTTCCTGTTCACGGGCCAGGGCAGCCAGCGCCTGGGAATGGGCCGGGAGCTGTACGGCGCCTACCCCGCGTTCGCGGAGGCGCTGGACGCGGCCGGTGAGCGGCTGGGCCTGGGGGCGTTGTTCGGGGATGACGCGGAGGCGTTGGACCGTACGGAGTCCGCGCAGCCTGCGCTGTTCGCGGTGGAGGTGGCGCTGTTCCGGCTGCTGGAGTCGTGGGGTGTGAGGCCGGACTTCGTGTCCGGGCATTCGGTGGGTGAGATCGCTGCTGCGCATGTGGCGGGGGTGCTGTCGTTGGATGATGCGTGTGTGCTGGTGGC
>NZ_JBNGGC010000101.1:0-2797 GCF_049974565.1 Streptomyces sp. WG5 | reverse complement strand
CTCACTCGCCAACCGAAGCGCTCAGTCACACCGGGCGCGCGGGCTGTTCGGGGCGCGGCTGCTACAGGTCGAACTCGAGGTGTTCGATGTCCGTGAAGCGCACCTCCTCCAGGGAGCCGGCGCGGCGGCCGCCGTCCTGGAAGTAGACCTCCTTGAGCGCTTCGGCCGCGATGTCCTGGAGCTGCTGGTCGGTGGCGCCGGCCTCCTGGGCGTCGAAGAGGCGGGCGGCGTAGACGGGCGGCAGGGCGACGGTCAGGTGCCGGATGCGGTCCTGGTCCGTCGACCCGATCGGGGCCGTGTAGCCCATGCGGGCGCGGGTGTCGATGACGATGCCGCCCGTGCTGGCCGCCTTCTTCTTGGCCTTCGCGCGGATCTGGGGCTGCCACCGGGCCTTCACCTCGCGTTCCAGGCGCGCGGCGAGTTCGGGGCGGGGCTTCTTGGTCTGGTCTTTCACGTACCGCTCGACGGTGCGCTGGGAGACCCGCAGCATCTGGGCGACCGCCTTGGTGCCCTTGAGCTGCTTGACCAGGTACCGCATCTGCGCGGGCGCGCTCTTGGGTGCCGGGCGGGTGAATGCCTTCTGCACCGCGGCGTCCAGGCCGTCTCCGAACAGGCTCATCGTGGCCTACTCCTACTCTCCGTTGTCGACGTCGGTGACGGTGCCGTCCTTGATGTACCGGGCGAGGTTGAGTTCCGGGGCGTTGAAGCGCTCCCGGACTTCCTCGCCCCACAGGACGTCCTGGGTGCCTTCGTGCTTGACCAGGCCGGGGTTGATGCCGAGCTTGAAGCCGCCGGGCAGCGGCTTGCCTTCCCGGTAGGGCAGGAAGTCCAGCGGCGAGGGGCCGTTGGCGGCGTAGACGACGCAGTCGGACAGGATCGCGATGGGGTACTGCCCGGTGAAGGCGGCGTGCTTGACGATCTTGCGGTGCAGGTTCATCCGGGTGCGGGAGATGACCGCCGCGCGGATGTCGGGCCGCCACGTCGGGCGGGACAGCGCGCGCCACGGCTCGCCGGGCCTCCAGCCCTCGCCGCGGGGCCGCTCGCGGAGTTTGCCCAGGCCGCCCTTGACCGTCGCCTTGATCGCCGTGGTGACGATCGCGAGCTCCGGGTCGCGGGCCTTGTAGCCGTCCATCGCCGCAAGGAAGTCCGCCGGGGCGAGGTCGGCGTCGACGCCGAGGTCGGCCATCGTGGCGAGGTAGGCGTCGCGAAGCCGGTTGTACCAGCCGTCCAGGTACCGGCCGTTCTCGCACCGGACCCACGCCTCGATCGGCCGCACCTCGTAGCCGAGCTCCGCCGCGTAGGCGACGGTGGGCGTCGCGTACCAGGCCGGGCCGGTCGGGCGCTCGCCCTTCGGCGTGAACGGGGAGGGCAGCATCGAGCCGTCCAGCTCCACCCACTCCTTGCCGACCTTCACGCGGGACAGGTCGACGTGGGACAGGTCGACCAGCCACGAGCCGGGCAGCTTCGGATCGAAGACGGGGTTCGTGACGTGCGTCGCCTCGCCCAGGCCGACGTTCAGACCGTTGGCGCCGGCGGCGAAGGCCATGTTGACGTCGATGCCGACCAGGTGCCGCAGGGTGCACTCCGCGTCGGTCATCGGCCGTGCCCAGTCGTACGCCTCCTCGAACAGCTTCTCCGCCGGGCCGCGCACGTGGAACCGGGGCAGGTCCTTGAGGGCGGGGTGGCCGTCGGGGACCTCGCACGGCGGCCAGTTCATCGGGTCGATGGCGTCCTTGCCCAGCGAGCCGGGGTTGTGCTCGCCGGTACGCTTGCCGTTCTCGTCGGGCGCGGTGGCCCGGGTCGGCGGGTGCAGGGCGGTCATCAGCTCCAGACCAGTCACGGCCGTGGAGCCGCGCGGCGTCATCACGCGGGAGGCGTACACGCCCAGGACGCGGGCGAGCTCCGCCGGCGGGAGCTGCCCGGCCTCACCCCAGTGCCGGGTGTCCAGCGCGTTCCACGACGGGATGCACAGCTGCACGCACGCTCGCTCCGAACCGGTGGCGGGGCGGTAGATCCGCGCCCACGGCCCGAACCCGCGCTTCGTCAGCTTCCACTCCGCGCGCGCGAGCTGCTTGATGACCTTGTGGCCCTCCGGGATCCGCCCGGCGTGCTTCTCCTCCTCCGTGAGCGTGACGGGCAGGCCGTAGCGCTCCAGCGCGGACTCGGTGAGCACGATCAGCGGGTCGGCGTCCTTACCGGGGCCGGCGAGCTTCGGCTGCCCGAGCTTGGCCTCGCGCAGCGTCCAGTCGACCAAGGCCGGGATGCTCTTGGCGGGCACGCCCAGGACCAGGCCGCCGGTGCAGTACGCCAGCACCGTGCCGTCGTCCTCGACGTCGACGACCGCCAACGGGCCGTTCTCGAAGCGCGGGTCGGCGCCGCCCGCCGGCGTTCCGGCCGGGGCCGCCTTCTTCCCACCCGGGCGGCGCGACGTCGACGACGTCCTGGTGGTGCGCGCCGGACGCGGCGCGGCCGCCGGAGCAGCGGCGACAGGGACAGGGGTCTGGGTGTTCTCGGTTGCAGTCATGACCGCAGCCTCGGACGCCTCCCCTGTGGACAGAGTCCGCGCTTCCGCCGGGTCGGCGAAGCCCGCCGGGCGGGGCACGCCGGGAGAGGGGCAGAGGGATGCGGCGAGTTCGTCGACTACAGCGGTCGGCACGATTCCTTCCGGGTCGACAGCGCCGGCGAAGGTGGCGGGCACCGGGGCAGCCGGCTTCTCCGGCGTGGCGGGTGCGGGGTAGAGCTCCGCGAGCTGCCGCAGCAGCCGGGCGTACGCCTCACGCTCAGGGCCGCGCGGCTC
>NZ_JBNGGC010000100.1:0-2855 GCF_049974565.1 Streptomyces sp. WG5 | reverse complement strand
ACCAGCGCCATCGGACACTCCCCCGACCGCAGCGCCTGCGCGGCCAGGTGCAGCGCCACCAGCGACGACGAGCACGCCGTATCGATCGTGACCGCGGGGCCCTGCAGACCCAGCACGTAGGCGATGCGCCCGGACACCACACTCTGCGAGCCTCCGGTGATCAGATGCCCGCCCACGTCATCCGTCGACCGGATGGCCACCTCGCTGTACCCCGACTGGAAGGCGCCGGTGAAGACCCCAACCGGGTTGCCCGCAAGCGACGTGGGATCGATCCCAGCGTGCTCGAGCGCCTCCCACGATGTCTCCAGCAGCAGCCGCTGCTGCGGATCGGTCGCCACCGCCTCACGCGGAGAGATCCCGAAGAACCCGGCGTCGAAATCCCCGGCGCCCTGCAAGAAGCCGCCCTCGGCCGTGACCGAGTTGCCCGCCTCGGAGCCGAGCAGCTCGTCCAGGTCCCATCCGCGGTCGGCGGGGAAGCCCGAGACCGCGTCCCGACCCTCGGCCACCAGGTCCCACAGCTCGTCGGGGCTGGAGACATCGCCCGGGTAGCGGCATGCCATGCCGACGATGACGATCGGGTCGTCGGTCACCGACACCACCGGCGGCAGGCTCATGTCCTGGACACGGCTGTCGCCGCTACTGCCGCTGTTACCGAGAAGACCGGCCAGGTAGTCGGCCAGCTCGACGATCGTGGGGTAGTCGAAGATCAGGGTGGCGGGCAGTCTCAGTCCCGTCACGGTCGCGAGCCGGTTGCGCAGCTCGACGGCTGTCAGGGAGTCGAACCCGAGTTCCTTGAGCGCCTGGCCGGTGTCGATCCGTGCGGGAGAACTGTGTCCCAGCACTGCGGCGACGTGCCCGCGGGCCAGGTCCAGCAGGAAGCGAGGACGCTCTTCTGCCGGTGTTGTCGCCCAGCGCTGGGCGAAGCCGTTCGGGTTCTCGCGGTCGGCCCCAGCCACCGGACGGACGACACCAGTGGTGACGAGCGACCGCATCATCGGCGGAAGACCGCCCCGGGCCCGCATTGCCGCCGCGTCCAGCCGGGTCAGTCCCAGCACCGGCACATCGGCATGCCAGGCACGATCGAACAGTTCCAGTCCCTGTTCCACCGACATCGGCGGCATGCCCGAGCTGGTCATCCGCTGGAGGTCGGCGTCAGACAGCGTGCCGGTCAGCCCGACCTCGGAGGTCCACGCACCCCAAGCCAGCGACACCCCGGGCAGACCCGACTGCCTGCGCCACTGCACCAGAGCATCCAGGAACACATTGGCCGCCGCGTAGTTGCCCTGACCCGGACCGCCGAGCATTCCGGCCAGCGACGAGAAGACGACGAACAGGGACAGGTCCATGTCCCGGGTCAGCTCATGGAGGTGCCAGACGGCGTCCACCTTGGGCGCCAGCACCCGGCTCACCCGCTCACCGGTCAGCGAGCCGACGACCCCGTCGTCCAGCACACCAGCGGTGTGCACGACGCCTGTCAGGGGGTGCTCCACGGGCACCGCCGCCAGCACCCCGGCCAGGGCGTCCCGATCAGAGACGTCACAGGCCACGACTGTGACCTGGGCCCCCAGCTCGGCCAACTCCTGGACCAGATCCTGGGCGCCTTCGGCCCCCTGACCGCTGCGGCTGGCCAGCAGCAGGTGCCGTACACCATGGGAACGCACCAGGTGCCGGGCCACCAAGCCGCCCAGGCCACCGGTACCACCGGTGATCAGCACAGTGCCGTCCACCGCGCCGACCTCGGCGGTGGGTGTGTACCGGGTCAGGCGGGGAGCGCGCACCGTGCCGCCCCGAAGGGCGAGCTGTGGCTCACCGGTCATGAGAGCGCGGGCAAGAGCGGTGAGGTCGAGGTCGGCATCGGACTCCACGTCGACCAGAGTGATTCGGTCCGGGTTCTCCGACTGCGCCGAGCGGACCAAGCCCCACACCGCCGCGCCGGGCAGGTCGAGCACCGGGTCGCTCTCACCGGTGCCGACGGCCGACCGGGTGAGAACGACCAGCCGTGTCCCGTCGAACCGCTGCTCGCTCAGCCAGCGCTGCATCTGCTCCAGCACCCACGCCGTGACGTGATGCGTCGGCTCCACGACCGGGCCGCCGAAGTGGTGGGGTACGGCCAGCACGACGCACCGAGGCTTCGACGAACCGCTCTCCACAGCCTTGGCCAAGCTGTACAAGTCGGCGTGGTCGGCTTGTTCCGCATTCGGCCCCACGACGACCCAGCCGTCGGTCTCGCGCGGATCCAGTGCGCTGCCTGCGTCCACATCGGACCACTCTGGCGCGAGCACAGCCGTATTATTCTGCGGCGCTGTGGCGAATTCACCGTCACTCAGAGGACGGGTCGACAACGAACCGATCGACAGCACCGGTGCTCCCGTGCTGTCAGCCACCTCAACACTGAACTCCTCCGCGCCGGTACGGTCCAGGCACACGCGCGCCTGGGTCGCACCCGTGGCCCACAGCACGACATCGCTGAACATGAACGGTACGCGCGCGGCCCCCATCGGCCCCTGATCCGCGAACATCGCCGCTTGCAGCACGGCGTCAAGCAGCGCCGGGTGGATACCGAACGCTCCCGCTTGCGCCCACTGCGCCTCGGGCAACTCGGCCTCGGCCCATACCCGCTCGCCCTGCGTCCAGGCGCGTGTCAGCCCTTGGAACACCGGGCCGTAGACCACACCCATGTCAGCGCCGATGTCATAGATCCCTGAAGTGTCGGCCACCGCCGCTTCCGCGGGCGGCCACGACGGCAGCGGCCGCTGAAGAGGTCCATCCGTGTTCGCTCCGCTGGTCAGGGCGCCGGTGGCGTGTCGGGTCCACTCCTCGCTGCCGTCCGGGCGGGCGTGGATGACGAGGGCCCA
>NZ_JBNGGC010000099.1:0-2874 GCF_049974565.1 Streptomyces sp. WG5 | reverse complement strand
GCGCCCACCCCGTGCTCGTCTCGGGCATCACGGAGACACTCGGGGACACCGGCGCGGCCGTCGGGACGCTGCACCGCGACACCGGCGGGCTGGAACGTTTCGTCGAATCCGCCGCCGAAGCGTGGTCCCACGGTGTCGCCGTCGACTGGCCGGCGGTCCTTGGGCCCTACCGGACCCGCACCGTCGAACTCCCCTCCTATCCCTTCCAGCGGCGGCACTTCTGGCTCACGCCGGAACCCGCCGGGACCGACGCCCGCGGACTCGGTCTGACCTCGGCCGGGCACCCGCTGCTGGGCGCCGTGGTCGAACTCGTCGAGGAGGACCGGCTGGTGTGCACGGGGCGGCTCGCCCTCGACACACAGCCGTGGCTCGCTGATCACGCCGTGCACGGCACCGTACTGCTGCCCGGCACCGCGTTCCTCGAGATCGCGATGGCCGTGGGCGCCCGGGTGGGCCTGCGACGGCTCGCCGAACTCACCCTCCAGGCACCGCTGGTGCTCCCGCCCGACGAGGCCGTACAGCTGCGGGTGACCGTCGAGGCTCCGACCGCGAACGGTCAGCGGGAACTGGCCGTGCACTCCCGGCCGCAGGACGCCGACCCAGGTGTTCCGTGGACGCGGCACGCCGCGGCGCTGCTCGACATCGACGACGGCACCGCGGACTTCGACCTCGTCGACTGGCCGCCGCCCGGCGCTCACGAGATCGACGTCGAGACCCGCTACGACACTCTCGCGGAGACGGGCTACGACTACGGTCCCGCCTTCCAGGGCCTGCGCGCCGCCTGGCGCACCGGCCACGACGTCTACGCCGAGGTGAGCCTGCCCGCCGAGCTGGACGCCACCTCCTTCGGGCTGCACCCGGCAGTGCTGGACGCGGCCTTGCACGCGGCCGGCCTGCTCCGCGGGGACGGCGGCACCCTTCTGCCGTTCTCCTGGTCCGGTGTCACCCGCTGCACCGAGGGAGCGGAGGCTCTGCGGGTGTGGCTCAGCGCGAGGGGCGAGGACGGGGTGGCCCTGCGTGTCACCGACAGCGCGGGGAAGCCGGTGCTGTCCGCGGAGACCGTCACGATGCGGCCGCTCACCGCCGACCTGATCGCCGGACGCGGAGCCGACTCGCTGTTCCGGCTGGAGTGGCAGCCGGCCCCGGCCGCCGCGGCCGACGTCGACGTGTGCCTGGTCGCGGACCTGGCCGACGTCCCTGACCCCGTACCGCAGGTGGTCGCCGTACGCTGTCCGGTCGCCGCACGGGACTCGGACGGCCCGGGAGCCGCCCTCGCCGAGGACGCACACCGGTCGGCGCGTTGGGCGCTCGGGCTGGTCCAGGAGTGGCTGGCCGAGGCCCGTTTCACCGGCTCCCGGCTGCTGGTGCTGACCGACGGCGCCGTCGGTCCCGAGGTCACGAACCCGGCCCAGGCCACCGTGTGGGGTCTGATCAGGACCGCGCAGTCCGAACACCCCGACCGCTTCGCGCTGTTGGACTCGGGTGAGGAGCACCGGGACGGCACCGTGCCCGGGGCCGTGCTCACCGAGCCTCAGCTCGCCCTGCGGGCGGGCACGGTCCTCGCCCCTCGCCTGGTCCGGCACACCGCCTTCGCCGGGCCGGGCGGTGCCGTCCGGCTCGACCCGGACGGCACCGTACTCATCACCGGCGGAACCGGGGTGATCGGCGCGTCGGTCGCGCGGCACCTGGTCACCGAGCACGGGGCCCGCCGTCTGCTGCTGGTCAGCCGTCGCGGCCCCGACGCGCCGGGCGCCACGGAACTGGCGGCGGAGCTCTCCGGGTTGGGCGCCGAGGTCTCCCTCGCCGCCTGCGACACCGCCGACCGCGACGCGCTCGCACGGCTGCTGACCGGCGTACGGCTCACCGCCGTCATGCACACCGCGGGTCTGCTGGACGACGGCGTGGTCGGGTCGCTGACCGCGGACCGGCTCGCCGCCGTGATGCGGCCCAAGGTGGACGCCGCCGCGCACCTCGACGAACTGACCGCGGACCAGGACTTGGCGGCCTTCGTCCTGTTCTCCTCGGTGGCGGGGGTGCTCGGCAACCCGGGGCAGGCCAACTACGCCGCGGGCAACGTGTTCCTCGACGCGCTCGCCACCCACCGCCGGGCGGCCGGTCGCCCCGCGACCTCACTCGCCTGGGGCCTGTGGGCCGAACGCAGCGGCCTCACCGGGCACCTGGACGACGACACCCTCTCGACCCGCGGCATCGCCCCGCTCTCCACCGAACAGGGCCTCGGCCTTCTCGACCGGGCGCTCGCCGACGACCTCCCGGTGCTCGTGCCGGCCCGCCTCGACCTGGCCGCACTGCGCTCCGACGCGCTCACCGGGGCCCTGTTCCCGGTGCTGCGCTCGCTGGTACGGGTCCCGCAACGGCGCCCCGGCCAGTCCGGCCTGCGCCGCAGGCTCGGGCTGATGTCCGAGGAGGAGGCCCGCCGCCTGCTGCTCGACCTCGTCAGCACCCAGCTCGCCTCGGTCATCGGCCGCGACTCGGCGGACGGGATCGACCCGGACCAGCCGTTCAAGAGCTTCGGCATCGACTCGCTGCTCGCGGTACAGCTGCGCAACCGGCTCAACTCCGCCACCGGCCTGCGTCTTCCGGCCACCCTTGTCTTCGACCATCCCACGCCGGCCGCCATCGTCGACTTCGCGCTCCCGCTCGTGCGGGAACGCAGCGAGCGCGCCGCCCCGCAGCCCGTCGCCGCCGTCGCACCGCGTACGGACGATGATCCGATCGTGATCGTCGGTATGGGGTGCCGTTTCCCCGGCGGGGTGGACTCGCCGGAGGCGCTGTGGCAGGTCGTCGCCGAGCAGCGCGATGTGATCTCGGGTTTCCCGGCCGACCGCGGCTGGGACCTCGACGGCCTCTACCACC
>NZ_JBNGGC010000098.1:0-2875 GCF_049974565.1 Streptomyces sp. WG5 | reverse complement strand
CGCTGGGACTTCCGGTCCCCGAACGAGTCCGCGATCGCGGTCGCGGCGTCCTCGTCACCGGCGACCACGACCGACCGGGGGCCGTTGACGGCGGCGATGCCGACGCGGTCGTTCAGCAGCGGCAGGACCTCGTCCTCGGAGGCCTGCACCGCGATCATCACACCGCCCGTGGGCAGCGCCTGCATCAGCCTTCCGCGTGCCCCGACCAGCGTGCAGGCGTCCTCCAGCGACAGGACACCCGCCACATGCGCGGCGGCGATCTCGCCGACGGAGTGACCCGACAGGAAGTCCGGCTTCACACCCCAGCTCTCCAGCAGCCGGAACAGCGCCACCTCGACGGCGAACAGCGCCGGCTGCGTGTGGGCGGTCTCGTTCAGCAGATCGGCGTCGTCGCCGAACAGGACGTCCTTCAGCGGGATGTCGAGGTGCGAGCCGACCGCGTCCAGCGCGTCCGCGAACACGGGGTACGCGTCGTACAGCTCCCGGCCCATCCCCAGCCGCTGGCTGCCCTGTCCCGTGAAGAGGAGGGCGAGCTTGCCGGAACCGACCCTTCCCCGCGTCACCGACGCCGCGGGGGCCTCGGTCTCCACGGCCGCCAGGCCGCGCAGCAGCGCGTCCCGGTCCGCCGCCACGACCACCGCGCGGTACTCGAAGGCCGCGCGCTTGGTGGCCAGCGTGTAGGCGACCTCGACGTCTTCCGCGCCCGCGACGTTCTCCAGGTGCGTCCGCAGACGGGCCGCCTGGTCGCGCAGCGCTTCCGGAGACTTTGCCGAGAGCACGTGGGGCCGTACGGACAGGGTGCGCTCGCCGGCGGGCGGCGTCGCGTTCCCCACCTGAGCGGGGTTGTCGGGGGCCTGCTCGATGACCGTGTGGACGTTGGTACCGCTGATGCCGAACGACGACACGGCGGCGCGGCGCGGGCGGCCGGTCTCGGGCCAGTCCATCCGCTCGGTCAGCAGGGAGACGGCGCCCTCGGACCAGTCCACGTGCGGGCTGGGCTCGTCCACGTGCAGCGTCCTGGGCAGCACGCCGTGGCGCATCGCCATGATCATCTTCATGATGCCGGCGACACCGGCCGCGGCCTGCGTGTGGCCGAAGTTGGACTTCACCGAGCCGAGCCACAGCGGCTGCTCGTCGCTGTGCTCCTGGCCGTACGTCGCCAGCAGCGCCTGCGCCTCGATCGGGTCGCCGAGCCGGGTTCCGGTACCGTGCGCTTCCACGACATCCACGTCGGCCGCGGTGAGCCGGGCATTGGCCAGGGCCTGCCGGATCACGCGCTGCTGGGACGGGCCGTTCGGGGCGGTGAGGCCGTTGCTCGCACCGTCCTGGTTGATGGCCGAGCCCCGTACGAGCGCCAGGACCGGGTGGCCGTTGCGGCGGGCGTCCGACAGGCGCTCCACGAGCAGCATGCCGACGCCCTCACCCCATGCCGTGCCGTCGGCCGCGGCCGCGAACGGCTTGCAGCGCCCGTCCGCGGACAGACCGCGCTGGATGCTGAACGCCACAAAGGTGCCCGGCGTGGCCATCACGGTCACGCCGCCGGCCAGCGCGAGATCGCACTCGCCGTTGCGCAGCGCCTGAGCCGCGAGGTGGAGCGTGACGAGAGAGGACGAGCAGGCCGTGTCGACCGTGACGGCGGGGCCCTCCAGGCCGAAGGTGTACGACACGCGACCGGAGACGACACTGCCGGAACTGGCGGTGCCCATGTAGCCCTCGAGGCCTTCCGGCGCGCGGTGCAGCAGAGTGCCGTAGTCGTTGTACATCACGCCCGCGAAGACACCCGTACGGCTGCCGCGCATCGAGGCCGGGTCGATGCCGGCCCGCTCGAACGCCTCCCACGACGTCTCCAGCAGCAGCCGCTGCTGCGGGTCGGTGGCCAGCGCCTCACGCGGCGACATGCCGAAGAACGTCGGGTCGAAGTGGTGCGCGTCGTGCAGGAAACCGCCGTTCATGCTGTAGCTGGTGCCGGGGCGGTCGGAGTCCGGGTCGAACAGCTCGGCGATGTTCCAGCCGCGGTCGTCCGGCATCGCGGAGATGGCGTCCCTGCCCTCCGAGACCAGCTCCCACAGGTCCTCGGGGGTGCGCACGCCGCCGGGGAAGCGGCAGGCCATCGCCACGATCGCGATCGGCTCGTCGTCACGGACGGCGACCGCCACCGGCGCGTCGATCGCCTGCTGTCCGCCCAGCAGTTCGGAGTGCAGGTAGTCGGCCAGTACCGCGGGGGTCGGGTAGTCGAAGACCAGCGTGGCGGGCAGCCGCACACCCGTGGCCGTGCCGAGCCGGTTGCGCAGCTCGACCGCGGTCAGCGAGTCGAAGCCGACCTCGCTGAACGCACGGGCCGGTGCGACCGCCTCCGGGCCGTCGAACCCGAGCACCGCCGCCACCTGGGCGCGGACGAGTTCGAGCACCGCGCCAGCCCGCTCGCTTTCGGGCAGTCCGGCCAGCTGCCGGGCGAGCTTGCCCGCGGAGGCCGATGCGGCCCGGGCCGCACGCCGGTTGGGGACGCGGACGAGGCCGCTCAACAGCGGCGGCAGCATGCCTCCCGCAGTGACCTGGGCGCGCAGGGCGGCCAGGTCGAGCTTGACGGGCACGAACGTCGCCGTGGGCGAGGCGGCCGCGGTGTCGAAGAGGGCCAGGCCCTCCTGCTCCGACAGTGCGTTCACACCACCGCGTCCGAGACGCGACACCTCGCCGGCGTCCAGCTCGCCCGCCATACCACCGTCCCACAGACCCCACGCCAGCGACGTCGCCGCCAGCCCCCGCGACCTGCGGTGCGCCGCGAGTGCGTCGAGGAAGACGTTGGCGGCGGCGTAGTTCGCCTGACCCGCGTTGCCGAACACACCGGCAGCCGACGAGAACAGCACGAACGCCGACA
>NZ_JBNGGC010000097.1:0-2937 GCF_049974565.1 Streptomyces sp. WG5 | reverse complement strand
GACCCAGGACCGTTGGGCCCTCGTCATCCACGCCCGCCCGGACGGCAGCGAGGAGTGGACCCGACACGCCACCGGCGCCCTGACCAGCGGCGTGTCGGCCGTTGATGCCTGGGACGTTGCCGGGTTGGGTGACACGTCGTGGCCGCCAGTTGACGCGGTTGCGGTGGATACCTCTGGGATCTACCGATCCGAGGGTGATGTGGTCTACGGCCCGGTGTTCCAAGGGCTGACACGCGCCTGGACGCAGGGCGAGCGAGTGTGGGCCGAAGTCGTCCTGCCCGAGCAACAGGCCGGACACGTAAGCGCGTTCGGTATCCATCCGGCGCTGCTTGACGCCGTCCTTCAGGCGGCGCGGTACGGCGAGTTGGACTCGTCGGATGCGGATCTGCTGCCGTTCGCGTTCGGCGATGTGGTATTGCGTGCCTCGGGGGCGACCCAGGTGCGGGCATGCCTGACTCCTACGGGTGCTGACGATATGTCGGTCGCGGTCACCGACGCCACGGGTGCTCCGGTGCTGTCCATCGGGTCGCTGTCGCTGCGCGCGTTGGCCGAAGGCGATATCGCCTCCGGGCAGCAGGCGACCGCTGTGCTCACGCCGCGTTGGACTGACCTGAATGCCGGACCGGCTTCCCCAGCGGAGGGCTGGGTCGTTGTGGGTACTGGCGCGGTGTACGCAGACCTGAATGCACTGATCGATGGAGTCACGGGAGGCGCGCCGGTCCCGCGGTGCGTGGTCCTCTCGGTGCCGTTCACCGTCCAGCCGGATTCTTGTGTGGGCGAGACGCATGAGGTAACGGTGTGGGTACTGGCTCAGGTGCAGCGCTGGCTGAGCGAGCAGCGGTTCGACGGGACACGGATGGTCGTGGCAACTCGGGGAGCTGTGACCACGGGCTCGGACGACCCAGTGATCGACCTGCCCGGTGCGGCAGTGTGGGGTTTGATCCGCTCGGCGCAGTCGGAGAACCCGGACCGGATCAGCTTGGTCGACCTCGAATACGGCTCCGATCTCGAGCTCGATGTGCTGGCTGGTGTGGTCACGACCGGCGAGCCTCAACTGGCGTTGCGGGGTTCGGTGGTGCGGGTTCCGCGGTTGGCCCGCCACGCGTCCAGCACCGACACTGTTGCGGTGAAGGGGCCGGTGTTGGTCACCGGTGGTACAGGTGGTCTGGGCGGTGCGGTGGCGCGGCACCTCGTGCGGTCCTACGGGGTGCGGAGTCTGGTGCTGGCCGGCCGGCGGGGTGAGCGGGCCGAGGGCGTGGTCGAGCTGGTGGCCGAGCTGTCCGGGCTGGGCGCTCAGGTCACGGTGGTGGCGTGTGATGTCTCGGACCGGGGCGCGCTCGCCGAGCTGCTGACGGGACATCCGGTGTCGGGCGTGGTGCACACCGCAGGGGTGGTCGATGACGGGATCATCGACTCACTGACTGCCGAGCAGGTCGACCGGGTGCTGGCGCCGAAGGTGGACGCGACGTGGCATCTGCATGAGCTGACGCGGGACATGGACCTGTCGATGTTCGTCGTCTTCTCGTCCCTGGCCGGGATGCTCGGCAGCCCGGGCCAGGGCAACTACGCGGCGGGCAACGTCTTCGCCGACACGTTGGTGCAGTGGCGTCGGCAGGCAGGCCTGCCAGGCGTATCGTTGGCGTGGGGCGCGTGGACGCCTGAGGTGGGGGTGACAGGGGCTCTTTCGGAGGTCGAATTCCAGCGGTTGAGGGGCTCCGGGATGCCGCCGCTGTCGGTAGAGCAGGGGCTGGACCTGTTCGACCGGGCCCTGGCCGCCGACGAGCCAGTCATGGGACTGGCCCGGCTGGACCTGCCGGTGTTGCGTACGCAAGTCGAGATACCCGTTCTGATGCGGTCACTTGTGGCGCATGCGGTCGTTCGCCGGGTTGCGGGCGTTGACCGCCGTGACCTGTCCGGCTTCGCCCAGCGTTGGGGGGCCGTTCCCGCCGACGAGCGCATCCGGTTCCTGCACGATCTCCTCCGCACCCATGTCGCAGCGGTGTTGGGCCATCTCTCCGCACAACACATCGACGTGGGCCAGGCGTTCAAGACGCTCGGATTCGACTCGCTGACCGCCGTGGAACTACGCAACCGTCTGTCGACCGCGACTGGATTGAGGCTGCCCGCCACCCTGGTGTTCGACTACCCCACGATCGTCGACATGGCCGACCACCTGGCCGGGCTGCTCAGCGACACGCCCGCCGAGGCGAAGTCCGCGAGCCTGCCGCCGATGGTGTCGGTCAGCGACGACCCGATCGTCATCGTCGGTACGGCATGTCGCTTCCCGGGCAATGTGGCGAACGCCGATCAGTTGTGGGATCTGGTGGCCGAAGGCCGGGACGCGGTCTCGGGCTTCCCCACCGACCGCGGCTGGGACCTGGACGAACTCTTCGGCAGCGGGGCCGGTGCCTCGGCCACGGCCGAGGGCGGCTTCCTGCAGGACGTCGGGGAATTCGACGCGGCGTTCTTCGGGATGTCCCCGCGAGAGGCGGTGGCAACCGATCCCCAGCAACGCCTGCTGCTGGAGACTTCGTGGGAGGCGCTGGAATACGCCGGCATCGACCCCGCCTCGCTGACCGGCACCTCGGTCGGCGTGTTCGCGGGCGCGATGTCGTCGGCCTACGCCGAATTGGCGGGCCGCTCCCGGGACGACCTGGCCGGTCACCTGATGACAGGTGGCTCACAGAGTGTGTTGTCCGGACGAGTGGCCTATGCACTGGGCCTCCAGGGCCCGGCGCTGACGGTGGACACGGCGTGCTCGTCGTCATTGGTGGCCCTGCACCTGGCCGCGCAGGCGCTGCGGTCCGGTGAGTGCACGATGGCGCTCGTGAGTGGGGTGACCGTGATGGCCACCCCGGACACCTTCGTCGGGTTCTCCCAGCAGGGCGGGCTTTCAGCCGACGGGCGGTGCAAGGCGTTCGCTGATGCGGCTGATGG
>NZ_JBNGGC010000096.1:0-3004 GCF_049974565.1 Streptomyces sp. WG5 | reverse complement strand
CCCGCCCCGCCGGCTCACCAGCAGCAGATCCCGCACCCCGTACTCGGTGACGAGATGCCGCACGAACAACCCGCCCAACGCACCACTGGCACCCGTCACCAACACCGTGCCCTCAAACACCGGCGCCCCGGCCTCCGGCTCCACCACCGCACGCACCAGACGCGGCACCTGTACCGCGCCACCCCGCACCGCGGCCTCCGGCTCACCCGCCGCGAGCACGGCGGGCAGCGCCCGGTAGGAGGCTTCGGTGTCGTCGGTGTCGATCAGGAGGAAGCGGCCCGGGTTCTCCGACTGCGCCGACCGCACCAGACCCCACACCGGGGCATACGCCAGGTCCGCGACCTCGTCGTCCGGGACGGAGGCCACCGCGCCCCGCGTCAGGAAGGCCAGCCGCGAGTCGGCGAACCGCTCGTCGCCGAGCCAGTCCCGCAGCAACGCGAGCACCCGCCCGGTCTCGGCATGCGCGGCACCCGGCAGGTCGTCGGACGCGGCGCCGACCAGCGGCACCACGACGACCTCCGGCAGGGCCTCACCCTCAGCGGGGAGGGCGGTCAGGTCCGCGTAGACCTCGTGGCCGACGCCCGCGGCGTCCAGACCCGCCTGACCGGGAGACTCGGTGAGCAGTGCCATGGGACGCTGGTGGGTGGCGGGCACCGGTGCGAGGGGCAGCGTGGTCCAGTCGACCACGAACAGCGACTCCATACGCCCGCTGCGCGCCGCGGCGCCGATCTGCTCGGGCGAGACGGCCCGCAGCACCAGCGACTCCACCGAGGCGACGGGCGCCCCGGTCTCGTCGGCCAGGTGCAGGGACACCGTGTCGCGGCCGGCCGGAGCCAGGCGGACGCGTACCGCCGCCGCTCCGGCGGCGTGCAGTCGCACTCCGCCCCACGCGAACGGCAGACGCCCCTGCCCGGTGTCCTCCACGAGTCCGCCGAGGCCGGCGGCGTGCAAGGTGGCGTCGAGGAGGGCCGGGTGCAGACCGAACCACTCCGCCGTCGCGGCGGCGTCCTCGTCGAGGCGCACTTCGGCGTAGACCTCGTCGCCGATCCGCCAGGCCGCGCGCAGCCCCTGGAAGACCGCGCCGTAGTCGAATCCGGCCGCCGCCAGGCCGTCGTACAGCCCGTCGATGCCGACCGGCTCCGCACCGGGCGGCGGCCAGGCCGCCAGGTCGGAAGCGGGGGCCGGGACCGCCGTGGCGGCGGCGAGCACACCGCCGGCGTGCCGCGTCCAGGGCTCGTCGGCGGGTGCGTTCTCGCCGCGGGAGTGCAGGGCCACGGCCCGGCTTCCGTCGTCGTCCGCTCCGGTGACGGAGAGACGCAGCTGCACACCACCGTGCTCCGGCAGCACCAGCGGCGCCTCCAGCGTCAGGTCGTCCAGGACCTCGCAGCCGACCTGCTCGCCGGCCCGCATCGCCAGTTCGACGAACGCCGTGCCCGGCAGGAGCACCGAGCCCATGACCGCGTGGTCGGCGAGCCACGGGTGCGTGGCCAGAGACAGGCGCCCGGTGAAGAGGAAACCATCCGAGTCGGGCAGCTCGACCGCCGCGCCGAGCAGCGGGTGCTCCGCCGCGTCGAGACCGGCCGACGTGACGTCCCCGATGAAGTGGCCGCCCGACTCCAGCCAGTACCACTCGCGCTGGAAGGCGTAGGTGGGCAGTTCGACCTGCCGGCCGCCGGTCGGCGCGAAGTACGCCTCCCAGTCGGCGGCGACGCCGGCGGCGTGGGCCCGGGCGAGGGCGGTGGTGACGGTCTCGGCCTCGGGGCGCCCTCTGCGCAGGAGCGACACGAAGGCGGCGCCGTCCTCGGTCAGGCACTCCTGGGCCATGGCGGAGAGGACTCCGTCGGGGCCGAGTTCGAGATAGGTGGTGACGCCGGCGGCCTCCAGCGCGCGGACGCCGTCGAGGAAGCGGACGGCCTCACGGACGTGCCGCACCCAGAAGTCCGCCGAGGCCATCTCGTCGGTGACCACGCCGCCGGTGAGGTTGGAGACGACCGGGATGCGGGGCGACGCGTAGGACAGGCCCTCGGCGACCTTGCGGAAGTCCGCGAGCATGGCGTCCATGTGCGGGGAGTGGAACGCGTGGCTGACCGTCAGGCGCTTGGACTTGCGGTCCGGGAACTCCGTGGCGACGGCCGTCGCGGCGTCCTCGTCACCCGCGATGACCACTGCCTGCGGGCCGTTGACGGCGGCGATGCTCACCCGCTCGTTCAGCAGCGGCAGGACCTCGTCCTCGGCGGCCTGCAGCGCGATCATCACACCGCCCGTGGGCAACGCCTGCATCAGCCGTCCGCGTGCCCCGACCAGTGTGCAGGCGTCCTCCAGGGACAGCACCCCCGAGACGTGGGCGGCGGCGATCTCGCCGATGGAGTGACCCGACAGGAAGTCCGGCTTCACACCCCAGCTCTCCAGCAGCCGGAACAGCGCGACCTCGATCGCGAAGAGCGCCGGCTGCGTGTGGGCGGTCTCGTTCAGCAGATCGGCGTCATCGCCGAACAGGACGTCCTTCAGCGGGATGTCGAGGTGCGACCTGACCGCGTCCAGCGCGTCCGCGAACACGGGGTACGCGTCGTACAGCTCCCGGCCCATCCCCAGCCGCTGGCTGCCCTGCCCGGTGAAGAGGAAGGCGAGCCCTGCTGTGCCTGCCGTGCCGCGCACCACCGATGCCGCCGGGCCGTCGGCCGCCACGGCCGCGAGGCCACGCAGCAGCTCGTCCCGGTCCGCCGCCACGACCGCCGCACGGTGCTCGAAGGCAGCGCGCCGGGTGGCAAGGGTGTAGGCCACATCGGCGGCGGCGAGGCCGGGCGCCTCTTCCAGGTGGGCCCGCAGCCGGGCTGCCTGATCGCGGAGGCCGTCCGGGGACTTCGCCGACAGCACGTACGCCAGCACCGAACCGTCGGCCTCGGCGGGAGCCTGGGCGACGCCGTTGCTCGGGGCGAGGTCGTCGGGGGCCTGCTCGATGATCGTGTGGGCGTTGGTGCCGCTGATACCGAAGGACGAGATGCCG
>NZ_JBNGGC010000095.1:0-3083 GCF_049974565.1 Streptomyces sp. WG5 | reverse complement strand
CGGCTGACCAGCTGGATCGACATGATGCTGTCCCCGCCCAGCGCGAAGAACCCGTCGTCCGCGCCGACCCGCTCCACACCCAGCACCTCGGCGAACAGCGCGCAAAGGGTCCGCTCCACGGGGGTGCGCGGTGCCCGTCCTCCGCCCGTCGTGCCGGCGAAGCCGGGCACGGGCAGGGCCGCGCGGTCGAGCTTGGCGTTCGCGGTCAGCGGCAGCGCGTCGAGCAGCAGGATGTCGGAGGGGACCATGTACTCCGGCAGCCGTTCGGCGAGGCTCGCCCGGAGCGTGCCGGGGTCGGGCCGGCGGCCCGGTTCGGGGACGACGTAGCCGACGAGGTGCTTGCCGCCGGACGGCGCCCGCTGTACGAGGACCACGGCGTCGGCGACCTCGTCCTGTGCGCCGAGTACGCCCTCGATCTCGCCGAGTTCGATGCGGAAGCCGCGGATCTTGACCTGGTGGTCGGCCCGCCCGAGGAACTCCAGTACTCCGTCCGGGGTCCAGCGCACCAGGTCGCCCGTGCGGTACATGCGGGTACCGGCCGGACCGAACGGATCGGCGACGAACCGCTCCGCGGTCAGTGCGGGCCGGTGCGCGTAGCCGCGGGCCAGCGCGTCACCGGCGATGTACAGCTCGCCCACCGCGCCGGGCGGCACCGGTCGCAGCCGGCCGTCGAGGGCGTAGGCCCGCATGCCGTCACGGGAACGGCCGATGGGGACGCTGCCCGGCACCCGGGCCGCGTCCCGCATGGTGTGCTGGGTGGCGAACAGGGTGATCTCGGTCGGGCCGTAGATGTCGGTGACGTCGGTGCCCGGGCACGCGTTCAGGACGCGCCGCACGGACGCCGAGGAGACCACGTCTCCGCCGGTCAGCACCTCCCGGACCCCCTCCAGGCAGCCGGGGTCCTCCTCCGCGACCACCCGGAACAGTCCGGCGGTGAGCAGCAGCGAGGTCACGCCGTGCGTGCGGACCGTACGGGCGATGGCGGGTACGTCGAGGTCTCCGGGCGGTGCGACGACGACCTCGCCGCCGCCGAGCAGGGGCATCCACAGCTCGTAGGTGGACGGGTCGAAGCCGTACGGCGAGTGCAGCAGCACCCGGTGCGGGGATCGGTCGGCACGAGATGCGGCGCCGGTGTTCCAGCGGCGGTCGGTGGCCAGGCTCACCACTCCGCGGTGGGTGATCTCCACGCCCTTCGGCTCGCCGGTCGAGCCGGACGTGAACATCACGTAGGCGGCGCTGTCCGGCAGGACGCGCACGACGGGGGCCCGGGCGGGTTCCTCCGGACGGTCGTCGTCACCGGCCGGGACCGGGACCTCGTGCTCGATTCCGGGCAGGCCGTCGGTGGTCGTGCCGCCGTCCGTGACCGCGACGCGGCACCCGGCCAGTCGTGTCATCGAGGCGAGCCGGGCCCCCGGCAGTCTCGCGTCGAGGGGCACGTAGGCCGCTCCGGCCTTCAGCACACCCAGGATCGCCGTCACGACCTCCGGTGAACGCTCCATCAGCAGGGCGACGCGCTCCTCCGGCCGGACCCCCACGGAGAGCAGCCGCGCCGCCAGGCGGTCCGCCCGCTCGTCGAGTTCCCGGTACGTCCGCACACCGCCGTCCCAGCGGACGGCCACGGCCTCCGGCGTACGCGCCACCTGCGCCGCGAACGCCTCGACGACACTCGTCGCGGCCCTCGTCGTGTCCACGTCGACGTCGTTCCAGTCGGCCAGGACGCGGTGCCGCTCCTCGCCCGTGAGGATCTCGACGGAACCGGACGGGCGGGTGGGGTCGTCGGCGAGCGTCCGCAGCAGCGTGCGGAACCGGTCGGTGAGTGTGCGTGCGGCCTCCTCGGTGAGGAGGTGCGGCATGTAGTGGAGCCGCAGCCACAGTTCGTCGTCGCGGAGTCCGGCGGCGAGGGTCACCGGGTAGTGGGTCGCGTCGTGGACCTTCGAGCCGCTGACGGCGAGACCCGAGGAGGGGACGGACCCTTCGGCGACCGGGTAGTTCTCGAAGACGACGAGGCTGTCGAACAGTCGCGGCAGGCCCGACAGCCGGTTGATCCGGCTCAGCCCGATGTGCTGGTGGGCCATCAGCTTCGACTGGGCGGTCTGCACGCGCAGCAGGAGGTCGGCCAGCCGCTCGGCCGGGTCGAGGACGACCCGGACCGGGAGGGTGTTGATGAACAGGCCCGCCATGGACTCGATGCCGGGTATCTCCGGCGGCCGGCCGGAGACCGTCGTACCGAAGACGACGTCGTCACGGCCCGTCATGCGGGACAGCAGCAGCGCCCAGGCGCCCTGCACCAGGGTGTTGACCGTCAGGCCCCGGTCCCGCGCCAGGCGGCGCAGTGCCGTCACGGCCGGCTCCGGGAGCTCCGCGTCGATCCTGGCGGGGACACCCGGTGCCCCTGCGGTGGCTGCCGGGGTGTCCGGGGCCAGGAGGGTCGGCTCCTCCACCCCGTCGAGCTCGTCCGCCCAGGCCCGCTCGGCCGCCTGCCCGTCCTGGTCGGCGAGCCAGGAGAGGTAGTCGCTGAAGGGGGTGGACGGCGGCAGGTCCGCGCCGGTGCCGCCGGCAGTGGCGTACAGGGTGAACAGTTCCTTCGCGAGGACGGGGACCGACCAGCCGTCGAAGAGGATGTGGTGGTTCGTCAGGACGAGACGGTGCCGGGTGTCGCTCAGGCCCACGACGGTGAGGCGCATGAGCGGTGCCCGCGCCGGATCGAGGCGCTTCGCGCGCTCCTCGGCGGCGATCCGGCCGGCCTCCGCCTCCGCGTCCGCCTCGGACAGGGCGCGCAGATCGACGGTGCGCCAGGGGAGTGCGGGGTCGCGGACGACGACCTGGACGGGAACGCCGGCGACGTCGGGCACGAACGCGGCCCGCAGGTTGGCGTGCCGGCGCAGCAGCGCCGTCCACGCCTCCCGCAGGGTCGCCTCGTCCAGCCGGCCTTCCAGGTCCAGTTCGACCTGCGCGGTGTAGACGTCGGTGCCCTCGTGGTCGTAGTGGGCGTGGAAGAGCAGGCCCTCCTGGAGGGGGGAGAGCGGGAGGACGTCCTCCAGGTCCGGGTGGGCGGCCTCCAGGGCCTCCACCTGCTCCTGGGT
>NZ_JBNGGC010000094.1:0-3260 GCF_049974565.1 Streptomyces sp. WG5 | reverse complement strand
GTGGCCGGGGGGCTGTCACTGGCGGACGGGGCGCGCGTTGTGGCGTTGCGCAGCAAGGCGATCGCGGACACGCTGGCCGGTGGTGGGGGTATGGCTGCGGTGTCGCTGCCGGCTGCTCGGGTCGTGGAGTTGGTCGGGGACTGGCAGGGGCGGTTGTCTGTTGCTGCGGTCAATGGTCCGGGCTCGGTGGTGGTGTCGGGTGAGTCTTCGGCGGTGCGGGAACTGGTGGCCTGGTGTGAGGCGGAGGGGGTTCGGGCCCGGGTGATCCCGGTGGATTATGCCTCCCATTCCGTGCAGGTGGAGGCGGTCCGGGACCGGCTGCTGGTCGAGCTGGCCGGGATCGTGCCGGTGTCGTCGTCGGTGCCGGTGTATTCGTCGGTGACCGGGCAGGTGGTGGATACCGGTGCGGCTGATGCCGGGTACTGGGTGCGGAATCTGCGGGAGACCGTGCGGTTCGAGGACGCGACCCGTGCTCTGATCGCGGATGGCCGGGACGTCTTCGTCGAGGTCAGTCCGCATCCGGTGCTGACGGCCGCGGTCCAGGAGACCCTGGAGGATGCAGGGCAGGACGGCGTGGTGGTCGGGACGCTGCGCCGTGGCGAGGGTGGCGCCAGGAGGGTGATGGCGTCGTTGGCGGAGTTGTCCGTCCAAGGCGTACCCGTCTCCTGGGAGTCGGTGTTCGCCGGGGCCGAAGCCCAGCGGGTGGAGTTGCCGACTTATGCGTTCCAGCACCAGCGGTACTGGACCGATGAGGCGCAGGACTCGGAGCCCGCCCAACCGGATGCGGTGGACGCGGAGTTCTGGACGTCCGTGGAGCGGCGCGATGTGCAGGCTATCGCCAGGACGTTGGAGCTGGAAAGCGGCGTCGTCTCTCCCGTGGTGCCCGCCCTGTCGTCGTGGCGTGACCGGCACCTTCACGACCGGGCCGTGGACGGTTGGCGGTACCGCGAGTCCTGGAAGCTGATCGAAACCGGCGCGACCGCCTCGGTGTCCGAGCCGTGGCTGGTTATCGTCCCTGCGGGGACCGGCGGAGACCCCTGGGTGGCGGCCGTGCTGGCGGCGATGGGTCCGCAGGCCGCGCTGATGGAGTACGACAACGCCGACCGGGCCGAGCTGACGGCGCAACTGCCCGATGACGAAGTCGCCGGTGTGCTGTCCCTGCTTGCGCTTGGCGACGCCGAGCCTGCGGTGCCGACGCTGGTGCTGGTACAGGCGTTGAGCGACGCCGGGATCACCGCTCCGGTCTGGGCGGTTACCCGGGGCGCGGTCTCGGTGGGCCGGCAGGACCCGGTGACCAGCCCCGGGCAGGGAACGGTCTGGGGCCTCGGCCGGGTGGTCGCGGTGGAACGGCCGCAGCACTGGGGCGGTGTGGTGGACCTGCCCGAGGTACTCGACGAGCGGGCGGCGCGGCGACTGGCGTCGGTGGTGTCGGGGCAACTGGGTGAGGACCAGGTCGTCATACGGGCGGGCGGCGTGTTCGGCCGCCGGTTGGTCCGGGCATCGCAGGCTGGCACGAGGGCGACCTCGTGGCGGACGTCGGGAACGGCGCTCATCACCGGTGGCACCGGCGGCCTGGGCAGGCTCGTCGCGCGGTGGGTGGTGGAGCGCGGTGCCGAGCACGTGGTGCTGATGAGCAGGCGTGGCCCGGATGCCGAGGGAGCCGGACAGCTCTGCGCCGACCTGGAGGAACTGGGCGCGCGGGTCACGGTCGTGGCCTGCGACGTTGCGGACCGTGCCGCGCTTGCGAACGTCGTGGAGTCCATCGGCGGCGCGCTGCGGATGGTGGTGCATGCCGCAGGTGTGAACCAGGGCCTGGTCGCCGTCGAATCGGTGACGCCTGAGCAGATGACGGCCGAACTGCGTCCCAAGGTGGCGGGAGCGGCACACCTGGACGAGTTGACCAGCGACATCGATCTGGACGCCTTTGTGCTGTTCTCCTCGGGCGCGGCATCATGGGGCGGCAGTGGTCAGGCCGGCTGCGCCGCCGGTGACGCCTACCTCGATGCCCTGGCGGCCCGTCGCCGGGCACAGGGACGGGCCGCGACCTCGGTGGCGTGGGGTGCCTGGGCCGAGGCGGGGATGGCCGTCGACAACCCCGAACAGAATGCGCACCTGCGGAAGTCGGGCGTGCTGCCCATGCAGCCCCGGCTGGCTCTCGCGGCGCTGCACCGGGCCCTGAGTGACGACGAGACCACCATCACGGTCTTGGACATGGACTGGCGCCGGTTCGCGCCGGCCTTCACCGCGGCCCGCCCGAGCCCACTCCTGTCGGACCTCGCGGAGGTCGCCGAGGTGCTGGCCGGTTCGGCCCCTGGAGCGGACGAGTCGAAGGCATCGGGCTTCGCCCGGCGCTGGGCACAGATCCCTGAGGGGGAGCGTACTGAGTTCCTGCACGTGCTCGTACGCGGCCACGTCGCCGCCGTTCTGGGCCACAGCTCGCCGGACCGTGTCGACACCGGTCAGGCGTTCAGGGACCTGGGCTTCGACTCACTGACAGCGGTGGAACTGCGCAACCGCCTCGCCACCGCCACCTCACTGAGCCTGCCTGCCACCCTGGCGTTCGACTACCCGACTATCGGCGGCCTGGCCGGCCACCTCACCGATCTGCTCACCGGAACCTCCACCGCCGCGCGGACCACGGCCGTGCCTCCGGCCGTGTCCGTGAACGACGACCCGATCGTGATCGTGGGAACGGCCTGCCGGCTCCCCGGCGGGGTGGCCGGTCCCGACCAGCTGTGGAGCCTGGTGGCCGAAGGCCGGGACGCTCTCACGGAGTTCCCCACCGACCGCGGCTGGGACCTGGACGAGCTGTCCGGCTCCGGACCCGCCGCGTCGGTCACCGGCACCGGCGGCTTCCTGCACGAGGCCGGTGACTTCGATGCGGAGTTCTTCGGGATTTCCCCCCGCGAGGCGGTGGCGACTGATCCGCAGCAGCGGCTGCTGCTGGAGACCTCGTGGGAAGCGCTGGAGCACGCCGGAATCGACCCCGCCTCGCTGGCGGGCGATCCTGTCGGGGTGTTCGTCGGCGCGATCCCGTCGGGCTACTCCGAGGTGGCTGCCCGATCCGTCGACGATGTGGCGGGGCATCTGGTGACGGGTGGTTCGCAGAGTGTGTTGTCGGGGCGGGTGGCGTATGTGCTGGGGTTGCAGGGTCCGGCGGTGACGGTGGACACGGCGTGTTCCTCGTCGTTGGTGGCGTTGCACTGGGCCGTGCAGGCGTTGCGGTCCGGTGAGTGCTCGATGGCCCTCGCAGGCGGTGT
>NZ_JBNGGC010000093.1:0-3480 GCF_049974565.1 Streptomyces sp. WG5 | reverse complement strand
AGCAGGCCCTCCATGCGGGTGCGCCGCTCGGAGACGTGGCCGAAGGCGTTGAGGAAGCCGGTCCAGCTCGGCTTCCGCTTCGCCCCGCACTTCCGCGACCTTTCCGACCAGCGGTTCTGGCGGGCCGAGCTGCCCGACGGCGAGGCATCGGCTTCCGGGTACGGGCCGCTGGAGGAGATCGCCCGCAACAAGGTCAACCTGAAGCGAATCGAGACCCACTGGCCAGACATGCTCCGGGTGGCCGGATCGCTGATCACCAACCAGGTCCGCGCCTACGACCTGCTGCGGATGTTCGGCCGCGAGGGCCACCCCACCCCGCTGGGCGCCGCATTCGCCGAGTACGGCCGCATCGACAAGACCATGCACCTGCTCGCCCTGGTCGACCCGGTCGACGATACGTACCGCCGACTGATGAACCGGCAGCTCACCGTGCAGGAGTCCCGCCACCGGCTCGCCCGCGCCATCTGCCACGGCGGCCGCGGCCAGATCCGCCAGGCGTACCGCGAGGGCCAGGAGGACCAGCTCGCCGCCCTCGGCCTGGTCGTCAACGCCGTCGTCCTGTGGAACACCCGCTACCTGGACGCCGCCGTGGCCCGGCTTCGCGCCGAGGGCCACGACATCAAGGACGAGGACGTCGCCCGGCTCTCCCCGCTCAAGGACCGGCACATCAACTTCCTGGGCCGCTACCTGTTCAACATCAAAGCCAGCAGCCCGGGTCAGGGCCTGCGCCCGCTGCGCGACCCGGACGCACCAGAAGACACCGACGACGAGGGATAAGACGCGCCATTCACCACCGACGATGACCACGGACGCTACGTGGGGCCCGCTTCGACCACTCAGCCAGGACGCCGCTACCTGACCGCGGTAAGTGCTGGTGCCGCGCCGCTGGCGCGGCCGAGGCGGCCATGACAGAGCGGCCTGGCTCCGTGAGCCAGGAGGCGAGGGCAACTGCCTTTGTTGACCTGTTTGAATGCCCGGGTGACCCCTGACATTCTCTTTCTCCGCGTCTTCTGCGACGCGAACGGCAACCACGGCAATGTCCTGGGCGTAGTGCGCGACGGCCGTGCCTTCCCAGGCGAGGAGTCCAGACAGGCCCTGGCCCGGGAACTGGGGCTCAGCGAAACCGTATTCATAGACGACGCTCACCGGGGCATCGTGGACATCTACACGCCAGGGGTGCGCCTCCCGTTTGCCGGGTACCCGCTCGTCGGCGTGGCCTGGCTCCTCGGCCTGGAGAGGTTGGAGCTTCCTGTGGGGAGCATCCCCGTCCGCCGTGCCGACGGATTCACGTGGATCAGTGCGCGAGCCGCCCGGTTGGTAGCGTCACCGGCATGAATCAAGATCGCGTGCTCGAAGCGTTTCGCCAGGAATCTGGGGCGCTCACTGATGCCATATCAGGACTGTCCGAAGCTGAGTGGAACCTCTCGACACGATGCACCCCGTGGACCGTACGCGACCTGCTCGGGCACGTGTGCGTCGTGATCGACTGGCTTCCGGGCATGCTGGACGCGCCAGCCCCGGGTGCGGCCACGATTTCCGCTGCGGATTACTACCGCCCGGACGACCGCTTTTCACCCCAGACCAACAGTGCCCGGATCGCTCTGGCTCAGGACCGAGCAGCAGAGCCGGCTGATGGTGCCGCCTTCGCCGAGGATTTCACCGCAACCTGGCAGCGGGTCGACCGGCTGTGCCGGGTCCAGCCGTCCAGCCGTACCGTCTGGACGCGTCATGGCGACGCCATGCTCTTGTCGGAGTTCCTGCTCACCCGAGTCGTCGAAGTCGCTGTCCACGGCCTCGACCTGGCTGATGCGCTCGGACGCGAACCCTGGCTCACCTCGTCAGCCGGTGACGCCGTGCTGGAGCTGCTTCTCGGCGCAGAGCAGATGGCGGCCGCCGACAAGTTGGGTTGGAGCCAGCCGCACTTCTTGCGCAAAGCTACCGGCCGTGAGCCGTTGGACGAAACAGAGGCCGCACAGATCGAACAGCTCGGCATCCGATGGCTCGCCCTGGGCTGACATCTGCGCTCCACTGCAACAAGATCATCCCGCGACGGCGCTCGGAGTGATTGCTGCCAACATTCAACAAACCTTGGCACCCTCAAGTGATCAACGCACCACCCACGGATGATCATGTGATCGTGGAGGCACAGGTGCGTGCCTACGGGTTTTCGCCGGCTCAGCAGGATGAAGTCTGGAGTCTCGGTTCGTCGCGGTGTTCATGTTGTCGGGGTTGTCAGACCAGGTCAGAAGCAGTTCCGCGAAGGGTCCGGGGACGGGTGAGGGTGGTTCGCCGAGCCGCAGGAGAACTCGGTCTCCGTTTTGGATGACGTCGTCGATGGTGAGGCGGACGACCCGGCTGCAGGGCTGCGCGTAGAGCAGGACGATGAGCGCGGCGACGCGGCTCCGCAGTGGCTGTCTGTCGTCGGTGAGGAGTTGGCCGAGCAGTTCCAGGCGTTCGTTCTGGGAGAGCGGTGTGCCCCGGCGGGTCGGGGGCGAGGGCAGTTGGAAGCGGCGGGTGAGCTTGTTCGTCTGGCACCACAGCAGGAACGGGCGGACGGTGTTGCGCCCGTGCTCGTTGTGCTCGACGTGCCAGAGGTCGATGTCGGTCTGGCGGCAGGTGGCGAGGTCCCGGCCGTGGCCGTCGAGCCAGCTCAGGAAGGCCGTCGCGTGCTTGATCTGATCTGCGGCGTACTTCCGGCTGCCGGGCGTGAGGGGCCTGCGGTCAGCGCGGGCTCGGAGTTTGGGCAGGACGTCCCAGGTCGCGAACCGGCGGACGATCTGCGTGTGTTCGGGGTCGTCGATGGCGGCGAGGTGGCCGACGAGCCAGCTTTCGACGAGGCATATCTGCTTGTCGATGAGGGGGAGGATGCCGCAGGCCATGAGGAGTTCGCGCAGGTGGGCGGCCGCTCGCCAGGGTCGGAGGGCGTGGAATGCCTCGTGCGTCAGCTCCACCTCCCCCTGGCCGAGGCGCCGCAGCAGGTCCTCGGCGGAGCCGGTCTTGTCCTTGCGGGTGTAGAGCCAGGTGAGGATGGACAGCGGCTTGTCCACGTTCAGCAGGGAGTCGGCCAGCGGGGCGAGGCCGGGGCGGATGCGGCCGGTGCCGTCGTCGAGGAGTTCGTCGAGTTTGTCGGCGAGGGTGCAGCGAGTGCAGAGCCGACGGCCGTGCAGCTTGTCCTCCTGGTCGCAGCGCGAGCAGCGGTAGGACATCATGAAGCCCGCGCAGTCCGGACAGATCGGGGCGTGGTCCCCGGGCCGCAGGCCGGGAAGTACGCGGTCTTCGCCGCAGCCGGGGCAGCGTCCGCGGACGCGCAGGGCCTTGTCGTGGCAGGTGCGGCAGGCATGTCCGTCGGGCCAGCGGGCGGCGAACCAGCCGGTGCGTCCGCAGCGTGCGCATGTCCGTGTGTGCCAGCGTTCGCGCTGCTCGATACCGCCCGCCAGGCGCGGCTTGACCTTGCCGCTGGCGGCAGGGTTGCACGATGAC
>NZ_JBNGGC010000092.1:0-3542 GCF_049974565.1 Streptomyces sp. WG5 | reverse complement strand
TTCGTCGAGGTCAGTCCGCATCCGGTGCTGACGGCCGCGGTCCAGGAGACCCTGGAGGATGCAGGGCAGGACGGCGTCGTCGTGGGCACCTTGCGACGCGGTGAAGGCGGCGCCCGGAGGGTGATGGCCTCGCTGGCACAGCTGTTCGCCCAGGGTGTCCCCGTTTCCTGGGAGTCGGTGTTCGCGGGGACGGGTGCCGGGCGGGTGGAGTTGCCGACCTATGCGTTCCAGCACGAGCGGTACTGGCCCGATGCCCCGGCTGTGGTGGGTGACATGGCGGGGGCGGGTTTGGCCTCGGCTGAGCATCCGCTGCT
This sequence comes from Streptomyces sp. WG5, assembly GCF_049974565.1. Taxonomy (NCBI): domain Bacteria; kingdom Bacillati; phylum Actinomycetota; class Actinomycetes; order Kitasatosporales; family Streptomycetaceae; genus Streptomyces; species Streptomyces sp. WG5. The sequence goes on along the minus strand of NZ_JBNGGC010000092.1, from coordinate 3,228 downwards.
GAGCGCGATGGTCGACCTGCCCGAGTCCGGTGGGGTGTTGTTCACCGGAAAGGTGTCGCTTCGGTCGCATCCATGGCTTGCTGATCACGTGGTGCGTGGCCACCCCGTCTTCCCGCAGACAGGGTTTGTCGAGCTGGCGGTGCGCGCCGGTGACGCCGTGGGCTGTGACCGGGTCGGCGAACTGGTCGTGGAGGTACCGCTGGTCCTCCCGGCCCAGGGCGGCTGCCAGATCCAGGTTGTGCTCACCGAACAGGATCAGGGATGGGCCGTGACCATCCATGCCCGCCCGGACGGCAGCGAAGAATGGAACCGGCACGCCACCGGTCTGCTGACCAACGGCACCACCGCCGACGAGGAGTCGGACAGCGAGGGGGCGTCGTGGCCACCCGTCGGCGCTGACGAGGTCGACATCGATGGCCTCTACGGCTCCGGCACCGACATCGTCCACGGGACGGTGTTCCAGGGGCTGACGCGTGTTTGGGCCCAAGGAGAGCGGGTGTGGGCCGAGGTCGCCCTGCCCGAGGACCAGGCGGGTCCGGCCGGAGCGTTCGGCATACATCCGGCCTTGCTGGACGCCGTGCTGCACGCGGTGGCGATGGACTCCGGCCGGCTGCCGTTCCGGTTCACCGATGTGGTGCTGCGGGCCTCCGGAGCGACCCGGGTGCGGGCGTGTCTGACCCGTATCGCCGCGGATGAGTTCAGCGTCGCAGTCACCGACGGCACCGGTGCTCCGGTGCTGTCGATCGACTCGGTGACGCTCAGTACCCCGCCGGAGGACGTGTTCCTCTCGGTCCCTCAGGACACGGCCGTACTGGCGCCGGAGTGGACCGACCTGAACGTGCCGACGGCCGCCCGGGCAGACGGATGGGTCGTCGTAGGACCGGGCGAGGAGTACGCGGACCTGGACTCGTTGATCGCGGCGATCGACAGCGGAGCCTCGGCGCCTCGCCATCTGGTGCTGTCCATTCCGCATTCCACCGAGCCCGAGTCGGCTTCGGTGCACCAGGTCACCGTACGGGCGCTCGAACAGGTGCAGGGCTGGCTCGCGGAGCGGCGGTTCGACGGGACGCAGTTGGTCGTAGTCACTCGGGGAGCTGTGACCACGGCTTCGGATGACCCGGTGGTCGACCTGCCGGGTGCGGCGGTGTGGGGTCTGGTGCGCTCCGCACAGACCGAGAACCCGGACCGGATCACGCTGGTCGACCTGGAGCCGGACGTCGGTCTCGATCTCGCGGTGCTGGCCGGTGTGGCAGGGACCGCCGAGTCCCAAGGGGCGGTCCGCGGCGCCACGGTGCGCGTACCACGCCTGGTCCGCCGCACACCGACCACCGTCGACGTAGCCCCGCTGGAAGGCACGGTGGTGATCACCGGTGCCATGGGCGGACTCGGGAGCCTGGTGGCACTGCATCTGGTCCGCTCTTACGGCGTACGACACTTGCTCCTGACGAGCCGACGGGGCGACCGGGCCGAGGGCGCCGGTGAACTGGTCCAGGAGCTGACCGGTCTCGGCGCGCGAGTCACAGTGGTGGCCTGTGATGTGTCGGACCGGGCCGCCCTGGCCGCGATGCTGGCGGCCGTGCCCGCGGAGCACCCGGTCTCGGGTGTCGTCCACACGGCGGGTGTGCTCGATGACGGCGTCATCGGCTCACTGACCGGCGAGCGGGTACACCGGGTCCTGGCACCGAAGGTGGACGCGACCTGGCATCTGCATGAGCTGACGCGCGACCTGGACCTGTCGTTCTTCGTCGTGTTCTCCTCTCTGGCCGGCCTGCTGGGCGGCCCCGGGCAGGCCAACTACGCGGCGGGCAACGTCTTCGCCGACACGCTGGTGCAGTGGCGCCGACAAGCCGGACTGCCGGGCGTGTCGATGGCCTGGGGCGCGTGGACTCCCGAAGTCGGGCTGACCGGCACCCTCCGGGACGTCGACCTGCGGCGCATGGCGCGGGCAGGCATGCCGCTGCTGACGGTGGAACAGGGGCTGGACCTCTTCGACCAGGCGCTTCGCAGCGACGATCCGGTTCTCGGACTGACTCGCCTGGACACCGTGGCCCTCCGCGCCCAGGGAGACGTCCCGCCCATGCTGCGGTCCCTCGTCGGTGGCGTGGTACGTCGCGTCGCCTCGGACGACGGGCAGGAGCAGCGGGGCATCGCCCAGCAGTTGGCCGCCATGCCGGCCGAGGAACGCCCGCGGTTCCTGCACGGGCTCCTCCGTGGTCACGTCGCCGCGGTCCTGGGACACCGGTCGCCCGATCACATCGAGACCGACCAGGCATTCAAACAGCTGGGGTTCGATTCGCTGACCGCCGTCGAGCTGCGCAACGGGGTGGCGTCGGCGACCGGGTTGAATCTGCCCGCGACGCTGGTCTTCGACTACCCGACCATCGCGGCGCTGGCCGACCATCTGGCCGGCCTCCTGGGTGACCCGCTGCCGTCTGTCGGCATCGTGGGTCCGCAGCCGGTGGCGCCGGTGGACGACGACCCGATCGTGATCGTCGGCATGTCGTGCCGTTTCCCTGGGGACGTGTCCGGCCCCGACGACTTCTGGGAGTTGCTTGCCGAGGGCGGGGATGCCGTCGCGGGGTTCCCGACCGATCGCGGCTGGGACCTCGACGAACTCGTGAGTACCGGGGCATCGGCCACCGCGCGGGGCGGCTTCCTCCAGGGAGTCGGCGATTTCGACGCCGAGTTCTTCGGGATCTCTCCGCGTGAGGCGGTGGCGACTGATCCGCAGCAGCGGCTGCTGCTGGAGACCTCGTGGGAGGCGCTGGAAAACGCCGGCATAGACCCGACATCCCTGTCGGGCAGCCAGGTCGGCGTCTTTGTCGGGGCCTTCCCGTCGGGATACACCGAGCTGGCAACCCGGACCAACGGCGACCTGGCCGGGCATCTGATCACCGGCGGCTCGCAGAGCGTCATCTCGGGGCGGGTGGCGTATGTGCTGGGGTTGCAGGGTCCGGCGGTGACGGTGGACACGGCGTGTTCGTCGTCGTTGGTGGCGTTGCACTGGGCCGTGCAGGCGTTGCGGTCCGGTGAGTGCTCGATGGCCCTCGCAGGCGGTGTGACCGTCATCGCTACTCCGGACACCTTCGTCGGGTTCTCCCAGCAGGGCGGGCTTTCAGCCGACGGGCGGTGCAAGGCGTTCGCTGATGCCGCTGATGGCACGGGGTGGTCCGAGGGCGCTGGTGTGCTGGTGGTGCAGCGGTTGTCGGATGCTCGTCGTGAGGGGCG
>NZ_JBNGGC010000091.1:0-3584 GCF_049974565.1 Streptomyces sp. WG5 | reverse complement strand
CGCGGGCCGCGGTGAGGAATGCGGCGTGTTCCTGGAGGGAGCGGACTCCCACGTCGCCGTGGGTGAGGGCGTCGATGCCCTGGACCGCGGCGGCGAGTGCCTGGACGGTCGTCAGGCACGGCACGGAACGGGCGACGGCGGCGGTGCGGATGTCGTAGCCGTCGAGGCGGCCGCCGGTGCCGTAGGGGGTGTTGACGATGAGGTCGACCCCGCCGTCGTGGATGAGCTGGACGATGGTCTTCTCACCGTTGGGGCCGGTCCCCTCGGACTGCTTGCGCACCACGGTGGCGTTGATGCCGTTGCGCTTGAGGACCTCGGCGGTACCGGACGTGGCGAGCAGCTCGAAGCCGTGCGCGACCAGCTCACGCGCCGGGAAGATCATCGAACGCTTGTCACGGTTGGCGACCGAGATGAACGCCCGCCCCGTGGTCGGCAGCGGCCCGTACGCACCGGCCTGCGACTTCGCGTACGCGGTGCCGAAGACGGAGTCGATGCCCATGACCTCGCCGGTGGAGCGCATCTCCGGGCCCAGGACGGTGTCGACGCCGCGGCCGTGGATGTCCCGGAAACGGGACCACGGCATCACGGCCTCCTTGACGGAGATCGGCGCGTCCAGCGGCAGCTCGCCCCCGTCACCGGTGGCCGGGAGCAGGCCCTCGGCGCGCAGTTCGGCGATGGTGGCGCCCAGCGAGATCCGGGCGGCGGCCTTGGCCAGCGGTACCGCGGTCGCCTTCGAGGTGAAGGGCACGGTCCGGGAGGCGCGCGGGTTGGCCTCCAGGACGTAGAGGATGTCCCCGGCCAGCGCGAACTGGATGTTGATCAGGCCGCGGACGCCGACCCCCTTGGCGATGGCTTCGGTGGAGGCGCGCAGCCGTTTGATGTCGAAGCCGCCGAGGGTGATGGGGGGCAGGGCGCAGGCGGAGTCGCCGGAGTGGATGCCGGCCTCCTCGATGTGCTCCATGACGCCGCCGAGGTAGAGCTCCTGGCCGTCGTAGAGGGCGTCGACGTCGATCTCGATGGCGTCGTCGAGGAAGCGGTCGACCAGGACCGGGCGGGAAGGGCTGATCTCGGTCGACTCGGCGATGTAGGCCTCCAGGCGGGTCTCGTCGTAGACGATCTCCATGCCGCGTCCGCCCAGCACGTAGGAGGGGCGGACCAGGACCGGGTAGCCGATCTCGTCGGCGATGGCCTTGGCGCCGGCGAAGGTGGTGGCGGTGCCGTGCTTGGGGGCCGGCAGCCCGGCCTCCGCCAGGACCCGGCCGAAGGCGCCGCGGTCCTCGGCGGCGTGGATCGCCTCCGGCGACGTGCCCACGATCGGGACGCCGTTGTCCTTGAGCGCCTGCGAGAGGCCGAGCGGGGTCTGCCCGCCGAGCTGGACGATCACGCCCGCGACCGGGCCGGCCTGCTGCTCGGCGTGGACGATCTCCAGGACGTCCTCCAGGGTGAGCGGCTCGAAGTACAGCCGGTCGGAGGTGTCGTAGTCGGTGGAGACGGTCTCCGGGTTGCAGTTGACCATCACGGTCTCGTACCCGGCGTCCGACAGCGCGAAGGAGGCGTGGACGCAGGAGTAGTCGAACTCGATGCCCTGGCCGATCCGGTTCGGACCGGACCCCAGGATGATCACCGCGGGCTTCTCGCGGGGCGCGACCTCGCTCTCCTCGTCGTAGGAGGAGTAGAAGTACGGCGTCCTCGCGGCGAACTCGGCGGCACAGGTGTCGACCGTCTTGTAGACCGGGCGGATGCCCAGCGCGTGCCGCACCTCGCGCACCACGTCCTCGCGCAGGCCGCGGATCTCACCGATCTGCTGGTCGGAGAAACCGTGCCGCTTGGCCTCGGCCAGCAGGCCCGCGGTCAGCTCCGGCGCCTGGGCCAGGCCGTCCGCGGTCTCCTTGATCAGGAAGAGCTGGTCGACGAACCACGGGTCGATCTTCGTGTACGCGAAGACCTCCTCGGGCGTCGCACCCGCGCGGATGGCCTGCATGACCGTGTTGATCCGGCCGTCGGTCGGCCGGACGGCCTCCTCCAGCAGCGCCGTCTTGTCACCCGCCTCGCCGACGAACGTGAACTGGCTGCCCTTCTTCTCCAGCGACCGCAGCGCCTTCTGGAACGCCTCCGTGAAGTTGCGGCCGATGGCCATCGCCTCACCGACCGACTTCATCGTGGTCGTCAGCGTCGAGTCCGCGCTCGGGAACTTCTCGAAGGCGAACCGCGGGGCCTTCACCACCACATAGTCGAGCGTGGGCTCGAAGGAGGCCGGGGTCTCCTGCGTGATGTCGTTCGGGATCTCGTCCAGGGTGTAGCCGACAGCCAGCTTCGCCGCGATCTTGGCGATCGGAAAGCCGGTCGCCTTGGAGGCGAGCGCCGAGGAGCGGGAGACGCGCGGGTTCATCTCGATGACGATGACGCGGCCGTCCTCGGGGTTCACCGCGAACTGGATGTTGCAGCCGCCCGTGTCGACGCCCACCTCGCGGATGATCGCGATACCGACGTCGCGCAGCACCTGGTACTCGCGGTCGGTCAGCGTCATCGCGGGCGCCACCGTGATCGAGTCACCGGTGTGCACACCCATCGGGTCGAAGTTCTCGATGGAGCAGACCACCACGACGTTGTCGTTCTTGTCGCGCATCAGCTCCAGCTCGTACTCCTTCCAGCCCAGGATGGACTCCTCCAGGAGCACCTCGGTGGTCGGCGACAGGGTGAGGCCCTGCCCGGCGATCCGGTGCAGCTCCTCCTCGTCGTGCGCGAACCCGGAACCCGCACCGCCCATGGTGAAGGACGGGCGGACCACGACCGGGTAGCCGCCGAGCTCCTCGACACCCTTGAGGACATCGTCCATGGAATGGCAGATGTACGACCGGGCCGACTCGCCGTGGCCGATCTTCTTGCGGACCGCCTCCACGACGTCCTTGAACAGGTCGCGGTCCTCGCCCTTGTTGATCGCCTCCACGTTGGCGCCGATCAGCTCGACGCCGTACTTCTCCAGGACACCGCTGCCGTGCAGCGAGATCGCCGTGTTCAGCGCCGTCTGGCCGCCCAGAGTGGGCAGCAGCGCGTCCGGGCGCTCCTTGGCGATGATCTTCTCGACGAACTCGGGAGTGATCGGCTCGACGTAGGTGGCGTCGGCGATCTCCGGGTCGGTCATGATCGTCGCCGGGTTGGAGTTCACCAGGACGACCCTGAGGCCCTCGGCCTTCAGGACCCGGCACGCCTGGGTACCGGAGTAGTCGAACTCGGCGGCCTGGCCGATGACGATCGGGCCGGAGCCGATGACCAGGACGGACTGGATATCGGTGCGCTTAGGCACGCTGGCCCTCCATCAGGGAAACGAAGCGGTCGAACAGGTAGGCGGCATCGTGCGGGCCCGCCGCCGCCTCCGGGTGGTACTGGACACTGAAGGCCGGCCGGTCCAGAAGCTGGAGCCCCTCCACCACGCTGTCGTTCAGACAGACATGGGAGACCTCGGCACGGCCGTAAGGGGTGTCGGAAACCTTGTCGAGCGGGGCATCGACCGCGAACCCGTGATTGTGCGCGGTGACCTCCACCTTGCCGGTCGTACGGTCCTGCACCGGCTGGTTGATACCCCG
>NZ_JBNGGC010000090.1:0-3697 GCF_049974565.1 Streptomyces sp. WG5 | reverse complement strand
AGCGATCGACGACGCGCCCGCGACGGTGCAGACGGCGAGCAGCCCGGCAACAAGCGGCTTACGAAGGCGGGTTTTCACCAGAGTTCCCTTCCGAGGTGATGCGTACCGGGACCGGTACGCATGACGCGCCAGGGCAGTGGCAACGACTGGTGGGGAAGCGGTCCGACGGGCGCCGCCGGCATGTCCACAGCGGCACGGACCCCTCACGTCGCCCTTTCCCGGCGCGCCGGATGCGCAAAGTATCACGTGGTCACAACTCGTCCACAGCGCCGCCACATTGAAAGCACGGGCGGTTCGGCCTTACGCAACGTCCGTCCGACGGCAGGGCGGTTGCCGACACGTGCGGCCGGACTCCGGCCCACCTCACATGAACTGGAAATACCGGTCCCACCAGGCCACGGGCAAGGCTTTTTCTTCTTCTTCTTCCTCCTCCTCGTCGCCGAACTCCGCCGCCCATGCCGCCAGGACCTCCTCGGGGATCTCCTCGTCCTCCAGGGAGCTCGGTCCGTCGTACGGCTCCAGCAGCAGTTCGACGGGCACGTAGACGCAGCCGAGTTCCGTGCACAGCTCGTCGAGCCAGGTCACGAACGCCTCACCCAGGCCCTCCTCGCAACCGGGGACGCCCCAGCCCCTGCCCGTGCCCGTGGTGACGAAGGGGCCGAAGTTGCTCATCAGCACCCACAGGGGCCGGTCGGTCTCCGTGGCCGGGGCGGGGACCGAGACGTATCCGAAGAAGCTGGCGTCCTGGGCCCCGCCCACCGTCACGGACGGCCCGAAGCGTTCCTCCAGGGCTTCGGCGAGCCGCGCGAAGCGCTGCCGGGCGGCCGGGACGTCGTAGTGCTCGGGGAGTTCCAGGTGCGCGGGGTCGTCCAGTTCACGCAGGAGTTCACGGATGCGGTCGGGGGAGAGCATGGTGCTGGTGTCCTCGTCGTCATGGGGTGAGGGCCGGTGGGCGGGCAGCCGTCCACCGGCCCTCGTCTGTCGCCCTCGTACGGTCACACGGCCGGGCCCGGGAAGCCCTGAGCCCGGCCATGTGCGTCACGCCGTCGGGCAGTCCTTCGTCGCCGACGGGTAGGCGCTGATGACCCGGGGCATTTGCTTCTTCTCCCGGGTGACGATGCACAGGAACTTCTCGCCCGCGTCACCGATGGGATCGTCGTACTCGATGGGGTGAACCTTGTTTCCTCTGTTGACGAACGAAACGCTGCTGTCGCGCCGGCTCCAGGCGTCATCGATCAGCGCGAGGAGCCTGTCCTGATCCTTCTCCTTGAAGACGGCGTGCAGCGGCTTGTCGGGGTTGGGTCTCGTGTGCTTCATGACGTGCTCGATGCGGTGTGTGCCGTCGTAGCCTCGCTGGTACACCAGGCCGGCCGGTGACTTGAACACTTCTCCGCTGATCTTGTCCCAGCCCACGGGGCAAGTGACCGAGCTCGCCGCCCGTACGGCGGACATGGTGCGGGCCAGCGACCGCCCGCACAGCTGGAAGAGGGGGTTCTTGCCGAACAGCTTGCGGAAGAAGTCGTCCGCCTTGGTGCCCCACTTGCCGAACTTGACGCCCGCGGCGCCCCATCCGGCGAACGGCACGGCGCCGGCGCACGACAGGCCCGCGTCGATCTTCTTGCCCTCGCCGAAGTACCAGGCGCAGTTGACGCCGTCGGCGGCTTCACCGAACCCCGGGATCAGACCCAGGACGTCGAGGGAGAAGTGGCCGCCCTCGGAGAGCACCTTCCCCCAGTCGACCTCTTCCAGCTCCTCCATGAGCTTGACGAACTCGGCGTCCTCGGCCCTGAGTTCACGCTCCTCCAGCTCGGCCGCGATGTCCGCGAAGTGCTGCCGGATCTCCTCCTGGAGCTTGCGGAAGGCCACCTCGCCGGCGGCGGTCGACGCCTTGCTCGCCGCGTCGGCGTCCTTGCCCGCGGCGATCGACGAGGCGTACGCGGCGTCGGCCGCGGCCCAGGCGTCACTCGCGGAGGCCTGCGCGGCGGCGGCGGACGACTGGGCCTGGGCGGCCGACACGTCGGCGTCGCGGGCGGCGTTGTGCGCGTCGGCTTCGGCGGCACGGGCCGTCCGGGCCGACGCGGCGGCCTCGGCCGCGGACTTCTCCGCGGCGTCCGCGTGCGCGTCCGCGTCCTTGGCGTACTCGTCGGCCTGGGCCGCCGAGTCCTTGGCCTGCTGGGCGTACTTGGCCGCCTCCTCCGCGGCCTTGACGGCGTCGGCCGCCACCTTGGCGGCGAGCGCGGCGTCCTTGTGTGCCGTGGCGGCGACACGGGCCGCCCCGGAGATCAGTCCCTGCATCCGGGACACGTGCGTCGCGGTGAGCTTGTCCTGCCGCGCCGCGCGGTACTGCTCGACCTGGATGAACCTGTGCAGCACCTCCGGCGGCCCGGCCAGTGCGACGTCGGCCGCCGCCTTGAGTTCGGGCCCGCCGACGCTGCGCAGCTGGACCGCGCGGACGCGCTCGTCGGTGGTACGGGCCGTGTAGTACCCGGTCTGGGTGAACTCCCGCAACGCGTCGGTGGTGCCGGACTCCAGCGCCGCCCGGCCCGCTTCCGTCACCGAGCGCCCGGCGTTGTTCATCAGCTGGGTGACCCGGATGCGGTAGTCATGGGCGGCCGCCTGGTGCTGACCGGTCTCGATGAACGTGCCGACCTGCGCGGTATCGCCCTTGAGCGCCTCCTTCGCGGCGGTACGGACCGCTTCGTACTCCGAGTCCCACGCCAGGTTGACCGTGCGGGCGTACTCGTCGCGCTGGACGGCCTGGGTCAGGCCGGTCCTGATGTACTCGATGACCTGCGCGTCCGAACCCGCCAGGGCGGCCTCGGCCGTGGTGACGCTCCACGGGCCGCGGGTCTTGGCGACGTGCAGCGCGACCTTGCGGGCCTTGACGGCGACGTCGCCGAGATCCGCGCCGGGAGCCGTCACCTCGGCCGTCAGGCGCTGTGCCTCCTCGTCCGCCGCCTTGGCCTCCGCGGCGTCCTTCTGCTCCTGAGCCGTGCGCTCGCTGTCCGCCGCTTTCAGCGCCTTGGCCTTCTCGACCTCCGTGTAACGGCGGTCGGCCAGCTCCGCGGCCTCGACCTCGCGGGCCACGGCATAGGTGGTCCTCGCCTGCGCCACGGCCGTGGTGGCGGTGTCGGCGGCCTTCTTGGCCTCGGCCGCGTGCTTGGCGGACTCGGTGGCGGCCTGGGCGGCGTCACCGGCGTGGTCGGCCGCCTCCTCGGCGGCCTTGCCCGCGTTCCGGGCGTGGACGGCCGCGGAGTTGGCGGAGTCCCGTGCCTCGCGAGCGGCCTTGGCGGCCTTGGCGGCCAGGGCGACGGCCCGGTTCGCGGCGCGGGTGGCCTCGGCCGCCTGTCGCCGTGCGTCGGCGGCGGCGTCCCGGGCCCGCTGGGCCTGGGCGCTGGAGACGTTGGCGTGTCCGCTGGCCGCCTGCGCGGCGGCTGCGGCGGCGTCGGCGTTGGCGCCCGCGCCGGCGGCGGCCTTGGCCGCGTTGCCGGCCTCGTCGGCCGCGGTCGCCGCGTGGTCGGCGGCCTTGGCCGCGGTCTCGGCGCCCTTGGCCGCGGCGTAGGCGCCCTCGGCGGCCTTGCGGGCGGCGCTCGCCTTGGTCGCGTCCGCCGCGCAGTGGGCCGAACTGGCCCGCAAGGAGGGCCACGAGGTCCGCTGGGAGGAGGCGAGGGGCGGCGCCGCGGCCCCCTTCCGCACG
>NZ_JBNGGC010000089.1:0-3757 GCF_049974565.1 Streptomyces sp. WG5 | reverse complement strand
GACCCAGGACCGTTGGGCCCTCGTCATCCACGCCCGCCCGGACGGCAGCGAGGAGTGGACCCGACACGCCACCGGCGAGCTGGTGAGCGCGCCTGGCCTTGACGAGAGCGTTCTTACCGGCCTGGGTTCGCAGTGGCCGCCCGCCGGGGCCGCGGTGGTCGACATCTCCACGCTGTACCGCGCGGACCACGATGTGGTGTACGGGCCGGCGTTCCAGGGCCTGACCAGGGCCTGGCGTCAAGGCGAGAGAGTGTGGGCGGAGGTCGAGCTGCCCGAGGAGCAGTCAGGGCAGGCCGCGTCGTTCGGTATGCACCCAGTGCTGCTGGACGCCGTGCTGCACGCGTCGAGGCTGACCGGGCCGGACCTGGTGGAGTCCGCACGGCTGCCGTTCCTGTTCACCGATGTCGTATTGAGGGCCTCGGGCGCGGTCCGGGCGAGGGTGTGTCTGACCCGGACCGGCGAGGACGAACACAGTGTCGCCGTAGCGGACGGCTCGGGTGCTCCCATGTTGTCGATTGCGTCGTTGCGGACCCGTCCGCTGTTGGAGGCCGACTTCGCGGCCAGCCCAGAGGGCACCGCCGTACTCATACCTCAGTGGACCGGGCTCGACGTTGCCGGGGCAGGGGCGGCGGCCCTGAGCGGTGACGCCTGGGCCGTGGTGGGCTCGGGCGCGGACCATGCCGACCTGCACGCTCTGACCACAGCGATGGACGGCGGAATGCCGGTGCCGCAGAACGTGGTACTCGCCGTGCCGCACAACCCCGAGCCGGGCCCCGTCGTCAGCCTGACGCACCTGGTCACGGTATGGGTACTCGAGCAGGTGCGGCACTGGCTGAACGAACCGCGCCTCAACGGGACTCAGTTGGTCGTGGTGACCCGGGCAGCGGTCTCGACCGGGCCCGACGACCCGCTGACCGACCTGCCCGCCGCCGCGGTGTGGGGCCTGATCCGCTCGGCACAGTCGGAGAACCCGGACCGGATCACCCTGGTCGACCTGGAGTCCGCGGCCTCCCTCGATCTCGCGACGCTGGCTCGCGTCGCCGCAACCGGTGAGCCACAGCTCGCACTGCGCGGCGCCGCGGTGCGCATCCCACGCCTGGCCCGTCACACGAACTCCACCGAGCCCGCCGACTTCTCCGCGGTGGAAGGGACAGTCCTGATCACCGGGGGCACGGGAGGCCTGGGCAGTCGGGTGGCCCGGCACCTCGTACGGACCCACGGCGTACGGAACCTGCTGCTCGTCAGCCGTCGGGGCGAGCGGGCCGAGGGCGCGGCCGAACTCGTCGAGGAGCTGACGGGGCTGGACGCGCGGGTCACGGTGGTGGCGTGTGATGTGTCGGATCGGGAAGCGCTGTCCGGGCTGCTGGCGAAACACCCGGTGTCGGGCGTCATACACACCGCCGGTGTCGTCGACGACGGTGTCATCGGCTCGCTGACCGGTGAGCGGATGGGCCGGGTGCTGGCGCCGAAGGTGGACGCCACCTGGCACCTGCACGAGCTGACGCGCGACATGGACCTGTCCCTGTTCATCGTGTTCTCGTCGTTGGCCGGCATGTTCGGCGGCCCGGGCCAGGGCAACTACGCGGCCGGGAACGTGTTCGTGGACGCCGTGGTGCAGCGGCGTCGGCAGGCGGGCCTGCCCGGCCTGTCACTCGCCTGGGGTGCGTGGACCCCCGAAGTCGGGTTGACCTCGGCCCTGTCCGATGTCGACCTACGGCGGATGAACGGCTCGGGAATGCCACCGCTCTCCATCGAACAGGGCCTCGAGCTGTTCGACCGGGCCATGCGCGTCGACGAGCCGGTCGTCGGACTGACTCGCTTGGACGCGGCCACGCTGAGGGCTCAACCCGCAATACCGGCCGTCCTGCGCGCCTTGGTGGGCCGGGTGGTACGCCGGACCGCCGGGGACGACCGTCAGGGCCCCGACAGCTTCGCCCACCGCTGGGCCGGTGTCCCGGCCGACGACCGCAGGCCGTTCCTGCACGATCTGATCAGCGACCACGTCGCCGTGGTGCTCGGGCACAGCCGGTCCACCCGGATCGACACCGGTCAGGCCTTCAAGGAGCTGGGCTTCGACTCGCTGACCGCGGTGGAGCTGCGGAACCGGCTGGCGGCCGTGACCGGGCTGAGCCTGCCCGCCACCCTGGTGTTCGACTACCCGACGGTCGCTGTGCTCGCCGAGTACGTGGCCGGCCTGCTCGGCGAGGGCACCGGCCACGTCGAGGACGCCACTCTGCGGCCGACCGTGGCGGTGACCGACGACCCGATCGTCATCGTCGGAATGGCCTGCCGTTATCCCGGTGATGTGTCGAGCCCCGGCCAACTGTGGGACCTGCTGGCCGGCGGCCATGACGCGGTGTCGGGCTTCCCGGCGGACCGCGGGTGGGACCTGGACGAGTTGTCGGGATCCGGTCGAGGTGCTTCGGTCACCGCCACGGGCGGCTTCCTCCGCGGGATCGGCGACTTCGACGCCGAATTCTTCGGCATTTCCCCGCGTGAAGCGGTGGCGACCGACCCGCAGCAGCGGCTGCTGCTGGAGACCTCCTGGGAAGCCGTGGAGCACGCCGGGATCGATCCGGTGTCGCTGTCGGGAAGGCCGGTCGGCGTGTTCGTCGGCGCCTTCGAGTCCGGCTACGCCCAAGTGGCGGGCCGGTCCAGCCAGGACCTCTCCGGCCACCTCATGACCGGCGGTTCGCAGAGCGTGGCATCGGGCCGGGTGGCGTATGTGCTGGGGCTGCGAGGACCCGCGCTGACGGTGGACACGGCGTGCTCGTCATCGCTGGTGGCCCTGCACCTGGCCGCGCAGGCGCTGCGGTCCGGTGAGTGCACGATGGCCCTCGCAGGCGGTGTGACGGTCATGGCGACCCCGGAGACCTTCGTCGGGTTCTCCCAGCAGGGCGGGCTTTCAGCCGACGGGCGGTGCAAGGCGTTCGCTGATGCGGCTGATGGCACGGGGTGGTCCGAGGGCGCCGGCGTGTTGGTGGTGCAGCGGTTGTCGGATGCTCGTCGTGAGGGGCGTCGGGTGCTGGCGGTCGTGCGGTCCAGTGCGGTGAACCAGGACGGTGCGTCCAACGGGCTGACCGCGCCCAACGGTCCGGCCCAGCGGCGGGTCATCAGGCAAGCCCTGACGAACGGAGGGCTGTCCGGAGCCGATGTGGATGTCGTGGAGGGGCACGGCACGGGGACGGTGCTGGGTGATCCGATCGAGGCGCAGGCGTTGCTGGCCACGTATGGGCAGGACCGGCCGGAGGACCGGCCGTTGTGGCTGGGGTCGTTGAAGTCGAACCTCGGGCATACGCAGGCCGCCGCGGGTGTGGCCGGTGTGATCAAGATGGTGATGGCGATGCGGCACGGGGTGCTGCCGCGGACCCTGCACGTGGACGCGCCGTCGTCGAAGGTGGACTGGGAACAGGGAGGGGTCCGCCTGCTGACCGAGGCCACGCCGTGGCCCGAGACCGGCCGCCCGCGTCGGGCGGGTGTGTCGTCGTTCGGTGTGTCGGGTACGAACGCGCACGTCATCCTCGAGGCTCCCACGGAAACGGAGCCTGACGCACCCGCGACCCAGGCAGAACCCGGTCTCGCCGGGGTTGTGGTGCCGTGGGTGGTGTCGGGTAAGTCGGTGGAGGCGGTGCGTGCTCAGGCGGCGCGTCTGCTGGAGTGGGCGGGAGCCGGTTCCGGTGTGGATGTGGCTGCTGTGGGGCGGTCGTTGGTGACGTCGCGGTCGTTGTTCGATCACCGTGTGGTGGTGACGGGTGCT
>NZ_JBNGGC010000088.1:0-3783 GCF_049974565.1 Streptomyces sp. WG5 | reverse complement strand
CGGACAACGGGGGTGGCGCCGGGGCGCCGGTACGGCGCTCCCGGCTCGCCGACTACGCGGAGATGACCCGGCTGCCCAAACCGCCGGATGCAGCCCCAGAGCCGCCTGAGCCCGACACCGCCGAGGTGGCCGAGGCGGCCGGGACAGCGAGCCCGGGAGAGCCGGACGAGGTCGTCGAACCGTCCGCCGAGGAAGTCGCGGCCCGGCGTCGTGAGTTCATCTCGCTGCTGGAAGCCTTCCGGGACACCGCGGTGCTGGTTCCGCTCCGGAGTGATGGGTGGCTCACCGTCGACTTCGGTGGCGTGCGCTGGATCCTTGCCTTCTCCGACGAGTCGGCGTTGGCCCGGTACGCGCTCGCCCGGGACGAGGCGGACCTGGAGTGGACGTATCAGACGGTGCTCGGGGCGAAGCTGCTGGACGTGGCGGTGCCGGAGGCCGGTGTGCCGTGCGGGGTGGCGCTGGACGCGGCCGACGGTGCCGAGCACGCGCTGCTGCTCCCGCCGGTGACCGGGATCGTGCCCGACGCCTTCGCAGTGGACCACGCACAGCAAGGAGGGGCGCCTCGATGACGGGGGGCGGTAACGGAAAAGACCTGGCGGCGATCGGTCTCGACGAGATCGCCAAAGGACTGACTCTGGCACTGGACGAGTTGCGGGAACTGGGCATGGTCGGCGAGGCCGGTGCGGGCCGGGGCTTCGGCGACATCGCCCTGTCCGGGCTCGAACTGGGTGCGGAGGGGCTCACGAGCGCCTTCGGCTCCTTCTGCGAGCGCTGGGAGTGGGGGGTCCGCTCGCTGGTCTACGAAGGCAACGGGTTCGCGCTCAAGACAGGGCTGGCGGCCGGGACCTACTACGAGACCGACCAGTACGTGGAAGGCGCCCTGAAGGTCGGCGTGAACTCCGTGATGGGCAATCCGCACGCCTCGGAGGACGAGATCACCGGCAAGGACTGGGGCGAGGTCTGGTCGAACAACCCGATAACCCAGATAAGGGACGCCGACTACAGCAAGGAGTCCTTCGAGCGGGCCTGGGAGAACAGCGCCCAGGGCTGGCGGGACGCGGGCCGGGACGTCATGACCTCCGAGAACCTGGTCGGCATGGGAGTGGGGCCCGAGAGCCTTCGCGAGCGTTCCGGGGTCTCGGAAGAGACGTGGGAACGGATGCTGGACGAGCAGTTCGGCCCCTCACCCGAGGAACGTGCCCGCACGCAGGGCGGCGGAGGTGAGGGCTGATGGGCGTCCTCGACGACATCGGCAGTGGCCTCGGCAAGGTCAAGGACGGCATCCAGGACGGCGTCAACCACGGTCTGACCGTCCTCGAGGACGGTGTCGACGCCGGTAAGAAGATCGTCGGTGAAGGCATCGACTGGGGCACCGACCGGCTCGGCGAGGGGCTCGACAAGGTCGGCCTGGAGGGCGCCGCGGACACGGTGGAGGACTGGGGTGACGAGGTCGCCTCCAACCTCGGCGCCACGCCCGGAGAGCAGCAGCTCGGCCAGACCGAGGAGGCCAACGAGCTGGTCCACGGCAATCCGGAGAAGATCCGGACGAGCGCGAAGCACCTGCGGGACTTCTCCACCGCGTTCGACAAGGTCGGCTCGGGCATGAAGAAGGTGGACTCCTCCAGCTGGCGGGGCGAGGGCGGGGACACCTTCCGCGAGAAGTTCGGCGTCCACCCCACCAAGTGGCTGCGCGCGGCCGACGCCTGCGAGGCGGCGGCGACAGCGCTGGACTCCTACGCGGGCACCGTCAAGTGGGCGCAGCAGCAGGCGCAGGAAGCGATCGAGCTGTACCGGCAGGGCAAGCAGGCCTCCGAGAGGGCCGTCAAGGACTACAACAAGCAGGTCGACGCCTACAACGCCAAGATCAAGGCTGAGCAGGACCCCGGCCCGGCGCCGCCGCCGTTCCGCGATCCCGGCAAGGAGACCGTCCAGCAGGCACGGGACAAACTCGCCGCGGCCCGCAAGCAGCGCAATGCGGCCGCCTCCGATGCCGAGGGGAGCATCAAGAAGACCCTGGTACACGCTCCGGCCGAACCGCCGCCCCTGGAACGCCTCGGCAACAACCTGGTCGACGGCTTCGTGGCGACCGGCGTCGAACTCAACCACGTCGTGGGCGGCGTGATCAAAGGCACCGCCGGCCTGCTCACCTTCGCCCGCGGCCTCAACCCCGCCGACCCCTACAACCTCACCCACCCCGCCGATTACCTCCAGAACGTCTCGATGACGCTCTCCGGCCTGGTCTCCACCGCCGCCCACCCCGAGCGGGCCCTGAACGCCGCGGTGGAGGGCTTCAAGAAGGACCCCTCCGAGTTCATCGGCCGCCTCCTGCCCGAACTCATCGGCACCAAGGGCGCGGGCCTGGCGCGTGGCGGGTTGCGCATGGCCATGAAGGAGGGGGTGGAGACCGGCGTCAGGGGTGGCCTGCGGGAGGGCGCCGACGCCGCGACAGGCCCACGCTCGCCGTTCGGCGAGGGCACGGTGCACTCCGACTCCGTGGACGCTCGGTCCGCACGGGAGTTCCGCGACGAGCAGTACGGCGACCCGGGCGGTCCGGGAACGCCGGGTGACGGATTCTCGTACCAGTCCCACGTACCGGACGACGTGTGGAACGGGCTGAGTACCGAGCAGCGGCACCAGGTGGCCGCCGCGGAGCTGGAGGCGGGCGCACGCTCTTTCGCGGACCCGGACGCGGCCATCGCCTACGGCCGGGACAACTGGAACCGCTACGTGGACGACCTGCCGCCGGAGGCACGGAAGGCGCTCAAGGACTACACGGGGGAGCCGCCCTACTTGGGTGCGCCGGGCTATGCGACGTATAAGGAGATGAACGGCTACCTGCGGGGGCTGGATTCGGGACTGGGCACTCCCGAGGTACTCAACAACATCCGCGAAGTCGACAGGGCACTGGCCGGGAATCCGATTCCCGAGGACGTCATGGTCGTACGTGGCAGTGGTGTCGATCACCTGCACTTCAAGCGGCCGGAAGATCTGGTCGGCCAGACGATCAACGACCGTGGGTATACGTCGTCGTCGCTGGGCAACCACCCGGTACCGAGCTTCGAAGGCAAGCCCGCCATCATTCACCTGCGTGTCCCGGAAGGCACGCCCGCGGCATGGGTGGAGAACGTCAGCGACTTCGGTGTCACTGAGCGAGAACTGCTGCTCGGTCGTGATACGGGCTACCGGGTGACGCGTGCTTTCAAGGACGAGAACGGACAGATCCAGATCTACGGTGAGGTCCTGCCGCGTGATTGACTGCCCGCTGGATTGGCCCGAGGAGCCGGCGCCGAGCGCCTCGCCGCCGCAGTAACCGATCAGGAAAGACACGATCAGCATGAGCTCCGAGCACCCCGACCGCCGGATCAACCCCCGCTTCGCCGAGGACGTGGGCGGCTACATCGTGCCGGGAGGGCCGCCGCGGTACGCCAGTCACACCGGACGCCCTGTGCAGTACGTCGCGTTCGCCGACGCCGACGGCCAAGTGCTCGGTTACGTATGGGCCAATGACGAGGATGACGCCGCGGGTGTGGAAGTACGCAGCGCTGTGGAGCCCGGCGCTTCCAACAAGGCGGGAGCCTGGGCGCGTTACCTGCACAGAGCCAAGGAACGGAGCATCGCGCCCACCGAGGCCTTGGCCGAGATGATGGCGCAGCCGTCCTCCACCGGAGGATCCCACATCCTGCCGGACACTCTCACCCAGGCCGAAAGCCTCGCCGTCCTGGACGACCTCACCGAGCGGAGGTGGGGCAGGGACAACGTCAAGGGCGGCGCCATGGCGGCGAT
>NZ_JBNGGC010000087.1:0-3804 GCF_049974565.1 Streptomyces sp. WG5 | reverse complement strand
ACCGCGACGTCACCAACGACCGCCCCACAGCAGCCACATCCACACCGGAACCGGCTCCCGCCCACTCCAGCAGACGCCCAGCCTGAGCACGCACCGCCTCCACCGACTTACCCGACACCACCCACGGCACCACAGCCCCAACCAGGCCGTCCTCGGCGTCGCCCGCCATGCCCACCACACCAACCCGCTCAACCGGCTCAACCGGCTCAACCGGCTCGAACGGCTCGGCCGCTTCGAGGATGACGTGCGCGTTCGTACCCGACACACCGAACGACGACACACCCGCCCGACGCGGACGGTCACTCACCGGCCATGGAGTGGCATCGGTCAGCAACCTCACGGCCCCCTGAGACCAGTCGACCTTCGACGACGGGGCGTCCACATGCAGCGTCCGCGGCAGCACCCCATGCCGCATCGCCAACACCATCTTGATCACACCCGCGACACCCGACGCCGCCTGCGTATGACCGATGTTCGACTTCAACGACCCCAGCCACAACGGCCGGTCCTCCGGCCGGCCCTGCCCATACGTGGCCAGCAACGCCTGCGCCTCGATCGGATCCCCCAGCACCGTCCCCGTGCCGTGCCCCTCCACGACATCCACATCGGCGCTGGACAGTCCTCCGTTCGTCAGGGCTTGCCTGATGACCCGCCGCTGGGCCGGACCGTTGGGCGCGGTCAGCCCGTTGGACGCACCGTCCTGGTTCACTGCGCTGGAGCGCACGACCGCCAGCACCCGGCGCCCCTCACGACGAGCATCCGACAACCGCTGCACCACCAGCACGCCGGCGCCCTCGGACCACCCCGTGCCATCAGCGGCGTCAGCGAACGCCTTGCACCGCCCGTCGGCTGAAAGCCCGCCCTGCTGGGAGAACCCGATAAAGGTGTCCGGGGTGGCGATGACGGTCACTCCGCCGACCAGCGCCATGGAGCACTCTTCGGAACGCAGCGCCTGCGCGGCCAGGTGCAGGGCCACCAGCGAGGAGGAGCAGGCCGTGTCGACCGTCACCGCCGGGCCCTGGAGGCCCAGTACGTAGGCGACGCGGCCCGATATGACACTCGGCGAGCCTCCGGTGATCAGATGACCGGCAACGTTTTCCGAGGACCGGCCCGCCACCTCCACATAGCCCGATGGCGAGGCGCCCACGAACACGCCCACCTGGCTTCCAGACAGCGAGGCAGGGTCGATCCCCGCGTGCTCCAGGGCCTCCCAGGAGGTCTCCAGCAGCAGCCGCTGCTGCGGATCGGTCGCCACCGCTTCACGCGGAGAGATGCCGAAGAATTCCGCGTCGAAATGGCCTGCAGCCTGTAAGAAGCCGCCCTGGGTCGTGGTCGAGACAACGGTGTTCCCCGAGCCTCCGTGCAACTCTTCGAAGTCCCAGCCGCGGTCGGTGGGGAATTCGGAGATGGCGTCACGGCCCTTGGCCACCAAGTTCCACAGCTCGTCCGGCCCCGAGACCTCCCCCGGGAAGCGGCACGACATGCCGACGATCGCGATCGGCTCGTTCGCGGCATCGACGAACTGCTGGTTCTTGCGCCGGAGTCGTTTGTTCTCCAACAGCGAGGCGCGCAACGCTTCGACTACTTTGTCCGCAGACGTACTCATTGTCAGCTCCACAGATTCCGCGTTGTCACGACTCGTTGTCGGCGAGCGCTATCCGGACCAGATCGTCGACGTCGGCAGCCAGCAGGGTTGCTTCGTCGTCTTCTTGCTGTTGTTCCTGGGCATCTCGGTCGGGCGCGTCGCCGGCCAGGCCGAGTACGGCGTCCAGCAGGCCCGCCTCACGGAGCTTGGCCGGTGAGACGGACGCGATGAGTTTGCGCAGGGCTTCCTCGTCCGGCTCGGGGCCACTGCCGAGGGTTTCGCTGAGGTGATCGGCCAGGCCGGCGATCGAGGGGTAGTCGAACGCTATGGTGGCGGGCAGGCTCAACCCGGTCGCTGCCGCGAGTCGGTTGCGCAGTTCCACGGCCGTCAGGGAGTCGAAGCCCAGCTCCTTGAACGCCTGGCCGATGTCGATGCGGATGGACAGGGCGTGCCCGAGTACTGCGGCGACATGACCGCGGATCAGCTCGTGCAGGAACCTCGGACGGTCCGCGGCCGGAGTGTTCGCCCACCGCTGTGCGAAGCCCGATCCCGCGTCCGTGCTCTCCGAACTCCCGGCCAGTACCTCGGTGACTTGGGGGATGTCGGACAGCAGCGCACTGGGCCTGGACACCGTGAACGCGGGCGCGAACCGGTACCAGTCCATGTCCGTGACCGTCAGACCGGTCTCGTCGTCCTGGAGGACGCGCTGCAGGGCTGCCAGCGCCAGCCGGGGGCTCATCGGCAGGACACCCAGCCGCCGCAGGTACTCCCCCTGTTCAGGATTGTCGACGGCCATACCCGCTTCGGCCCAGTTGCCCCACGCGATCGCGGTCCCGGGCCGCCCCTGCGCCCGGCGGTGAGCCGCCAAGGCCTCCAAGTAGGCGTTTCCGGCGGCGTAAGCGGCCTGACCACCACTGCCCCACGACGACGCACCCGACGAGAACAGCACGAACGCGTCCAGCTCAAGACCTCGGGTCAGCTCATCCAAGTACGTGGCCCCCGCAACCTTGGCCCGCAGCTCCGCCTCCACCTGCTCCGGCGTCACCGAGTCCAACTCGACCACACCATGGCTCACCCCAGCCGCATGGACCACCATGCGCAGTGGAATATCCGCAGGTATGTCCCCGATTACGTTCGCCAGCGCGCTCCGATCCGCCACATCGCACGCCACCACCGTGACCCGCGCGCCCATGGCCTCCAGCTCGCTGCTCAGCCGCTGTGCCCCGGTGGCCGCCGAGCCGCGTCTGCTGAGCAGCACCACGTGCTGAGCGCCGCGCTCCACTGCCCACCGTGCAACGAACGCGCCCAGGCCGCCGGTACCACCAGTGATCAGTACCGTGCCCCTTACCTGCCACGGCACGCCACCAGAACCACTGGCCGGCGCATGGACCAGCCGGCGGCCGAACACCCCTGCCGCCCGCACCGCGACCTGGTCCTCGGCGCGCTCAGCGGACACCACCGACACGAGCCGGCGCGCCGCCCCCTCGTCGAACTCCTCGGGCAGGTCCACCAGACCGCCCCACTGCTGAGGCCGCTCCAACGCGGCCACCCGGCCGACGCCCCAGATCCCGGCCTGCCATGGACTGGCCACCGGGTCCTGTCCCCCGACCGACACCGCACCCCGGGTCACCGCCCACACGGGGGCCTCGATCCCGGCATCGCCCAACGCCTGCAGCAACACCAGGGTGGGCAGCACCCCTGGAGGCGTCACCCCCGGCCCTGCCGCGCCGAACGCCAACAGGGAGAGCACACCGACGAGTTCGCCGTCGGGCAGTCGCGACGCCAGCGTGCCGCGGTCGAACCCGTCGTACTCCAGTACATGGGCCGACGGGCCCATCGCGGCCACGACAGCGCTCAACCACGGGTCATCACTGACGTCGGCCGGCATCACGACCAGCCACGGTCCCGACACCGCGAATGCCGAGAAGCCGTCCAGCGCTTTCCAGGTCTCCCGGTAACGCCACCCCTCCACAGCACGGTCTTCGCGGAGCCGGTCACGCCACAACGACAGCGCGGGCACTACCGAGGACACCACATCGGTATCCAGACCCAACGATTCCGACAACGTCCGTACGTCGTGGCGCTCGACCGACGCCCAGAACTCCGCATCCAGTGGGTCCTGCACGACAGGCATCGCGTCCTCGGCCGCCTCGGGCCAGTACCGCCGGCGCTGGAACGCATACGTCGGCAGCTCCACGTGCCGGGCCCCTGCGAACAAC
>NZ_JBNGGC010000086.1:0-3870 GCF_049974565.1 Streptomyces sp. WG5 | reverse complement strand
TCCGGAACCTCCAGAGCAGCCACCCGGCCCAGACCCCACACCTGCGCCTGCACCGGCGACACCAGCCGATCCGACCGACCCACCGACACCGCACCCCGCGTCAGACACCACAGCCGAGCACCCACCCCGGCATCACCCAGAGCCTGGATCAGGCCCACGGTGCCGACCAGGTCCAGCAACGACACGACACCCGCATACTCACCGGCAACCAGCCCCGCCAGCGCCGCACGATCCACGCCCGACTCGACCTCGACCCGCCGCACCTCCGCACCACGCCCCGCCAGCGCACCCACCACCGCCGCATCGTCCACGCCCTCGACCGGCACGACCACCAGCCACGATCCCGACAGGCGCGCGCCAGAAGCCTCGGCCAGCGGCTTCCACACCACCCGGTACCGCCAGCCGTCCACCTCCGACCGCTCCCGACCCTGCCGACGCCACGCCGACAACACCGGAAGCACCTCACCCAGCGACGCATCACCGGAGACATCCAGCTCCGCCAGCAGCGAGCCCAGATCCTCCCGCTCCACCACGTCCCAGAAGCGAGTGTCCGAGGCGTCGGCGGTGGCGCCGGGCTCAGGCGCGTCGTCAGCCTCCGGCCAGTACCTTCGTCGCTGGAACGCATAAGTCGGCAAGTCGATGTACCGCTCGCCGGCCCCGGCGAAGAACTTCCGCCAGTCGACCTCCACGCCCTGAACGAATGCCTGCGCCAGAGCCGTGACGGTGGTGTCGGTTTCCGGACGGCCCTTGCGCAGGACGGGGACGAAGGCGGCGCCCTCGCCCGTCACGCACTCCTGAGCCATCGCCGACAGCACACCGTCCGGACCCAGCTCCACATACGTGCCGACCCCGGCCTCCTCCAGGGCGCGGACACCGTCCGAGAAGCGCACGGCCTCCCGCACGTGCCGCACCCAGAAGTCCGCCGACGCCATCTCGTCGGTGACCACGGCGCCCGTCAGGTTGGAGACGACCGGAATGCTCGGGGCCTCGAAGGAGAGCCCCGAGACCACCTCGCAGAACGCGTCCAGCATCCCGTCCATGTGCGGCGAATGAAACGCATGACTGACCGCCAGACGCTTCGACTTCCGCCCCTCGAAGAACTCCACGACCGCCGTCGCGGCGTCCTCGTCACCCGCGATCACCACCGACCGCGGCCCGTTCACCGCCGCAACACTCACCCGCTCCGTCAGCAACGGCAGGACCTCGTCCTCCGACGCCTCCAGCGCGACCATCACGCCACCCGCCGGCAGCGCCTGCATCAACCGCCCACGCGCCGCCACCAGCACACACGCATCATCCAGCGACAGCACCCCCGCCACATGCGCAGCAGCGATCTCACCCACCGAATGCCCCGACACGAAGTCCGGCCTCACACCCCACGACTCCAGCAGCCGGAACAGCGCCACCTCCACCGCGAACAACGCCGGCTGCGCGAACTCCGTCCGGTCCAGAACCCCGGTGTCCTCCCCGAACAGCACATCCCTCAACGGCACATCGAGGTGGGCGTCCATCCGGGCGCAGACCGCGTCCAAGGCGTCCGCGAACACGGGATAGGCCTCGTACAGCTCGCTGCCCATCCCGCGGCGCTGGCTGCCCTGCCCCGTGAACAGGAACGCGAGCTTGCCGACGACCGGAGACCCGGTCACCACGTCGACGGATTCTCCGCCCGACACCGACGCGAGCCGCTGGAGGAACACACCGCCGTCGCCCGCGACGATGACGGCGCGGTGATCGAGCGCGGCCCGACCGGTCGCCAGCGCACGGCCGATGTCCACCGGGCGGAGGTCGGTGTGGGCGTCGAGTCGGGCGTGAAGACGTGCCGCCTGGTCACGCAGGGCAGCCTCGGACTTGCCCGACAGTACCCACGGCACGACGGCGGGCCGGTTCGACGCGGCCGTGACCGTCGTGTCGTCCGGGGCCTGCTCCACGATGGTGTGGGCGTTGGTGCCGCTGATGCCGAAGGACGAGATGCCGGCCCGACGCGGGCGTCCGGTGTCGGGCCACTCCTGTCGCTCGGTGAGCAGGGCCACCTCGCCGGCCGACCAGTCCACGTGCGGGGTCGGCTCGTCCACGTGCAGCGTCCGCGGCAGCACCCCGTGCCGCATCGCCATGACCATCTTGATGACGCCCGCGACACCCGCGGCGGCCTGCGTGTGCCCGATGTTCGACTTGATCGAGCCCAGCAGCAGCGGCCGGTCCTCCGGCCTGTCCTGCCCGTACGTGGCCAGCAGGGCCTGCGCCTCGATCGGATCACCCAGACGGGTGCCGGTGCCGTGCGCCTCCACCGCGTCCACGTCTGCCGTCGACAGCCCGGCACTCGCCAGCGCCTGCCGGATCACCCGCTGCTGCGAGGGGCCGCTCGGCGCCGTCAGGCCGTTGCTGGCACCGTCCTGGTTGACCGCCGAACCCCGAACGAGAGCCAGCACCGGGTGACCGTTGCGCTGGGCGTCCGACAGCCGCTCCACCAGCAGCATGCCCACGCCCTCGCCCCACCCCGTACCGTCGGCGGCAGCCGCGAACGCCTTGATCCGTCCGTCCTCCGCCAGCCCCCGCTGACGACTGAAGTCGACAAAGGTCTCGGGGGTCGACATCACCGTCACGCCACCCGCAAGAGCAAGCGAGCACTCGCCCTGCCGCAGTGCCTGCACCGCCCAGTGCAGCGCCACCAGCGAGGCGGAGCACGCCGTGTCGACGGTCACCGCGGGACCCTCCAGCCCCAGCGCGTAGGAGACCCGGCCCGACATCACGCTTCCGGCATTGCCCGTCCCGAGATGGCCTTCGACGCCTTGGGGCTCGGCGGCGGCGAGGGTCAGGTAGTAGTCCTGGCCGTTGGTGCCGACGAACACACCCGTCTGGCTGCCGCGCAACGAGGACGGATCGATCCCGGCCCGCTCGAACGCCTCCCACGAGGTCTCCAGCAGCAGCCGCTGCTGCGGATCCATCGCCAGCGCCTCACGCGGCGAGATCCCGAAGAAGTCCGCGTCGAACTCGGCCGCGTCGTAGAGGAACCCGCCACCGCGGGCGTAGAACGTGCCCTGACGATCCGGATCCGGGCTGTAGAGCTGTTCCAGGTCCCAGCCGCGGTCGACGGGGAACTCCCCCACGGCGTCCGTCCCCGTCACCAGCATCTGCCAGAGTTCTTCGGGAGAGGTGACACCGCCGGGGAAGCGGCAGCTCATCGCGACAATCGCGATCGGGTCGTCATCGGTGGCAACCGCGACGGGCAGGTCGGCATCCGCGACCCGGATCGTCCCCAGCAGCTGACCCCGCAGGTACTCCGCGAGCTCCGCCGACGTGGGGTAGTCGTAGACCAGCGTCGCCGGCAATCGCAGCTCCGTCGCCGCACCCAGCCGGTTCCGCAGCTCGACCGCCGTCAGCGAGTCGAAGCCCAGCTCCTTGAACGCCCGCCCGGCACCCACCGCGTCAACCCCGGCATGACCGAGCACCGCCGACACCTGGGCACGCACCAGATCCAGCAGCATCCGCTCCTGCTCAGCCGGAGCGACGGTGGACACCCGCCGCGCAAAGGACGTCGGGCCCCCGGCGTCGGCGGCCGACTCCGCCACCTCTGCGTGCGTCGCGCGTGCCTCGGGGAGCTGGGCAAACAGCGAGCTGCGGCGAACGGTGGTGAATCCGGCGAGGAAGCGGTCCCACTCCACGTCGGCCACCGTGAGCGCGGCTTCACCGGAACCGACCGCCTGCCGCATCGAGTTGACCGCCAGGTCCACGCGCATGGGCGGCACACCGTCCCGGCTCATGCGGGCCGACGTCGCCTCGTCGGCCGCCATGCCGTCCTCGGCCCACGGACCCCACGCGATCGACGTCGCCGCCAGACCGTCCGCCCGGCGCTGCTCCGCCAGCGCGTCCAAG
>NZ_JBNGGC010000085.1:0-4110 GCF_049974565.1 Streptomyces sp. WG5 | reverse complement strand
GGCCCGGTTCTTCGCCGGGACCGGCGCCCGCCGCGTGGACCTGCCCACCTACGCCTTCCAGCGCGAGCGCTACTGGCCCGAGCCCGCGGCCCCGCGGCCCGCCGCCGACGCCGCGCGCGACGCGGTGGACGCCCGCTTCTGGGAGGTGGTCGAGAACGCCGGTCCGACCGGGATCGCCGAGGAGTTGGGCGTCGACGCGGAGCAGCCACTGAGCGCCGTGTTGCCCGCCCTGTCGCTCTGGCGCCGGGACCAGAGGGCGCGTACGCAGGCGGACGCACGGCGCTACCGCGTCGCCTGGCACCCGTGGCCTCTGGGGAACGGCGACGCCACCCCCACCGGCGACTGGCTGGTGGCCCTCCCGGCCGCCCACGCCGACGACCCCTGGATCGCTGCCGTGACGGCGCGCATCGAGGCCGGCGGCGCCCATGTCGTACCGGTCGTGCTCGACGCCACCGACGCCGCACCGGACGCGATCGCCGCCCGCCTGCGCGGACACGCCGTCGTGGCCGGTGTCCTGTCGCTCCTCGCGCTGGACGAACGGCCCCACCCCGAGCACCCCGGAGTCCCGGTTGGCCTCGCGCTGACCTCCGCGCTCGCCGAGGCGCTGACCGGCGAGGCCTCCGGGGTCGACGGGCCGCTGTGGTGCGTGACCCGCGACGCCGTTGCGGCCGTCGCCGCGGACGGGCTCGCCGGAGCCGCCCAGGCCCACGTCTGGGGCCTGGGCCGGGTCGTGGCCCTGGAGCACCCCGACCGCTGGGGCGGACTCGTCGACCTGCCCTCCGACTGCGACGAACGGGCGCTGAACCGCCTGGCGGCGGTGCTCGCCGGAGCAGGCGACGAGGACCAGCTGGCCGTCCGCGCGTCCGGAACCTTCGTACGGCGCCTGGAGCGTGCCGCGCCCCAGGGACCGGGCGCCGGGACCTGGACCCCGCGCGGCACTGTGCTCGTCACCGGCGGCACGGGCGCGCTCGGCCGCCACACGGCACGATGGCTTGCCGGGCACGGAGCGCAGCGGCTTGTCCTCGTCAGCCGCAAGGGAGCCGACGCGCCGGGCGCGGCGGAGCTGGAGAGGGAGCTGTCGGGGCTCGGCGCGCACGTGACGCTCGCCGCGTGCGATGTCGCCGACCGGGCCGCGCTGGGGGCGCTCGTTGAGCGGCTGGCCGCGGAGGGCACTCCGGTGCGTGCCGTCGTGCACGCCGCCGGTGTCTCGCAGCCGCCCGGGACACACACCGACCTGCCCGGACTCGCCCACGTCGTGGCCGCGAAGACCGCCGGTGCCGTGAACCTCGACGCGCTCTTCGGCACGCCGGACTCGCTCGACGCCTTCGTGCTCTTCTCGTCCATCGCCGGTGTCTGGGGCAGCGGCGGCCAGGGCGCGTACGCGGCGGCCAACGCCTTCCTCGACGCGCTCGCGGAGCGGCGCAGGTCCGAGGGCCTGCCCGCGACCGCCGTCGCCTGGGGCCCGTGGGCCGACGGCGGCATGGCGGCCGAGGGCGACGCGGAGGAGCAGCTGCGCCGCCGCGGACTGCCGCCCATGGCCCCGGCCGGCAACCTGCTGGCGCTGGGACGCGCCGTTGCCGGGCCCGAGGCGGCCGTGACGGTCGCGGAGGTGGACTGGGCGCGCTTCGCACCGGCCTTCACCGCGGCCCGGCCCCGCCCCCTCGTCGCCGACCTCCCCGAGGTCCGCGACGCCCTGCGCGCCGGCCCGGCGGCCACCGCGGACGGCACCGGCGACCCGTCCTCCGCGACACTCCGGCGCCTCGCCGAACTCACCGGCGACGACCGGCAGTCGGCCCTGCTGGACCTCGTGCGCGAGCACGCGGCGGCGGCCCTCGGACACAGCTCCGCCGTCGCCGCCGAACGCGCCTTCAAGGACCTCGGCTTCGACTCGCTGACCGCCGTCGAACTGCGCAACCGCCTGGCCGCGGCGTGCGGGCTGCGCCTGCCCTCCAGCCTCGTGTTCGACTACCCCAACCCCCGCGCCCTCACCGGGCACCTGCTGCACAGCCTCTTCCCCGAGGCCGCCGGCACCCCCGCCGCCCCCGTGGACAGCGACCCGCAGGACGCCGAACTGCGCCGGACGCTGGCCACCATCCCGCTGGGCCGGATCCGCGAGGCCGGACTGCTGGACACCCTGCTGCGGCTCGCCGCCCCGGACGGCACACCCGCCGGCGCGGCGGACCCCGACACCGCGGACGCCGCGGACTCCATCGACGCGATGGACCTCCAAGCCCTCCTCGACCTGGCACTCGACGGCCACGGCGACCCCGACGGGTCCCACGGCGGGGCCACCGGCGACGACAGCAACCGATCCTGACGTGCCCGAAGTGCGGAGTATGTGATGACAACCCCGAACGAAAAAGTCGTTGAAGCGCTGCGGGTATCGCTGAAGGAGACCGAGCGGCTGCGCCGCCGGAACCGGGAGCTGACCGACGCCTCGCGCGAGCCGATCGCGATCGTCGCCATGGGCTGCCGCTTCCCTGGCGGCGTCCGCTCGCCCGAGGACCTGTGGGACCTCGTCGACCGCGGCGGCGACGGCATCACCGGCTTCCCCGTCGACCGGGGCTGGGACATCGAGTCGCTGTACGACCCGGACCCCGACCACGAGGGCACCACCTACGCCCGCCACGGCGGCTTCCTCCACGACGCCGGCGACTTCGATCCCGCCTTCTTCGGGATCTCGCCGCGCGAGGCGCTGGCCATGGACCCGCAGCAGCGCCTGCTGCTGGAGACCACCTGGGAGACGTTCGAACGCGCCGGGATCGACCCGGCCACCCTGCGCGGCAGCCGGGCCGGTGTCTTCGTCGGCGCCTCCGCCAACGCGTACGGCGCCGGAGCCGGGGACCTCCCCGACGGCGTGGAGGGCCACCTCCTCACCGGCACCGCCTCCAGTGTCGTCTCCGGCCGCCTCGCCTACGTCTTCGGCCTCGAAGGCCCCGCCGCGACCATCGACACCGCCTGCTCGTCCTCCTCCGTCGCCCTGCACATGGCCGTCCAGGCCCTGCGGCAGGGCGAGTGCTCCCTCGCCCTGGCCGCGGGCGTCACCGTGCTCGCCGGACCCGACGTGTTCGTGGAGTTCAGCCGCCAGCGCGGCCTGTCCGCCGACGGCCGCTGCCGGTCCTTCGCCGAAGCAGCCGACGGCACCGGCTGGTCCGAGGGCGTCGGCGTGCTCCTCGTCGAGCGCCTGTCCGACGCGGTCCGCAACGGCCACCCCGTACTCGCCGTGGTCCGCGGTTCGGCGGTCAACCAGGACGGCGCGAGCAACGGCCTGACGGCCCCCAACGGCCCGTCCCAGCAGCGCGTCATCCGCCAGGCACTGGAGAACGCCCGCCTGACCCCCGCCGACATCGACGCCGTCGAGGCGCACGGCACCGGCACCACCCTGGGCGACCCCATCGAGGCTCAGGCACTGCTCGCCACCTACGGCCAGGACCGGCCCGAGGACCGGCCGCTGCTCCTGGGCTCCCTCAAGTCCAACATCGGCCACACGCAGAACGCCGCGGGTGTCGCGGGCATCATCAAGATGGTCATGGCGATGCGGCACGGTGTGCTGCCGCGCACCCTTCACGTCGACCGGCCGACCTCGCACGTCGACTGGTCGACGGGCGCGGTGTCCCTGCTCACCGACGCCGTGGACTGGCCGGAGACCGGCCGCCCGCGCCGCGTCGGCGTCTCGGCGTTCGGCGTCAGCGGGACCAACGTGCACACGATCATCGAGCAGGCCCCGGAGCCAGAGGAGACGGACGCCCCGGCCGCCGCCCCGGCACCCGCCGCCGGGGGCGCGGTGCCGTTGCCGCTCTCGGCGAAGGGACGCGACGCGCTCCGCGAGCAGGCCCGCCGCCTTCACGCGTACGTCGACCGGAACGCCGGGACGCGCGCGGTCGACGTCGCGCACTCCCTCGCCACGACCCGCGCCTCCTTCGAGGACCGCGCCGTCGTCGTCGCCGAGGACCGCGACGCCTTGCTGTCGGGCCTCGCCGCCCTGTCCGCGGGCGAGTCGGCGCCGGGCGTGGTGACCGGCTCGCCCGTCGCGGGCAAGCTGGCGTTCCTGTTCACGGGGCAGGGGAGTCAGCGGCTGGGGATGGGGCGTGAGTTGTATGCGGCCTATCC
>NZ_JBNGGC010000084.1:0-4342 GCF_049974565.1 Streptomyces sp. WG5 | reverse complement strand
CACGAAGTCCGGCCTCACACCCCACGACTCCAGCAGCCGGAACAGCGCCACCTCCACCGCGAACAACGCCGGCTGCGTGTGGGCCGTCTCGTTCAGCAGATCATTGTCGTCGCCGAACAGCACGTCCTTCAGCGGCACTTCGAAGTGCGCGCACACCGTGTCCAGCGCGTCCGCGAACACGGGGTACGCCGCGTACAGCTCGCGCCCGGTCCCCGGGCGCTGGCTGCCCTGCCCCGTGAACAGGAACGCCGTCTTGCCCGCGACCGGCGAACCGGTCACCACACCGGCGGCCGGGTCGCCCTCGGCCAGGGCGCCCAGCCGCGCCAGCAGGCCCGCGCGGTCCTCGGCCACGACCACCGCACGGTCCGCGAACGAGGCGCGTCCCTGCGCCAGTGAGCCGGCGACGTCCACCGCGCGCAGCCCGGTGTTCTCCTCAACGTGCGCGGACAGGCGGCGGGCCTGGTCGCGCAACGCCTCCTGCCCCTTCCCGGACAGCGGCCACGGGGTCATGGGCGCCGGGGAGACGGCCTGCGGCTCCGGGGCCTCGGATTCCTCGGGCCCCGGAGCCTGCTCGATGACGGTGTGGGCGTTGGTACCGCTGACGCCGAACGCGGAGACCGCGGCCCGCCGAGGCGCGCCCGTCCCGGGCCACGGCATGCGCTCGGTGAGCAGGGCGACGTCGCCGGCCGACCAGTCGACGTCGGGGGTGGGCTCGTCGACGTGAAGGGTCTGCGGCAGCACGCCGTGCCGCATCGCCATGACCATCTTGATGACGCCCGCGACGCCGGCGGCCGCCTGGGTGTGGCCGATGTTGGACTTGAGGGAGCCCAGGCGCAGCGGGTTCCCCTCGGGGCGGTCCTTGCCGTAGGTGGCCAGCAGCGCCTCCGCCTCGATCGGGTCCCCCAGTCGGGTGCCCGTGCCGTGGGCCTCGACGACGTCGACCTCGGCGGCGGAGAGCTGGGCGCTCTCGAGGGCTTGGCGGATGACGCGCTGCTGCGAGGGCCCGTTGGGCGCGGTCAGCCCGTTGCTGGCGCCGTCCTGGTTGACGGCGGAGCCCCGCACGACGGCCAGCACTGGATGCCCATGGCGGAGTGCGTCCGACAGCCGCTCCACGAGGAGCACGCCCGCGCCCTCGGACCAGCCGGTGCCGTCGGCGGAGGCGGCGAAGGACTTGCAGCGTCCGTCGGGGGCCAGCCCGCGCTGGCGGCTGAACTCGACGAAGACGTCGGTGTTGGGCATCACGCACACGCCGCCGACGACGGCGAGCGAGCACTCGCGCTGACGCAGCGCCTGGGTCGCCAGGTGCAGGGCGACGAGGGAGGAGGAGCACGCGGTGTCGACGGTGGCGGCCGGGCCCTCCAGCCCGAAGACGTAACTGACGCGGCCGGACAGGACGCTGGTGGCGCCGCCGGTCAGCAGCAGCCCCTCCAGTTCCTCCGGGACCTCCCTGAG
Source organism: Streptomyces sp. WG5 (assembly GCF_049974565.1). NCBI lineage: Bacteria > Bacillati > Actinomycetota > Actinomycetes > Kitasatosporales > Streptomycetaceae > Streptomyces > Streptomyces sp. WG5. Next base: position 2,890 of record NZ_JBNGGC010000084.1, on the reverse strand, counting down.
GTCGGCTCCGTATCCCATCGCGCTGGCACCGACGTAGACGCCGGTACGGGTGCCGCGCACGGTCGAGGGGTCGATGCCGGCCCGCTCGAACGCCTCCCAGGTGACCTCCAGCAGCTGGCGCTGCTGCGGGTCCATCGCGAGCGCCTCGCGCGGCGATATCCCGAAGAATGCGGGGTCGAAGAGCGTCGCGTCGTCGAGGAATCCGCCGCCGGTGTTGTAGAAGGCGCCCTTGCGGTCGGGATCGGAGTCGGTGAGGGACGCGACGTCCCACCCGCGGTCGCCGGGAAATCCGGAGATGGCGTCACCGCCCTCGTCCACCAGTCGCCACAGGTCCTCCGGCGACCTGACGCCGCCGGGGAAACGGCAGCTCATCGCCACGATGGCGATGGGTTCCCGCGCGTCGGCCTCGATCTCCTGGACTCGGCGGCGGGACCGGCGCAGCTCGGCGGTCATCCACTTCAGGTTCTCGAGAAGCTTTTCTTCGTTCGCGCTGGTCACCGGAGCGTCACCCCTTGGGGAATCACGAAATGCCGTACGTACGTCGGGCGGGTCGTCGGAACAGCCATCGGCTCAGGGTTTTCCGAATTCTTTGTTGATGATGTCGAAGAGGTCGTCGGCGGACGCCGAGGCGATTTCGATGTCCTCGTCCTCGTGCTCTCCGATGGCCGCTCGTTCCGCCCTGTTCCAGTTCGCCAGGAGGGATTCGAGCCGTGCGGTGACGCGTGCGCGTTCGGTGGTGTCCCCGGGGACGGACGACAGGAGGAATTCCAGCTTGTCGATCTCCGCGAGGGCGGGCAGTGCGGGGGTGGTGTCCTCGCCGACGGCTTCCGCCCGGACGTGCGCCGCCAGCGCCGCGGGGGTCGGGTGGTCGAAGACGAGGGCGGCCGAAAGGCGCAGTCCGGTCGCGGTCTGGAGCCGGTTGCGCAGTTCGACGGCGGTCAGCGAGTCGAAGCCCAGTTCCTTGAAGGCGCGTGCCGGGTCGACGGACGCCGTGCCCTGGTGGCCGAGGACGGCAGCGACCTGCGCGCGGACCAGGTCGAGCACGACCCGCTCCGCCTCGGCCGCGGTCAGCCCCTGCAACTGCGCCTGGAGGTCCGGGGCTTCGTCCGTGGCCGTGCCGGCGTCCTCCTGTCCGGCGGTGAGCGCGCGGCGCACGTCGGGCAGGTCGCCGATCAGCGGGCGCGACCTGGCGGCGGTGAAGGCCGGGGCGAACAGGTCCCAGTCGACGTCCGCCACGATCACGGTGGTCTCGTCGCCGTCCAGCGCGCGCTGGAGCGCCGTGAGGGACAGCTTCGGCGCCATCGCGGGCAGTCCGCGCCGCCGCAGCTGCTCCTCCGCGCCGTCGTCGGCGACGAGGCCGCCCTCGGCCCAAGGGCCCCAGGCCACCGAGGTCGCCGTCAGCCCGCGGGCCCGGCGGTGCTCAGCGAGGGCGTCCAGGTGGGCGTTGGCGGCGGCATAGGCGGCCTGGCCGCCGCTGCCCCACACACCCGCGATGGAGGAGAAGAGGACGAAGGCGTCCAGCTCGGCCGTGCCGAGGAGTTCGTCCAGGTGGGCGGCGCCCGCGACCTTGGCGGCGACGACGTCGGCCACGTCGGCGGGGCCGATCTCCGCCAGCGGCGCGAACTGCCCGGCGCCCGCCGTGTGGAAAACGGCGGTGAGACCCGTTCCGGTCGTTCCGTCGGCCTGGGGTACGCGCAGCCCGGCCAGGAGGTCGGCGACGGCCTGGCGGTCGGTCACGTCGCAGGCCGCGGCCGTGGCCCGGGCACCCAGGGCGCCGATCTCGGCGAGCAGTTCGTCCGCGCCGGGTGCCTGCGGCCCGCGCCTGCTGACCAGCACCACGTGCTCCGCGCCGTGTGCCGCCAGCCATCGGGCCACGTGGCCGCCGAGGGCGCCCGTTCCGCCGGTGACGAGGACGGTGCCGCGGGGTCGCCACGGCGAACGCTGCTCCACCGGCGCGCGGTCGAACGTGTGGTGGGAGTCGTGCTGGATGCGGCGGGCCAGCAGGCCACCCGTGCGTACGGCGACCTGGTCCTCGTCCCCTCCGCTGCCGGCAAGCACGCCGAGCAGCCGGTCGAGGGCCCGCTCGTCCACGGTGCCGGGCAGGTCCACGAGTCCGCCCCAGCGGTCGGGGTGCTCCAGGGCCACGACCCGTCCCAGACCCCACACCTGGGCCTGCGCGACGCTCGTCAGGCGGTCCACCGCCGAGGTCGACACGGCCCCCGACGTGACGCACCACAGCGGTGCCGTCATGCCGATGTCGCCCAGTGCCTGCACCAGCGTTCCCGTAAGCAACAGCCCTGCGGGCACGGCGGCATGCGCGGGATGCGGCTGCTCGGCGAAGGCCAGCAGCGACACGACGCCCGCGACACCGCCAGCCCCGCCCGCTCCCGCGACCTCGCGCAGCCGGCCCGCCAGTGCCTCCCGGCCGGCCTCGGCGAAGGTGACGACGAGGTGCCGTACCTCCGCCCCGCGTGCCGCCAGGGCGTCGGAGACGGTGGGAGGGCCTCCCTCCCCGTCCTCCGCGGTGCTCACGACGATCCACGTCCCGGACGGGCGGCCGGCGGAGGGGATGTCCATCGGCTTCCAGGTGACGCCGTACCGCCAGCCGTCCACGACGGACTCCTCCTGGCGCCGCCGGCGCCACGCCGACAGCGCGGGCAGCAGCTCGCTCAGCGGCTGGCCGGTGTCGATGCCCAGGGTGCCGGCGAGCACCGCGAGGTCAGCGCTGTCGACGGCTTCCCAGAACTGCGCGTCCACGGCGCCGGACGTACCGCTGACGTCCTCGCCGGAGGTCACGGCGTCGGTCTCCGCCAGCCAGTAGCGCTCGCGCTGGAAGGCGTAGGTGGGCAGGTCCACGCGGCGGGCGCCGGTCCCGGCGAAGAACCGGGCC
>NZ_JBNGGC010000083.1:0-4634 GCF_049974565.1 Streptomyces sp. WG5 | reverse complement strand
GTCGACGGCTGCCTGACCGCCACAGGTCTGGCTCTCACCCCACCGACCCCGCCGTGAAAACCTCAGTAGTCCGTCCCTCTGACGCCCGGCCGTTCGTGAGCACAGGCTGTTCGCGAACGGCCGGGTCGCGTCTAGACCGCTGGAATGCGGCCGCTTGGGTCCCCTTCACCGGGTCAGAGACAGCGGCAGGGGTGGGTGATCCACACCTGAATGGGCGTCATCCGGCGCTGCAGGCACACCACCCGCAGCTGTAGCTCAGCAGATATCCGACATCGAGTGCGCCACCAACCCGGATGACGAGATCGTTGGCGTGCACCAACAGTGACCGCCCTCCCGACCCATCACGACTTGGCCCAGCTGGAGGCCCTGCTCAACGTCCTGCACCGCGCTGACGCTGTTTGAGGGTCCGAAAGCGGCCGTGACGCCGGCTTGAAGACCCTGAAGTGCTCGTACACCAGGATCACTCCACCGCGACGGCAGGGCACGGTTCCTCGGCGAGCACGTCCCTGCGCCGGGCAGATGTGCAGCAACTCAGCGATGGATCGCTTCCAAGACCAGGCAGGACGTGCTGGCGTCGGCACGAACCTGCCGGTCGCAAGAGCCTAAGTTCCGGGCGTACTATCACGGGCTAATAAGATCGTTGGGTTTCGAGGGGGCGGGCACCGTCAGCGTCGGTGGTACGCAAACCAGACCGCTGCGCAGATGCATGAGTCATCCACGGCTATGCGAACAGGTCGGCCGGTGGCCGAGAAGTGGGGGGCAGGAGAATGACAGGGATCAGTCGACGAGGGCTGCTGCGCGGGGGCGTGGCGGCCGGGGCCGTCACGGTCGTAGGGGGTGCGGCATCGGCGGCTCAAGCTGGTGCCGCGGGCATCAATCCGTCCGTTGTGGGTGAGGCGGCGCACGTCCGGGCTCTGCGCAAGGCGTTGGACGATGCGGCGGCGGGCGTGGTCGGCCCGCACGGCGTCGACGACAAGGGGCGGATCGTCGTGAAGGCCGGGTATGTGGGCGTTCCCACCTACACGCTGCTCAATACTTTGGTCATCGGTGGCAACACGGTCCTGGACGCTACCGGTGCGCGGTTCGTCGCTAAGTTCGGCACCGTCATGCGGAAGTACACGCTGGACCGGAAAAATCAGCACTCGCCGACTCCCGAGTACGTGACGGACAGCCAGGGGGCGTTCACCGCGCCCGCGGTCAGTGGGGCCAAGGCCGCCACCATGCTGATCAACCATGTTCCCAGTCGTGCTACGACGGGTTACTCGGCCCCGGGCAACATCATGGTCAAGGGCGGCGAGTGGGACCCCATTTCCGCGTGGGTGTGGGAGGACTCCGGGCTGGCGCGGGCACGTGCCGACAAGGCTCCGCCGATGAACGTGCTGACCTTCACCCACACCCAGGACGTGGAGGTAGAAGGCGTGACGGTCTGGAACGTCAAGTGGTGGCACGCGGTCGAACTCAACGCCGTACGCCGGGGTGCTGTTCGGGACTGCTTCTTCAAGGGCTGGGTCGAGAATCCGACGTGGGGCCTGTGGCAGGGCGAGGCCGTCCAACTCGACCTTCCCCTCTCCACTAACACGTGGGCCGGAGCCAGTGATGGCACTCCGACCGTGGATGTACAGGTGCAGCGTAACTACGCGGGTGCGTCCGGCTCCCAACCGTCCTGGGCGAAGCTGGTCGGATCGCACACCGGCGGCGAGAAGGTCGGCCAGGTGCACGCGCGCGTGCTGATCGAGGACAACGTCGTGGACAACGCCAAGTGGGATGCCATCGGCGCGATGAACACCACCGACATCATCGTCCGCGGCAACACGATCAACAACAGCGTCGGTGGGGTCTACGTCAGTTCCATGTCGGCGAGGACGGTCAGCCAACCGCCGGTCCAGGTAGGTCCGAATCCTGTCTCTGGGGTCGACATCATCGACAACCAGGTGACGGTGGCGGCAGGCGCTTCGGGGGCATCGCGCAACGCGGTTCGCGTAAGCGCGGATACGGTCGGGTTCGTCTCGCCGGTGAGCGACGTCGCGGTCACCGGCAACCGGGTCAGCGGCGGAGGTTTCTTTTACACCCCGAACGTGACATTCCGGCCCGGAACCACACCGCAGCACTGAGCGCAGAGTGCCAACGCGTGGCCAAGTGAGGTGAGAGCACAGCCACGGGCGAGAGGACACCCAACGGGGCACGACGACGGTAGACCACGGCACTGACACTCCCCGGACACCATCGGCCACCTCGTCGTGCAGTATCGGAACGGAACCCACTCACCCCCCGCACCTGCGGTTTTGACCGCCCAGCTGGCCGCGCATCGGTCGGAGCGCGGAACTCGGTGGCGCCGGCTTTCCGCCGACCGCCAGGCGCTGCTGGTGCTGGCGCACCTGCGTCTGGGGCACACTTGCGGCTGCTCCCGCGCGCTCAGTTCGGCCGCTCGTATTCGTCGATCGTCCCGTCTCCGTTGTCGTCGTACATGTAGTGGTATGCATCGCCGTAGTTGTGCCGGTAGCGCATACACGTGCCCTCGGCGCGCAGTTCAGGCTCGCCGTCGTAGTAGTCGAGGTGGAGGGTGACCCGGATGCCGTCGTCAAGGGTGGCGGTGATGCCGTTGTCGACCTTCTCGACGGTGCGGCCGTCCTCGCGCCAGGTGGCCCGGAGGGATGCCAGCGCCGCGCGGTAGTCGTCGTCGCTGGCGAAGTCCAGGTCCCAGGTGAAGATGGGCTCAGCCCGGCTGACGCCGGTGTCGTCGAAGCCGAAGTCGTCCACGCACGAGGAGCTGCCCTGCCGAGAGGCGTACGGCTCCTCGGCCGGTGCCGGGGACAGCGCGCGGTAGGCATCCTCGCCGGCCCGGGTGGTGGCCCGGACATGGTCACGGAACTCCTCCGTGCTGTGAACGGGCCCGCCTTGTATCGCCTCGCACGCCTTGGCCGTCAGCCCGACGAGAGCCACCAGGGCGACACCGAGCACGGGGACCACGATCTTCGACTTCATGCTGTCGATCAAAGCCGCCCAGGCCGGACGCGGGGCAGCGCTCTGCTACCCAGCCGGCCTGAGTAGTAGCGCCCAGACCGCATTGTCCGGCCACGGTAGGGGCTTGCCGTACGTGACGTCCGAGGTCGGACGCAGCAGACTCCGGTCACGAGCACCGCGCGACGTCGACTCGGCACTGGGCCGAGCACCACCAGGAGCACGCCGACGACGGACACGAGCCTGCGGCTTCTGCCCGCCGAACGCGTCGAGCAGGGGCGCTCTCCTCTGACTGGACGTCCTGCACGTCTACAGGCACGACACCAGGGCTTCGCATCACCGCAACGGGCAGCGGCATCGCCGACTCGCCGCGGCCGCCGGACCGGTGCAGGGGCCTCTGGAGGCGCACTACCGCAGCGCCCCCCTTTGCCGGTGTGCGCCGAAGGCGCAGGAAAAGGGCGGTCCGCGCGTGCGCGGACTGGCTCACCGGTGAAACGGGCCCGCAGGGCGACCAGTGAGCCACCCGCTGGGCCGCCAGGCCCGGAGCGCGGCCACCCCGCCCCGCCGTGTCACGCTGGCCCCGGCCCCGCCACCCCGGCCAGGGACCAAAGGAGCTGGTCTAACTCTGTCGGTGCAGGTGGCCTCCATAGCTTCGCGTTCTTCCGCTGAGCCAAGGCCGGCTCACACGCTCTGCCAACGGCCTGTGCGCGGCGACCCCGTCGCGGAAGCAGATCTCTCCCGGGGCTCCTGCGGCGAGGTCGGATCAGGATGCCGCGGCACCCACGGCGCCAATGCCGGCGTTTCGCCGCAGGGACAACTACGGCACGTCCGCACGGGCGTACTGAACAGCCCACCCCTCACCGCGCGGGCGGGCGGGCGGAGGACTGTCACCAGAGTGAAGCGACCCGACTTTGGAGTCGGGTCGCTTCACTGCTCAGGGGCCGCCTTCACGTAGTGGCCCGGTCAGTGGTCGGGCGGCAGGCGCTTCGCTAGTGTCCTGCGCCGGAGATCCGTCGGCAGAAACTCCAATGTCTCGCCCCAGTCCGCCCCGGCGGGCGCTGCCGAGCGTCACAGCGCTGGATACGCCCTAGCGAGGCCGCCACCGTCGTCAACCTGCTCCTGGACGACCTCGGAGCCACCCCCAACCTGCGCAAGCACTGGAACGCGCCCAAGGGCCTGACCGTGCTGCTCAACGAGGACCACAAGCAGGGCACCGAACTCACCCGCAGCACCCTGCTGCACGCACGGATGACGCCACCGCGCGCCCGTTGAGGTGCGAGCGCTGAGGGGGCGGTCCCATACGGGGCCGCCCCCTCAGCTGTGTGCCGCGCCTCCTCCGAACACACTTTGTACGGTATCTGTACGGTGAAAGTGCGCGATCCTTACGGTTTTTGGGGTAGAGTCTAGGTTAGGAGGCGTTCCATGTCCGAGATGTTCGACGCGGTCGACGCGCTGGTCGCGTCCCGCTCTCCGCTGCCGTCGGCGGAAGAGCGCAAGCGGCTGCGCACCGCGCACGGCCTGACGCTGGACGAAGTCGCCAGCGCGCTGAAGGTGCGGCGGGCCACGGTGTCCGCCTGGGAGTCGACGAAGAAGCCGACCGAGCCGCGCGGCCCTGAGCGTGAGGCGTACGCCCGGCTGCTGCGGCAGCTCGCGGAGCTCTACCCCGCACCCGCCAC
>NZ_JBNGGC010000082.1:0-4762 GCF_049974565.1 Streptomyces sp. WG5 | reverse complement strand
CTCCGACTGCGCGGACCGGACCAGACCCCACACCGCCGCCGCGGGCAAGTCGGTCACCGGGTCGTCCCAGCCGGTGGCAACCGCCCCCCGAGTGACCACCACCAGCCGGGTCCCCCCGAAACACCGTTCAGCCAGCCAGCGCTGCACCTGCTCCAGCACCCACACCGACACCTCATGCACACGCCCCACCACCAAGCCCGACTCACATGCAGACGAATGCGGCACGGCCAGCACCACACTGCTCGGCACAGGAGTCCCGTACTCGACCGCGGTGGCCAACGCCCCCAGATCTGCGTAGTCCGCCCCGGGTCCCGCAAGGGCCCAGTTCCCCGTCTCGACGGCCGGACCCTCCTCGGTACCCAGGTCGGTCCACTGAGGAGTGAGGACCATCGTGTCCTGCGGGCCGCCTTCGAGCGCGCCTTCCGGCAGCGGACGGACCACCATCGATCCGATGGACAGCACCGGCGCACCCGTGGCGTCGGCCGCCACCACGGAAACCTCGTCCGGTCCGGTGCGGGAAACGCACACCCGCACGCGCGTCGCGCCCGAAGCACGCAGGACGACGTCGGTGAACATGAACGGCAGTCGAGCGGTCTCCGTCGGCTCCAGACCGGCGAACGCGGCTCCCTGCAGCATCGCGTCCAGCAGGGCGGGGTGGATGCCGAACATCCCGGCAGTGCCCGTCTGTGCCTCGGGCAGCACGACGTCAGTCCATACGCGCTCACCGAGGGTCCAGGCCCGGGCCAGCCCCTGGAAGGCCGGGCCGTACGCCACGTCGTGACCCGGCTGTCCGTCGTACAGGCCCGAAGTGTCGGCCTCGGTCGCCCCCGGCGGCGGCCATGGCCCGGCAAGGATCGGGTCCCCTGCGGCACCGGCCGCGCCGCTGGTCAGCAAACCAGTGGCATGCCGGGTCCAGGCCTCATCACCGTCAGGGCGCGCGTAGACGGCCATCGCCCATCCCTGGTCCCGCTCGCTGAGCACCACCTGGATCCGGCACCCACCGTGAGCCGGGATCACCAGCGGTGTCTCCAGGACCAACTCGCCGACCTGCTCACACCCCACGGCGTCGCCGGCGCGCACCGCGAGCTCCACGAACCCGGCGCCTGGGAAGACCACTTCCTCCCGTACTCGATGATCTGCCAGCCACGGGTGCGACCGCAGCGACACCCTGCCGGTGAACAGCGTCCCGCCGGACTCGGGCAGTCCCACCATCGCACCGAGCAGCGGATGCTCAGGCGACTCGAGGCCCGCTCCCACGACGTCCCCCACCATGGGCAGGGCCTCGGGCCAGTACCGCTGGTGCTGGAAGGCGTACGTCGGCAGTTCCACCCACCGGGCACCGGCCCCGGCGAACACCGACTCCCACGACACAGGCACACCCTGGACGAACAGCTGAGCCAACGCGGCCATCATCCGCCGGGAGCCGCCCTCGCCACGGCGCAGCGTCCCGACCGCCACGCCGTCGTGCCCGGTGCTGTCCAGCGTCTCCTGTATGGCGGAGGTGAGCACCGGGTGCGGGCTGACCTCGACCAGCACCCGATGGCCGTCGGCGAGGAGCGTACGGGTGACGTGCTCGAACCGTACGGTCTCGCGCAGGTTCCGCACCCAGTACCCGGCATCGGCCGCGCTGGTGTCCATGATCTGCCCGGTCACCGACGAGTACACCGGCACCGACGACGACACCGGCGCGATCCCGGCCAGCTCGTCCAGCAGCCGGTCGCGGACCGCCTCCACCTGCACGGAATGGGAGGCGTAGTCCACCGGGATCAGCCGGGCTCGGACCTCCTCGGCCTCACACCGGGCTACCAGTTCCCGCACCGCGGGCGACTCACCCGACACCACCACCGACTCCGGCCCATTGACCGCGGCGACGGAAAGCCGCCCCTGCCAGTCCTGGATCAGCTCCACGACCCGAGCGACGGGCAACGGCACGGCAGCCATGCCCCCACCACCGGCCAGCGTGTCCGCGATCGCCTTGCTGCGCAGCGCCACGATGCGCGCCCCGTCGGCCAGTGACAGGCCTCCGGCCACACACATCGCCGCGATCTCACCCTGGGAGTGGCCCACCACCGCGGCAGGCTCCACACCGCACGACCGCCACAACCGCGCAAGCGACACCATCACCGCCCACAACACCGGCTGCACCACGTCGACCCGCTCCAGCGCGGACTCATCGCCGAGGACATCCCCCAACGACCAGTCTCCAAAGGGGCTCAGCGCCTCAGCACACTCCGCCATGGCTTCCCGGAACACCGCGGACGAGTCGAGCAACTCCTGTGCCATACCGACCCACTGAGTCCCCTGACCGGGGAACACGAACACCACACCGGATTCCGCACCCGCGCATCCCTGGAACGCGTCAGGGGTCGGCTCGCCCGCCGCGACAGCACGCAGCGCGGCCAGCAGCTCACCGCAGTCAGCGCCCGTCACCACCACACGGTGATCGAACAACGACCGCGACGTCACCAACGACCGCCCCACAGCCGTGACATCCACACCGGGGCCGGCCCAATCCAGCAGCCGGGACGCCTGGGCTCGTAATGCTTCCGCTGTCTTGCCCGACAGCACCCACGGCACCACACCCCGCATCAGCTCCGGGGCGGAACCCGTCTCAGGTGTCCCGGCGTCCTCAGCCCTCTGGGCTTCCGGGAAGGCTTCGAGGATGACGTGTGCGTTCGTGCCGGACATGCCGAAGGACGAAACGCCCGCCCGACGAGGATGACCGGTTTCCGGCCAGGGGACGGCCTTCGTCAGCAGTCGCACCGAGCCCTGAGACCAGTCCACCTTCGACGAGGGGGTGTCCACATGCAGAGTCTGCGGCACCACGCCATGCCGCATCGCCATGATCATCTTGATTACGCCGGCGACACCGGCGGCGGCCTGGGTGTGACCGAGGTTCGTCTTCAACGACCCCAGCAGCAGTGGCCGGTCCTCCGGCCGGTCCTGCCCATACGTGGCCAGCAGGGCCTGGGCTTCTATGGGGTCACCGAGCACAGTGCCGGTGCCATGGGCCTCCACGACATCGACGTCGGCACCCGTGAGGCCCGCCCCGGACAGGGCCTGGCGTATCACCCGCTGCTGGGAGGGGCCGTTCGGCGCGGTCAGCCCATTGGAGGCACCGTCCTGGTTCACGGCGCTGGACCGTACGACCGCCAGCACCCGACGCCCTTCACGACGAGCGTCCGACAGCCGCTGTACGACGAGCATCCCGGCGCCCTCGGACCAGCCCGCGCCGTCCGCGGCATCGGCGAAGGCCTTGCACCGGCCGTCGCTCGCCGTGCCGCCCTGGAGGGAGAACCCGACGAACGTGTCCGGTGTGGCCATGACGGTCACACCGCCGGCGAGGGCCATCGTGCACTCACCGGACCGCAGCGCCTGAGCGGCCAGGTGCAGGGCCACCAGCGACGAGGAACAAGCGGTGTCCACCGTGAGCGCCGGGCCCTGCAATCCGAGCACATAGGCGACGCGTCCCGACGCGACGCTCTGAGAGCCGCCGGTGACCAGATGGCCGGCCAGATCCTCGCTGGACCGGTCCGCCACCTCCAGATAGCCCGAGGGGAAGGTACCGACGAACACGCCGACGTTGCTGCCGGTCAGCGCCGCCGGGTCGGCCCCGGCGCGCTCCAGGGCTTCCCAGGAGGTCTCCAGCAGCAGCCGCTGCTGCGGGTCCATAGCGATCGCCTCGCGCGGGGAGATCCCGAAGAACTCCGCGTCGAATGCACCGACTCCGTCCAGGAAGCCGCCCTCGGCCGTGGCCGAGGCACCGGCGCCGGTGCCGGCCAGTTCATCCAGGTCCCAGCCGCGGTCGGTGGGGAAGCCCGAGACCGCGTCCCGACCGTCGGCAACCAGCCCCCACAGCTGATCGGGGTCGGACACTCCGCCGGGGAAGCGGCATGCCATGCCGACGATCGCGATCGGCTCGCCGGCGTCCGCGTCCGCTTCGAGGTCGGCCAGACGCTGGCGGGTCTCGCGGAGTTCGGCGGTGACTTTCTTCAGGTAGTCGAAGAGCTTCTTGTCGGTCATGCTGCCACTTACTCCCCTTGCCCGGAGATGCCGAGCTCGTTCTCAATGAACTGGAAGACGTCGTCGGGCGTCTCCCAGTCGTCGTCCGACGGGCCATCGGCCACTGTGTTGTCGCTCTTGCTCCATTGGGTGAGCAGCGACCGCAGGCGGTGCCCGATCATCTGCCGGTCCTCCCCCGCGGCCTGGGCCGCCGGGAGCAGATCGCCCAGCTTCTCCAGATGGGACAGGATCGATCCGGTTGTGGACTCGGCGCGTGCGCCGGGTCCGGGGTCGCCGAGCAGGCCGGTCAGGTGACCGATCAGCTCGGCGATCGTGGGATAGTCGAACACCAGGGTGGCGGGCAGTCGCAGCCCGGTCACTGTGGCGATCCGGTTGCGCAGCTCGACCGCGGTGAGCGAGTCGAACCCCATCTCCTTGAACGCCTGGTCTTTGTCGACGCCGTTGGCGGAGGTGTGGCCCAGGACCGCGGCGGTATGGCCGCGGACCAGGTCCAGCAGGAACCCATGGCGCTCGTCGGCCGGGATGGTGGCCCAGCGCTGAGCGAAACTCCCCGGGTCCTGACGTGCGTCGCCCGCGAGCCGACGGGTCACGGTCCCGCCGCCGGTGACGAGCGACCGCATCATCGACGGCAGCTCACGCTGCCCGCGCACCGCGGCCGGGTCCAGCCGGGTCAGTCCCACCACGGCCTGGTCGGCGAGGAGTGCCTGGTCGAACAGCTCCAGTCCCTGCTCCACCGACA
>NZ_JBNGGC010000081.1:0-4816 GCF_049974565.1 Streptomyces sp. WG5 | reverse complement strand
AGGCGTTCCGTGAGGTGGTGTCGGGGCTGTCGTTCGCGGCCCCTCGTATTCCGGTGGTGTCGAACCTGACGGGCGCCCTGGTCACGGACGAGATGGCGTCGGCGGACTTCTGGGTGCGGCATGTCCGTGAGGCCGTGCGCTTCTTGGACGGCGTCCGCGCGCTGGAGGCGTCGGGGGTCACGACGTACCTCGAACTCGGCCCGGACGGTGTGCTGTCGGCGATGGCGCAGGAGTGCCTGACCGGCGAGGGCGCCGCCCTCGCGCCGGTCCTGCGCTCCTCCCGTCCCGAGGCCGAGACCCTCACCGCCGCCCTCGCCCGCGCCCACACCCGGGGCGTCGCGGTCGACTGGCCGGCGTACTTCGCCGGGACCGGTGCGCGGCGCGTCGACCTGCCCACCTACGCCTTCCAGCGCCAGCGCTACTGGATCGAGTCGGGCCGCGGCGCCGGGGACCTGCGCGCCGTCGGCCTCGAAGCCGCGGGCCACCCGCTGCTGGGCGCGACCGTCGCGCTCGCCGACTCCGACGGCTTCCTCTTCACCGGCCGCCTCTCGCTCGACACCCACCCGTGGCTCGCGGACCACGCCGTCATGGGCTCCGTGCTGCTTCCCGGCACGGCATTCGTGGAACTGGCTGTACGCGCAGGCGACCAGGTCGGCTGTGACGTCCTGGAGGAACTCACCCTCCAGGCGCCCCTCGTGCTGCCCGAGCACGGCGGCGTGCAGGTGCAGATCCACGTGTCGGCGCCCGACACCGACGGCACGGGCCGGCGCACCTTCACGCTCTCCTCCCGTTCCGAGGGCGGCGCGGCCGACGAGTTGTGGGTGCGGCACGCCGCCGGTGTCCTCGCCCAGGGCGCCGCCCGCCCGGACTTCGAGCTCACCCAGTGGCCCCCGGCGGGCGCCGAGCCCGTTCCGACGGAGAACCTGTACGCGGAGCTCTCCGCCCTCGGCATGGCCTACGGCCCCGTCTTCCGCGGGCTGACGGCCGCGTGGCGGCACGGGGAGAGCGTTTGCGTCGAGGTCGCGCTCCCCGAAGGACACACCGCGGGCGCGCGGGACTTCGGCCTGCACCCCGCCCTGCTCGACGCCGGCCTGCACGCGCTCGCCTTGGGCGGGCTGGGCGGCAACGACGGCGAAGGACGGCTCCCGTTCTCCTGGACAGGAGTGACCCTGCACGCCGCGGGCGCCGAGGCGCTGCGCGTCCGCCTCGCACCGGCGGGCGCGGACGGCGTGCGGCTGGAGATCGCCGACACCTCCGGCACACCGGTCGCCACCGTGGACGCCCTCGTCCTGCGCGCCGTCTCCGCCGAGCAGGTGCGGGCCACCGGCACTGCCCATCACGAGACGGTGTTCCGCGCCGAGTGGGCCCCCCTGCCGGGCAGCCCCGACACCGCCTCCACGTCGCACCGTTGGGCCGTCGTGGGCGGTGCGGCAGCCGTCGCCTCGCTGCCGGGGCTGCTGCCCGGCGACGTCACCGTCCACGCAGACCTGGCCGCACTCGCGGCGGCCGTCGAAGCGGGCGAGGCCGTGCCGGACGCCGTGGTCGTCGGGTACGGTCCGGCGGAAGCGCTGTCGGCCCAGGCCGTGCACGCCGCCGCCCATGACGCGCTCGCGCTCGCCCAAGCGTGGTGCGCCGACGAGCCCTTCGCAGGCGAGGCCTTCGCCGGCTGCCGTCTGGTCGTCGTCACCCAGGGCGCGGTCCCCACCGGTGCCGGTGTCACGGACACCGACCCCGTGCACGCCACCGTCGTGGGCCTGCTGCGCTCCGCGCAGTCCGAGTACCCCGACCGGCTGCTGCTCGTCGACACCGACGGACGTGAGGACTCCGTCCGTGCCCTGCCGTACGCCCTCGCGGCGGACGAGCCTCAACTCGCCCTGTACGCAGGCTCCGTGCGCGCCCTGCGGCTGGGCCGAGCCGTACGGCAGGACGTCGACGCCACCGCCACCGTCACCGCGTACGCACCCGGCAGGACCGTCCTCGTCACCGGCGCGGGCGGCATGCTCGGCGGCCTGGTCGCCCGCCGCCTCGTCACCGGACACGGCGTACGCCACCTCCTCCTCGTGGGACGCCGCGGCGGCGCCACCCCGGAGGCCGAGCGGCTGCGGGCCGAACTGACCGCGCTGGGCGCCACGGTCACCTGGGCGGCGTGCGACGTCTCCGACCGCGAAGCGCTCGCAGGCGTCCTGCGCGGCATCCCCGCCGCACACCCCCTCGGTGCGATCGTCCACACCGCCGGCGTGCTCGACGACGGCGTCATCACGTCCCTCACCCCGCAGCGGCTCTCCGCCGTCCTGCGCCCCAAGGCCGACGCCGCCCTCAACCTGCACGAACTCACCCGGGACCTCGACCTCTCGGCCTTCGTCCTCTTCTCCTCCATCGGCGGCGTCTTCGGCGGCCCCGGCCAGGGCAACTACGCCGCCGCCAACGCCTTCCTCGACGCCCTCGCCCACCACCGGCGGGCCCAGGGCCTCACCGCCACCGCGATGGCCTGGGCCCTGTGGGCCGGCGGTGGCGACGACGCGCCCGGCGGCGCAGGCATGGCCGGCGCCCTGGACGATGCCGACATCAGCCGCATGCGGCGCGCGGGCCTGCCCCCGCTGACCACCGCGGAAGGCATGGAACTCTTCGACGTCGCCCACCGCGTCGTCGAGGCCGCGCCCGTCCTCATGCGCGTCGACCTCGGCGCCCTGCGCGACCAGGCCCGGTCCGGCGCCCTGTCACCGCTGCTGCGCGGCCTGGTCCGGGTCCCCGCCCGCCGGGCCGCCGCCACCACCGGCACCGGGGGAGAGGACGGCCTGCGGCAGCGGCTGGCCGGGCTCGCCCCCGCCGACCGCGACCGCGCCCTGCTCGACCTCGTCCGCAAGCAGGTCGCCACCGCGCTCGGCTACCCCGGCCCTGCCTCCGTCGAACCCGGACGCTCCTTCAAGGAACTGGGCTTCGACTCCCTCACCGCCGTCGAACTGCGCAACCTGCTCGCCGCCGCCACCGGCCGACGCCTGCCCGCCACCCTCGTGTTCGACTACCCGACGGCCACCGCGCTCGCCGGATACCTGCGCGAGGAACTCGTCGGCGACCTGACGGACGGGGACGCGGCCCGGGCCGGAACCGCCCTCGCACCGTCCCGACCGCGAACGGTCGACGCGGACGACGACCCCATCGCGATCGTCGCCATGAGCTGCCGATTCCCGGGCGGCGTCATGTCCCCCGAAGACCTGTGGGAGCTTCTGGCCGCCGGACGCGACGGCATCACCGGCTTCCCCGCCGACCGCGGCTGGGACCTCGACCACCTCTACAGCGACGACCCCGACAGCGAAGGCACCAGCTACGCCCGCGAGGGCGGCTTCCTCCACGACGCCGCCGACTTCGATGCCGCCTTCTTCGGCGTCTCGCCGCGCGAGGCGCTGGCCATGGACCCGCAGCAGCGCCTGCTGCTGGAGACCACCTGGGAGGCGTTCGAGCGCGCCGGGATCGACCCCACCACGCTGCGCGGCAGCCGCACCGGCGTCTTCGTGGGCTCCAACGCCCAGGACTACCTGCACCTGTGGCTCAACGACGTCGACGGCCTCGAAGGCCACCTCGGGACCGGCACCGCCGCCAGCGTCGTCTCCGGCCGCATCGCCTACACCTTCGGCCTCGAGGGCCCGGCCGTCACCATCGACACCGCCTGCTCGTCGTCCCTGGTCACCCTGCACCTGGCGGCACAGGCACTGCGGCGCGGCGACTGCTCGATGGCGCTGGCCGGCGCCGTCACCATCATGTCCACCCCCGGCGCGTTCACCGAGTTCAGCCGCCAACGCGGCCTGGCCGCCGACGGCCGCATCAAGGCGTTCGACGCCTCGGCCGACGGTACGAGCTGGTCCGAGGGTGTCGCCCTGCTCCTCGTCGAGCGCCTGTCCGACGCGCGCGCCAACGGGCACCCGGTGCTCGCGGTCATGCGCGGCTCGGCCGTCAACCAGGACGGCGCGAGCAACGGCCTCACCGCGCCGAACGGCCCCTCCCAGCAGCGCGTCATCCGGGAAGCCCTCGCCGACGCGGGCCTGTCGGCCACGGACGTCGACGCGGTGGAGGCCCACGGCACCGGCACCACGCTGGGCGACCCGATCGAGGCGCAGGCCCTGCTCGCGACGTACGGCCAGGGCCGCCCCGCCGACCGCCCGGTGTGGCTCGGCTCCGTCAAGTCGAACATCGGCCACACCCAGGCCGTCGCCGGGGCCGCCGGCGTCATCAAGATGGTCATGGCGATGCAGCACGGCGTGCTGCCCCGGACCCTGCACGTGAACGAGCCGACGCCTTACGTCGACTGGACGGCGGGAGACATCGCCCTGCTGACGGAGGCGGTCCCGTGGCCGGAGACCGGCCGCCCGCGCCGCGCCGGCATCTCCTCCTTCGGCTACAGCGGCACCAACGCCCACGCGATCATCGAGCAGGCGCCCGCCGCCGTCCCGCCCGCGCGGCAGGAGCCGGCCCGCGACCTGCCCGTCGTGCCCTGGCTCGTCTCCGCCCGTACACCGACCGCCCTGCGGGCCCAGGCCGAGCGCCTGCACCCGACGGCCACCGGCGTCGCGGAGAGCGGCGATCTCGATTTCGCCTACTCCCTCGCCACCAGCCGCGCCGCCCTGGAACAGCGGGCCGCCATCATCGCCCCCGAGGCGGCCACGCGACTCGCCACCCTCACGGCCCTGGCCCGCGGCGACCACGCACCCGGCCTGGTGGAAGGCACCGTGACGACCGGCACGCTCGCGTTCCTGTTCACGGGGCAGGGGAGTCAGCGGCTGGGGATGGGGCGTGAGTTGTATGCGGCCTATCCGGTGTTCGC
>NZ_JBNGGC010000080.1:0-4949 GCF_049974565.1 Streptomyces sp. WG5 | reverse complement strand
AGCCCGTTCACGACCTCGCGGAAGGCCTCCAGCATGCCGTCCATGTGCGGCGAGTGGAACGCGTGACTGACCGTCAGGCGCTTGGACTTGCGGTCCGCGAAGGACTCGACGATCGCGGTCGCGGCGTCCTCGTCGCCCGCGATCACCACCGCCTGTGGGCCGTTGATCGCGGCGATGCTCACCCGGTCGTTCAGCAGCGGCAGGACCTCGTCCTCGGCGGCCTGCAGCGCGATCATCACGCCACCCGTGGGCAGCGCCTGCATCAACCGGCCGCGAGCCGCCACGAGCGTGCAGGCGTCGTCCAGCGAGAGCACCCCGGCCACATGCGCAGCAGCTATCTCGCCGATGGAGTGACCGGACAGGAAGTCCGGCTTCACACCCCAGCTGTCCAGCAGCCGGAACAGCGCCACCTCGACCGCGAACAGCGCGGGCTGGGTCCATTCCGTCCGGTCGAGCAGGTCCGCGTCGTCACCGAACAGCACGTCCTTCAGCGGCACGTCGAGCCGCTCGCCGACCGCGTGCAGCGCGTCCGCGAACACGGGGTAGGCCTCGTACAGCTCCCGGCCCATACCGAGCCACTGGCTGCCCTGCCCGGTGAAGAGGAAGGCGAGTTTTCCGGAGCTCACGGTGCCCCGCGTCACCGACGCCGAGGGGGCCTCGGTCTCCACGGCCGCGAGGCCGCGCAGCAGCGCGTCCCCGTCCGCCGCCACGACCACCGCGCGGTGCTCGAAGGCCGCGCGCTTGGTGGCGAGCGTGTAGGCCACATTGGCACCGGCCGGCCCCGACGTCTCTTCGAGATGGCCCCGCAGGCCGGCCGCCTGGCCGCGCAGGGCGTCCGCGGACTTCGCCGACAGCACGAAGGGCAGGGCCGAAGCGATGTCCTGCGCGGGCGCCGTCTCCGCCGCGACGACGGCCGGCGCGAGGCCGTCGGGGGCCTGCTCGATGATCGTGTGGGCGTTGGTGCCGCTGATACCGAACGACGACACGGCGGCGCGACGAGGACGTCCCGTCTCCGGCCAGTCCATCCGCTCGGTCAGCAGGGAAACGGCCCCCTCGGACCAGTCCACGTGCGGGGACGGCTCGTCCACGTGCAAGGTCTGGGGCAGCACCCCGTGCCGCAGTGCCATCACCATCTTGATCACGCCCGCGACACCGGCCGCGGCCTGCGTGTGGCCGAAGTTGGACTTCACCGAGCCGAGCCACAGCGGCTGCTCGTCGCTGTGCTCCTGGCCGTACGTCGCCAGCAGCGCCTGCGCCTCGATCGGGTCGCCCAGCGTCGTGCCCGTGCCGTGCGCCTCGACCACGTCGATCTCGCCGGCCGACAGGCGCGCACTTGCGAGGGCGGCACGGATCACGCGCTGCTGCGACGGACCGTTCGGGGCGGTCAGGCCGTTGCTCGCACCGTCCTGATTGACCGCGGAGCCCCGCACCAGCGCCAGCACCGGGTGCCCGTTGCGGCGGGCGTCCGACAGGCGCTCGACGAGCAGCATGCCGACGCCCTCACCCCAGCCCGTACCGTCGGCCGCCGCCGCGAACGGCTTGCAGCGCCCGTCCGCGGACAGACCGCGCTGGATGCTGAACGCCACAAAGGTGCCCGGCGTCGCCATCACGGTCACACCGCCGGCCAGCGCCAGATCGCACTCGCCGTTACGCAGCGCCTGAGCGGCCAGGTGCAGTGACACCAGTGACGACGAGCAGGCCGTGTCGACCGTGACGGCGGGGCCCTCCAGGCCGAAGGTGTACGACACCCGGCCCGAGGCGACGCTGCCCGAACTCGACGTGCCGATGTAGCCCTCGAGGCCTTCCGGCGCGCGGTGCAGCAGAGTGCCGTAGTCGTTGTACATCACGCCCGCGAAGACACCCGTACGGCTGCCGCGCATCGAGGCCGGGTCGATGCCGGCCCGCTCGAACGCCTCCCACGACGTCTCCAGCAGCAGCCGCTGCTGCGGGTCGGTGGCCAGCGCCTCACGCGGCGACATGCCGAAGAACGTCGGGTCGAAGTGGTGCGCGTCGTACAGGAACGCGCCGTTCATGCTGTAGCTCGTGCCCGGGCGGTCGGAGTCCGGGTCGAACAGCTCCGCGAGGTCCCAGCCGCGGTCGTCCGGCATCGCGGAGATGGCGTCCCTGCCCTCCGAGACCAGCTCCCACAGACCCTCGGGAGACCTCACACCGCCGGGGAAGCGGCAGGCCATCGCCACGATCGCGATCGGCTCGTCGTCACGGACGGCGACCGTGGCCGGAGTCGCCGCCGCGTCCTGTGCGCCGAGCAGTTCGGCGCACAGATACCGGGCCAGCGCGGTGGGCCTCGGGTAGTCGAAGACCAGCGTGGCGGGCAGGCGCACACCGGTGGCCGTGCCGAGCCGGTTGCGCAGCTCGACGGCGGTCAGCGAGTTGAAGCCGACCTCGCTGAACGCACGCGCAGGGTCGACCGCCTCCGGGCCGTCGAACCCGAGGACGGAGGCGACTTGGGTGCGGACGAGTTCCAGTGCGGTCGCCTCGCGCTCGGCCACGGGCAGTGTGGCCAGCTGCCGGGCGAGCTTGCCCGCGGAGGCCGATGCGGCCCGGGCCGCACGCCGGTTGGGGACGCGGACCAGACCGCTCAGCAGCGGCGGCAGCATCCCCCCATCGGCGACCTGGGCGCGCAGGGCGGCCAGATCGAGCTTGACGGGCACGAGCGCCGCCGTGGGCGAGGCGGTCGCGGTGTCGAAGAGGGCCAGGCCCTCCTGCTCCGACAGTGCGTTCACACCGCCACGTCCGAGGCGCGACACGTCGTCGGCGTCCAGGTCGCTCGCGAGGCCGCCGTCCCACAGACCCCAGGCCAGTGACGTCGCCGCCAGACCCCGCGACCTGCGGTGCGCCGCCAGCATGTCCAGGAAGACGTTCGCAGCCGCGTAGTTCGCCTGACCGGCGCCGCCGAAGACGCCCGCGGCGGAGGAGAACAGCACGAACGCCGAGAGATCCATGTCCTGCGTCAGCTCGTGCAGGTTCCACGCCGCGTCCACCTTCGGACGCAGCACCGCCGACAGCCGCTGCTGGTCCAGCGACGCGATCACGCCGTCGTCCAGCACGCCCGCCGTGTGCACCACCGCCGACAGCGGCGCCTCCGCCGGGATCGCGTCCAGCGCCCCAGCCAGCGCATCCCGATCGGCCACGTCGCACGCCGCCCACGACACCGACGCACCCAGCCCGGTCAGTTCGCCGCTGAGCTCCGCGGCACCCGGCGCGTCCGCACCCCGCCGGCTCACCAGCAGCAGATTGCGCACCCCGTACTCAGTCACCAAGTGACGCGCGAACAGGCCGCCCAGCAGGCCGCTCGCGCCCGTCACCAGTACCGTGCCGTCGGCGATCGGCCCGCGCTCCGCGCCGTCCGTCCCGGACACGGCGCGGGCCAGCCTGGGTACCCGGATCGCTCCGTCGCGCACCGCGACTTCGGGATCGCCGGAGGCGAGCGCCGACGAAAGTGCCCGTGCGTCCGCTTCGGCATCGCCCTCACCGTCGAGGTCGACCAGACCGAAGCGCCCCGGGTTCTCCGACTGCGCGGCCCGCACCAGGCCCCACACCGGGGCGTGCACCAGATCCGTCACGTCCTCGTCCGGAAGTGCGGCCGTCGCGCCCCGGGTCAGGAACACCAGGCGCGAGCCGGCGAACCGCTCGTCGGCCAGCCACTCCTGCACCAGGCGCAGCGCCCGCCCGGTCTCGGCGTGCACCGCGTCGGGCAGTTCCCGTTCGGCGTCGTCCGTGACGCAGGGGACGACCACCGCCGAGGGGACGGTGTCGCCCTCGGCGAGCGAAGCGCCCAACGCCGCTAGGTCGGCGTACGCCGACTCAGGGCCGAGCGTCGTCCACTCCCCGGCCGCGCCCGCGGTACCGCCGGACGGGACGGGCGTCCACTGCACCTGGAAGAGCGCGTCACCGTGACGGCCGCCGGGTCCCGCGAACTGCTCCGGCGAGAACGTTCTCAGCGCGAGGCTGCGCACGGACGCCACAGGCGCGCCCTCGGCGTCCGCCACCTGCAACGCCACCGCGTCACGGCCCGCGCGCGAGAGCCGCACCCTCAGCTCGGACGCGCCTACGGCGTACACAGCCACACCCGACCACGCGAACGGAAGACGTCCCTGCCGGGTGTCGTCGACGAGGCCACCGACACCGATGGCGTGCAACGCGCCGTCCAGGAGCGCCGGGTGGAGGGCGAACTGCTCGGCGCCCGGCTCGGCCTCGTCCCCGAGGTTCACCTCGGCGAAAACGTCCTCTCCACCGCGCCAGACCCCGCGCAGTCCCTGGAAGAGCGGGCCGTATTCGAAACCGGCCACGGCCAGGGCCTCGTACAGTGCGTCGATCGCGACGGGCTCGGCCCCGGCCGGCGGCCACGCCGCCAGGTCGAACACCGGCTCCTCCGCGTTGTCCGCGAGGACCGCGGTCGCGTGCCGCACCCACGGCTCGTCGTCGGCGGCACGGTCGGCACGCGAGTGGAAGGCGACCGGGCGGCGCCCCGACTCGTCGGGCGCGCCGACGCTGATCTGGAGTTCGACGGCGCCCTCTTCGTGGAGCACCAGCGGGGCTTCCAGGGTCAGGTCCTCGACCAGGCCGCAGTCGACCTGGTCGCCGGCGCGGACGGCCAGTTCGACGAAGGCCGTACCGGGCAGCAGCACCGTGCCGGAGACGGCGTGGTCGGCGAGCCACGGGTGCGTGTCGAGCGACAGCCGGCCGGTGAGGAGCAGTCCCTCGGCGTCGGCAAGCGCGACGGAGGTCGCGAGCAGCGGGTGATCGGCGGAGCGGAGGCCGGCCGAGGCAACG
The DNA here is from genome assembly GCF_049974565.1 of Streptomyces sp. WG5. Taxonomy (NCBI): domain Bacteria; kingdom Bacillati; phylum Actinomycetota; class Actinomycetes; order Kitasatosporales; family Streptomycetaceae; genus Streptomyces; species Streptomyces sp. WG5. Next base: position 155 of record NZ_JBNGGC010000080.1, on the reverse strand, counting down.
TCCCAGCCGATGGTTCCGGCGTCGAGCCAGTAGTGCTCGCGCTGGAAGGCGTAGGTGGGCAGGTCCACGCGCTGCGCACCGGTCCCGGCGAACACCGCCTGCCAGTCCACGGACGCGCCGTGGACGTAGGCCTCGCCCAGGGAGAGCCAGAACCG
>NZ_JBNGGC010000079.1:0-5206 GCF_049974565.1 Streptomyces sp. WG5 | reverse complement strand
AACACAGTGGACGCGAGCAACTGAGGACAAGCCCTCGGCCTATTAGTACCGGTCACCTCCACACCTTGCGGTGCTTCCAGATCCGGCCTATCAACCCAGTCGTCTACTGGGAGCCTTAACCCCTCAAGGGGGTGGGAGTCCTCATCTCGAAGCAGGCTTCCCGCTTAGATGCTTTCAGCGGTTATCCCTCCCGAACGTAGCCAACCAGCCATGCCCTTGGCAGGACAACTGGCACACCAGAGGTTCGTCCGTCCCGGTCCTCTCGTACTAGGGACAGCCCTTCTCAAGACTCCTACGCGCACAGCGGATAGGGACCGAACTGTCTCACGACGTTCTAAACCCAGCTCGCGTACCGCTTTAATGGGCGAACAGCCCAACCCTTGGGACCGACTCCAGCCCCAGGATGCGACGAGCCGACATCGAGGTGCCAAACCATCCCGTCGATATGGACTCTTGGGGAAGATCAGCCTGTTATCCCCGGGGTACCTTTTATCCGTTGAGCGACGGCGCTTCCACAAGCCACCGCCGGATCACTAGTCCCGACTTTCGTCCCTGCTCGACCCGTCGGTCTCACAGTCAAGCTCCCTTGTGCACTTACACTCAACACCTGATTGCCAACCAGGCTGAGGGAACCTTTGGGCGCCTCCGTTACTCTTTAGGAGGCAACCGCCCCAGTTAAACTACCCATCAGACACTGTCCCTGATCCGGATCACGGACCCAGGTTAGACATCCAGCACGACCAGACTGGTATTTCAACGACGACTCCCCCTGAACTGGCGTCCAGAGTTCACAGTCTCCCAGCTATCCTACACAAGCCGAACCGAACACCAATATCAAACTGTAGTAAAGGTCCCGGGGTCTTTCCGTCCTGCTGCGCGAAACGAGCATCTTTACTCGTAGTGCAATTTCACCGGGCCTATGGTTGAGACAGTCGAGAAGTCGTTACGCCATTCGTGCAGGTCGGAACTTACCCGACAAGGAATTTCGCTACCTTAGGATGGTTATAGTTACCACCGCCGTTTACTGGCGCTTAAGTTCTCAGCTTCGCCCCACCGAAATGGAGCTAACCGGTCCCCTTAACGTTCCAGCACCGGGCAGGCGTCAGTCCGTATACATCGCCTTACGGCTTCGCACGGACCTGTGTTTTTAGTAAACAGTCGCTTCTCGCTGGTCTCTGCGGCCACCCCCAGCTCACGGAGTAAATCCGATCACCAGAAATGGCCCCCCTTCTCCCGAAGTTACGGGGGCATTTTGCCGAGTTCCTTAACCATAGTTCACCCGAACGCCTCGGTATTCTCTACCTGACCACCTGAGTCGGTTTAGGGTACGGGCCGCCATGAAACTCGCTAGAGGCTTTTCTCGACAGCATAGGATCATCCACTTCACCACAATCGGCTCGGCATCAGGTCTCAGCCTCATGTGCGACGGATTTACCTACCGCACGGCCTACACCCTTACCCCGGGACAACCACCGCCCGGGATGGACTACCTTCCTGCGTCACCCCATCACTCACCTACTAACCGCTTGGTTCGGCGGCTCCACCACTTTCCATTCCCCGAAGGGTCCGGAACGGCTTCACGGCCTTAGCATCACGATGCTCGATGTTTGACGCTTCACAGCGGGTACCGGAATATCAACCGGTTATCCATCGACTACGCCTGTCGGCCTCGCCTTAGGTCCCGACTTACCCTGGGCAGATCAGCTTGACCCAGGAACCCTTAGTCAATCGGCGCAAACGTTTCTCACGTTTGTATCGCTACTCATGCCTGCATTCTCACTCGTGAACCGTCCACAACTCGCTTCCGCGGCTGCTTCACCCGGCACACGACGCTCCCCTACCCATCACAGCCGGCGTTGGCCGTATATGCTGCAATGACACGACTTCGGCGGTACGCTTGAGCCCCGCTACATTGTCGGCGCGGAATCACTAGACCAGTGAGCTATTACGCACTCTTTCAAGGGTGGCTGCTTCTAAGCCAACCTCCTGGTTGTCTGTGCGACTCCACATCCTTTCCCACTTAGCGTACGCTTAGGGGCCTTAGTCGATGCTCTGGGCTGTTTCCCTCTCGACCATGGAGCTTATCCCCCACAGTCTCACTGCCGCGCTCTCACTTACCGGCATTCGGAGTTTGGCTAAGGTCAGTAACCCGGTAGGGCCCATCGCCTATCCAGTGCTCTACCTCCGGCAAGAAACACACGACGCTGCACCTAAATGCATTTCGGGGAGAACCAGCTATCACGGAGTTTGATTGGCCTTTCACCCCTAACCACAGGTCATCCCCCAGGTTTTCAACCCTGGTGGGTTCGGTCCTCCACGAAGTCTTACCTCCGCTTCAACCTGCCCATGGCTAGATCACTCCGCTTCGGGTCTTGAGCGTGCTACTGAAACGCCCTATTCGGACTCGCTTTCGCTACGGCTTCCCCACCCGGGTTAACCTCGCAACACACCGCAAACTCGCAGGCTCATTCTTCAAAAGGCACGCAGTCACGAGACACCAAGCAAGCTTGATGTCCGACGCTCCCACGGCTTGTAGGCACACGGTTTCAGGTACTATTTCACTCCGCTCCCGCGGTACTTTTCACCATTCCCTCACGGTACTATCCGCTATCGGTCACCAGGGAATATTTAGGCTTAGCGGGTGGTCCCGCCAGATTCACACGGGATTTCTCGGGCCCCGTGCTACTTGGGTGTCTCTCAAACGAGCCGCTGATGTTTCGACTACGGGGGTCTTACCCTCTACGCCGGACCTTTCGCATGTCCTTCGCCTACATCAACGGTTTCTGACTCGTCCCACGGCCGGCAGACCGTGGAAGAGAGATCCCACAACCCCGCACACGCAACCCCTGCCGGGTCTCACACGTATACGGTTTAGCCTCATCCGGTTTCGCTCGCCACTACTCCCGGAATCACGGTTGTTTTCTCTTCCTGCGGGTACTGAGATGTTTCACTTCCCCGCGTTCCCTCCACACTGCCTATGTGTTCAGCAGCGGGTGACAGCCCATGACGACTGCCGGGTTTCCCCATTCGGAAACCCCCGGATCAAAGCCTGGTTGACGACTCCCCGGGGACTATCGTGGCCTCCCACGTCCTTCATCGGTTCCTGGTGCCAAGGCATCCACCGTGCGCCCTTAAAAACTTGGCCACAGATGCTCGCGTCCACTGTGCAGTTCTCAAACAACGACCAACCACCCATCACCCCGAGCCAGCAGCTCGAGTGCACTGGGGCCGGCACTGAAAGCAGGCCATACGGCCGTACCCTCAGACACCCAACAGCGTGCCCGACACGTCCAGTCAAGATCCTGTGTTCCACGCCGAAGCAGTACTGACAGTCCTCATCCTGATCGTGCCGAATAGTCAACGTTCCACCCATGAGCAACCAGCATCAGACATTCGCTGATGTACTGGCCTCTGAACCAGGCAAGCCTGGCTTAGAAGTGCTCCTTAGAAAGGAGGTGATCCAGCCGCACCTTCCGGTACGGCTACCTTGTTACGACTTCGTCCCAATCGCCAGTCCCACCTTCGACAGCTCCCTCCCACAAGGGGTTGGGCCACCGGCTTCGGGTGTTACCGACTTTCGTGACGTGACGGGCGGTGTGTACAAGGCCCGGGAACGTATTCACCGCAGCAATGCTGATCTGCGATTACTAGCGACTCCGACTTCATGGGGTCGAGTTGCAGACCCCAATCCGAACTGAGACCGGCTTTTTGAGATTCGCTCCACCTCGCGGTATCGCAGCTCATTGTACCGGCCATTGTAGCACGTGTGCAGCCCAAGACATAAGGGGCATGATGACTTGACGTCGTCCCCACCTTCCTCCGAGTTGACCCCGGCGGTCTCCCGTGAGTCCCCAACACCCCCGAAGGGGCTTGCTGGCAACACGGGACAAGGGTTGCGCTCGTTGCGGGACTTAACCCAACATCTCACGACACGAGCTGACGACAGCCATGCACCACCTGTACACCGACCACAAGGGGGCGACCATCTCTGGCCGTTTCCGGTGTATGTCAAGCCTTGGTAAGGTTCTTCGCGTTGCGTCGAATTAAGCCACATGCTCCGCCGCTTGTGCGGGCCCCCGTCAATTCCTTTGAGTTTTAGCCTTGCGGCCGTACTCCCCAGGCGGGGCACTTAATGCGTTAGCTGCGGCACGGACAACGTGGAATGTTGCCCACACCTAGTGCCCACCGTTTACGGCGTGGACTACCAGGGTATCTAATCCTGTTCGCTCCCCACGCTTTCGCTCCTCAGCGTCAGTATCGGCCCAGAGATCCGCCTTCGCCACCGGTGTTCCTCCTGATATCTGCGCATTTCACCGCTACACCAGGAATTCCGATCTCCCCTACCGAACTCTAGCCTGCCCGTATCGACTGCAGACCCGGGGTTAAGCCCCGGGCTTTCACAACCGACGTGACAAGCCGCCTACGAGCTCTTTACGCCCAATAATTCCGGACAACGCTTGCGCCCTACGTATTACCGCGGCTGCTGGCACGTAGTTAGCCGGCGCTTCTTCTGCAGGTACCGTCACTTTCGCTTCTTCCCTGCTGAAAGAGGTTTACAACCCGAAGGCCGTCATCCCTCACGCGGCGTCGCTGCATCAGGCTTTCGCCCATTGTGCAATATTCCCCACTGCTGCCTCCCGTAGGAGTCTGGGCCGTGTCTCAGTCCCAGTGTGGCCGGTCGCCCTCTCAGGCCGGCTACCCGTCGTCGCCTTGGTGAGCCATTACCTCACCAACTAGCTGATAGGCCGCGGGCTCATCCTGCACCGCCGGAGCTTTCGAACCGCTTGGATGCCCAAGCGGGTCAGTATCCGGTATTAGACCCCGTTTCCAGGGCTTGTCCCAGAGTGCAGGGCAGATTGCCCACGTGTTACTCACCCGTTCGCCACTAATCCCCACCGAAGTGGTTCATCGTTCGACTTGCATGTGTTAAGCACGCCGCCAGCGTTCGTCCTGAGCCAGGATCAAACTCTCCGTGAATGCTTTACATCACGGGAGCGGAACAGTCGGAGGAATAATCCGACCGTTCACAGCGTCCTCGCTGTTGTGTTTCAAAGGAACCTCAACCCGATCAGTGATCCGATCAGGTCGGGGTATCAACATATCTGGCGTTGACTTTTGGCACGCTGTTGAGTTCTCAAGGAACGGACGCTTCCTTTGTACTCACCCGAGAGACTCTCTCAGGCTTTCCTCCGGGCGCTTCCCTTCG
>NZ_JBNGGC010000078.1:0-5457 GCF_049974565.1 Streptomyces sp. WG5 | reverse complement strand
TCTCCTCCTTCGGCATCAGCGGCACCAACGCCCACATCATCCTCGCCGAACCCCCCACCCCACCCACCACGTCCGGAGCCGGACCGAGGGACGACGCGTCCACCCCCTTGTGGGTGCTGTCCGGCCGTACCGCACCGGCGCTGCGCGCCCAGGCCACGGCACTCGTCGACGCGCTGGACCCGCTCGATGACGTGTCCGCCCGTGACCTCGGCCGCGCCCTGGCCACCACCCGTACCGCCCTGGAGCACCGCGCGGCCGTCACCGCCGAGGACCGCGCCGAGGCCGTCGCGGCGCTGGCCGCGCTCGGCCGCGGCGAACCGCACCCCGCCCTGGCTCTCGGCACGGCACGCCCCGACGACGGCCTCGCCTACCTCTTCACCGGGCAGGGCAGCCAACGCGTCGGCATGGGACGTGAGCTGTACGAGCACGAGCCGGTCTTCGCCGCCGCCCTCGACGCGGTGTGCGGCGAACTCGACGCCTGCCGCGGCTCCGTGCCCGGCACACCGCCGATCCGGGAGGTGATGTTCCACGACGCCGAGGCCCTCGACCGGACCGAGAACACGCAGAGCGCCCTCTTCGCCCTCCAGGTGGCGCTGTTCCGCCTGCTGGAGCACCGGGGCCTGGCGCCGGACGCCGTACTCGGCCACTCCATCGGCGAGTTCGCCGCCGCACACGTCGCCGGGATCCTCACCCTGCCCGACGCCTGTGCCCTGGTCACCGCCCGCGGTCGGCTCATGCAGGCGCTGCCGCCCGGCGGCGCGATGACGGCCGTCCAGGCGTCGCAGGACGAGGTCCGCGCGCTGCTGGAAGGCCGCGAGCACGAGGTGAGCATCGCCGCCGTCAACGGCCCCTCGGCCGTCGTGGTCTCCGGCGACGTCGAAGCCGTCGAGCAGGTCGCCGCCACGTTCGCCACCGCCGGCCGCAAGACGCGCCGACTCGTCGTCAGCCACGCCTTCCACTCGCACCGCATGGACGGGATGCTCGACGCGTTCGCCGCCGTCACCGCGGAGATCCGGTACGCGGAGCCGCGCATCGCCATGGTGTCCACCGTCACCGGCCGGCCGGTCGACGTCACCGCCGACTACTGGGTCCGGCAAGTGCGCCGGGAAGTACGGATGTCCGACGGTCTGGCCGCACTCCACGACCTCGGGATCCGTACCTTCCTCGAACTCGGCCCGGACGGTGTGCTGTCGGCACTGGGCCGGGACTGCCTGGACGACGACGCACTGGCGTTCGTCCCGGTGCTGCGCCGCGGCCGGCCCGAGCGCCGTACCCTGGCCGGCGCACTCGGCGCCCTGCACGTCCGCGGCCGAAGCCCGGACTGGCACGCCGTGTTCGGCCCGGGGCGGACGCCCGGGCTGCCCACGTACGCCTTCCAGCGGGAGCGCTACTGGCTGACCGCGCACGGCACCGAAGGACCGGCCGGCCACCCGCTGCTCGGCCCCGCCGTCGAACTCGCCGAATCCGGACAGGTCGCGCTGACCGCCCGGCTCAGCCGCCGCAACCACCCCTGGCTCGCCGACCACGCCGTCCTCGGCTCCGTCCTGCTGCCCGGCACCGCCTTCCTCGAACTCGCCGCCCGCGCGGGCTCGCAGACCGGTACTCCACACGTCGCCGAACTCACCCTGGTCGCCCCCCTGGCGCTCCCCGAGGAGGGCCGCACCGAGGTGCAGGTCGTCGTGGCCGCACCCGGCGACGACGGTCGGCGCACGCTGACCGTGCACGCCCGCGCCGAGACGCCGGACGGCACCACCGAGCCATGGACCCTGCACGCCACCGGCGCCCTCGCCCCGCACGGCACAGCCTCCACGACCGCCGCGGGCCGGCCCGCCACCGAGGCCGAGGCCCTCCCCATGGACGGCTGCTACGACGAACTGGCCGCCGCGGGCTACGCCTACGGCCCGGCCTTCCGGGGCCTGCGTGCCAGGTGGCGGCACGGCGCGGACCTGCACGCCGAGGTCGCTCTGCCGCCGTCCGTCACCGACGCCGCGTCCTACGGGCTGCACCCGGCGCTGCTCGACGCGGCCCTGCACCCGATCGTCATGGCCGCGCTGGACGACGGCGGCCGCCGCCTGCTGCCCTTCTCCTGGCGCGGCGTGACCGTCCACCGGCCCGGCGCCCGTACCGCCCGTGCCCGGATCACCACCACCGGCCCGGACGCGGTGTCGTTGACGCTGCTGGACGAGTCCCGGGCGGTGATCGCCGAGGTCGAGGAGCTGGTGCTGCGCCCGGTGAGCGACGACGTGGCCGTCCCGCGGTCCCTCCACCACCTGGTCTGGAAACCGGTCACGGCGGACCGGGAACCGTCCCCGTCGGCCGCCGTCCTCGGCTCCGCCGACCTGGACGTCGGCCCTCGGTACGCCGACCTCACGGCCCTGGGTCACGCACTCGACGCGGGACTTCCCGCCCCGGCGGTGGTCTTCGCGCCGCTCGCGGACCCCGCGGACGGTGCGACGGCCGGCCCCCGGCCCACCGTGCACCGCGCGCTCGCTCTGCTCCAGGCGTGGCTGGCCGACGACCGGCTCGCCGACTCCCGGCTGGTGCTCGTCACGCGGGCAGCCGTGGCCACGGCACCGGACGCCGACGTGGATCCCGACGGCGCGGCCGTATGGGGTCTGGCACGCTCGGCGCAGACCGAGAACCCCGGGCGGATCGGTCTGCTGGACGTGGAGTCGGCGGCCGACTGCCGTGGCGCGCTGCCGCTGATCGGCACGGAGCCGCAGCTCGCGGTACGGGACGGGGCGTCACTGGTGCCCCGGCTCGGCCGGGCGACGGCCGACGGTGCCCTGGTCCCCCCTGCCGGGGTGGCCGCCTGGCGGCTGACGGTGCGCGACCGCGGCACCCTGGACCACCTGGCGCTCGAACCCTGCCCGGAAGCCCTGGCCCCGCTGGCCGACGGCGAGATACGCATCGCGGTGCGCGCCGCGGGCGTCAATTTCCGTGACGTACTGAACACCCTCGGTCTCTACCCCGGCGACCCCGGTCTGCTCGGCCTCGAAGGGGCCGGTGTGGTCACCGAGGTGGGTCCCGGCGTCACCGGTCTCGGCGTCGGCGACCGCGTCATGGGCCTGTTCTCCGGGGCGTTCGGCCCGGTGGCCGTCGCCGACCAGCGACGGGTCGCCGCCATCCCCGACGACTGGACGTACGCTCAGGCGGCGTCCGCGCCCATCGTGTTCCTGACCGCCTACCACGCCCTGGTCGGCCTCGCCGGCCTGAGCGCGGGCGAGCGTGTCCTGATCCACGCCGCCGCGGGCGGCGTCGGTATGGCCGCCGTCCAGCTGGCGCGGCATCTGGGGGCGGACGTCTACGGAACGGCGGGACCCGGCAAATGGGACGCTCTGCGTGCCCACGGCCTGGGCGGGGCGAACCTGGCGTCGTCGCGCACCCTGGACTTCGAGACCGCGTTCGGCGCGGCCACCGAAGGCCGCGGCATGGACGTGGTGCTGAACTCCCTCTCCGGTGAGTTCGTGGACGCCTCCCTGAGGCTGCTGCCGCGCGGGGGTCGCTTCGTGGAGATGGGCAAGACCGATCTGCGCGCCCCCGAGCAGGTCGCGGCGGACCACCCCGGAGTGGACTACCACTTCTTCGACCTGCTCCAGGAGCCGGCCGAGCGGATCACCGAACTGCTCACGGCTGTCCTGCGGCTGCTGTCCACGGGAGCGCTGACCCCGCTGCCGCTCAGCACCTGGGACGTCCGCCGGGCACCGGAGGCCTTCCGCCACGTCAGCCAGGCCCGGCACATCGGCAAGGTCGTGCTCACCCTGCCCGCCGCCCTCGACCCGGACGGTACGGTCCTGGTCACCGGCGCCACCGGTGCCCTCGGCGGACTGGTCGCACGGCACCTGGTCGCCGAGCACGGGGCCCGCCGTCTGCTGCTGGTCAGCCGTCGCGGCCCCGACGCGCCGGGCGCCACGGAACTGGCGGCGGAGCTCACCCGGTCGGGCGCCGAGGTCTCCCTCGCCGCCTGCGACACCGCCGACCGCGACGCGCTCGCACGGCTGCTGACCGACGTGCGGCTCACCGCCGTCGTCCATGCCGCAGGGGTGCTCGACGACGGCGTCATCACCGCGCTCACCCCCGAACGCCTCGACACGGTGCTCGCCGCCAAGGCCACCGCGGCCCGTAACCTGCACGAGCTCACCGCGGACCAGGACCTCGCGGCCTTCGTCCTCTTCTCCTCCGTCATGGGTGTCATCGGTGGCGCCGGTCAGGGCAACTACGCCGCCGCCAACGCCTATCTGGACGCTCTGGCCCAGCATCGCAAGGCGCGACGCCTCCCCGCGCTCTCCCTGGCCTGGGGGATGTGGGCGGGCACCGCGGGAGGACCGGGCGCCGCCGGAATGGCGGGCTCCCTGTCCAGCGCCGACCAGGGACGGATCGCCAGGACCGGCCTCTCCCCCATCGACCGGGCGGAGGGCCTGGCCCTGCTCGACGCGGCGTTGCGCACGGACGCCGCCATGCTCGTGCCCGCGCCCTTCGACCGTGCCGCGCTCGGCGCGTTGGGGCCTCACGTGCCCACCGTGCTCCAGGACCTGGCTCCGGCCGCGCCGCGACCGGAGCAGGCGCCGGCCACGGCCGCGGACTCGACGACCGAGACCTTGCGTGACCGGCTCGCCGCACTGGGCGCGGACGAGCAGAAGGAACTGCTGCTGGATCTGGTCCGCGTGCAGACCGCGGTCGTACTCGGCAGGTCCTCGGCGGCCGGCATTCCCGCCGACCGGCCTTTCAAGGACATGGGCTACGACTCGCTCACTCTCGTGGAACTACGCAACAGGCTGCAGACCAGCGTCGATCTGCGGCTCCCCGCCACCCTCCTCTTCAACTGCCCGACCCCACTGGCGGTCGTGGCCCATCTGCACACCGAGCTGGCACCGGCCGTCGCGGAGTCCGCGGGACCCGCCGATGCGCGGACCGTACCGGGTCTGGTCGAACTCGACCGGCTGGAGACGGCCCTGGCCGAGCTGCCGGATGACACCCAGGACGAGGTCAGAGCCGAAATCGTCCAACGACTCCAGACACTGGTGGCCCGTGTGCCGGCTCAACGGACCGGTACCGACGACAACGATCTGACCTCACGGGTCGAGTCGGCGTCGGTCGACGAACTCCTCGCGTTCATCGACTCCGAACTCTGACCGCACGTCCGCATCCCCCTGACCCTCACCCTGATCATCCTGTTCGCGCATGCGGCACGCTCGGGCACGTCTCACGGGCAGTCGTGCCCCGGGCCGCACACGCACAGCCTCACGACGCCTACGGGGGCATCATCACCATGGCAACACCGGACAACGACAAGCTCGTCGAATACCTCAAGCGCCTCACCGTCGACCTCCACCAGTCCCGTCAGCGGGTCCGTGAACTGGAGTCGGGCGCCAACGATCCGATCGTGATCGTCGGTATGGGGTGCCGTTTCCCCGGTGGGGTGGACTCGCCGGAGGCGCTGTGGCGGGTCGTCGCCGA
>NZ_JBNGGC010000077.1:0-5733 GCF_049974565.1 Streptomyces sp. WG5 | reverse complement strand
CCGTCCGCGCCGTGCCGCGGTGTCCTCGTTCGGCTTCAGCGGCACCAACGCGCACGCCATCATCGAACAAGCCCCCGCACCCGCACCCGCACCCGGACCCGCCACGCCACGGGACTCCGAGAGGCCGAACGGTCCGCTTCCCTGGACACTGTCCGGGAAGTCCGTCGAAGGCCTCCGTGAACAGGCCGCACGACTGAGGGCGTTCGTCCTCGACGACATGAACGTGAGTCCGGCCGACATCGGGTACTCCCTCGCCACAACGCGCACCGCTCTGGATCGTCGCGCGGTGGTCGTCGCAGAGGATCGCGACGGATTCATCGGGGCGCTCGAAGCGCTGGCAGCGGGCCGGACGAGCACGGCTGTGGCCGAGGGTTCCCCGGTGGCGGGCAAGATGGCCTTCCTCTTCACCGGGCAGGGCAGCCAGCGGCTCGGCATGGGCCGGGAGCTGTACGAGGCGTACCCGGTGTTCGCGGATGCGCTGGACGCTGTGCGTGAGCGGCTTGGGCTGGACGCGTTGTTCGGCGACGACGCCGAGCTGCTGGATCGCACGGAGTCCACGCAGCCGGCGTTGTTCGCCGTCGAGGTCGCCCTGTTCCGGCTCTTGGAGTCGTGGGGTGTGAAGCCGGACCTCGTGTCCGGGCACTCCGTCGGCGAGATCGCCGCCGCCCACGTCGCCGGGGTGCTGTCCCTGGAGCACGCCTGCACGCTGGTCGAGGCCCGAGGGCGGTTGATGCAGGTGCTGCCGACCGGCGGAGTGATGATCGCGCTGGAGGCGCCGGAGGACGAGGTCCTGCCGCTGCTGACCGACCGGGTGAGCATCGCCGCCGTCAACGGCCCGCAGGCCGTGGTCATCGCCGGCGACGAGGATGCGGCCGTCGCGATCGTGGAGTCGTACCCGGACCGCAGGTCGAAGCGCCTGACAGTCAGCCATGCCTTCCACTCCCCGCACATGGACGGCATGCTCGACGCCTTCCGCGCGGTGGTGGAGGGGCTGTCGTTCGAGCCGCCCCGCATCCCCGTCGTCTCCAACCTCACCGGCGCCGTCGTCACCGACGAGATGGCCTCGCCCGACTTCTGGGTGCGGCACGTCCGTGAGGCCGTCCGCTTCCTCGACGGCATCCGCGCCCTGGAGGCCGCCGGCGTCACCACCTACCTCGAACTCGGCCCCGACGGAGTCCTCTCCGCCATGGCCCAGGACTGCCTCACCGAGGACGGAGCCGCTCTCGTCCCCGTCCTGCGCAAGGACCGCCCCGAGGCCGAGACCGTCACCACCGCCCTCGCCCACGCCCACAGCCGGGGGATCACCGTCGACTGGCAGGCGTACTTCGCCGGGACCGGCGCGCGCCGCGTCGACCTGCCCACCTACGCCTTCCAGCGCCAGCGGTACTGGCTGGAGGCCCCCGCACACGCCCTGAACGGGCACGTGACGTCCGCGGGCCTGGGCAGCGCGGACCACCCGCTGCTGGGCGCGGCGGTCGAGCTGCCCGACTCCGACGGGTTCCTCTTCACCGGCCGGCTCTCCCTGCGCACCCACCCCTGGCTGGCCGACCACCGGGTCGCGGGCGCCGCGCTGCTGCCCGGCGCCGCGCTCGTCGAGCTGGCGGTGCGGGTCGGGGACCACGCGGGCTGCGACCTGCTGGAGGACCTGACCCTGGAGGCGCCACTGGTGCTGCCCGAGACCGGAGGGGTGCATCTCCGGCTCTCCGTCGCGGAGCCCGAGGCGACCGGACGGCGCGCTTTCCACGTGTACTCCCGGCCCGAGGAGTCCGCGGCGGACGAACCGTGGACCCGGCACGCCGGCGGCTTCCTGGCCGTCGCGACCGAGGGGACGCCCGCGGCGGAGGAACCGGCGGCATGGCCGCCCGCCGGGGCCGAGCCCTGCGACGTGGACGAGCTGTACGCGTCCTTCGACGCGATCGGGCTCGCATACGGTCCGGCGTTCCGCAATCTGCGGCGCGCCTGGCGGCTCGGCGCCGAGGTCTGCGCCGAGGTCACCCTCACCGACGAGGACAGGCCGGAGGGCGCGCGGTTCGGGCTTCATCCGGCACTGCTGGACTCGGCCCTGCACGCGGCCGGTCTCGGGGACTTCTTCTCCGGCGCCGAGCCCGGGGCCCGCCTGCCCTTCGCATGGGACTCGGTGCGGCTGCACGCCGTGGGCGCCTCGGCGCTGCGTGTGCGCATGGCCCCGGCGGGACAGGACGCCGTCTCCCTGCTGATCGCGGACGAGACGGGTCAGCCGGTGCTCACGGTCGCCTCCCTCGTCCTACGTCCGCCGGCCGTCGACGGGATCCCCGGCAGCGGCGCGGCCGGTGGGGCCCTCCGGGACAGCATGTTCCGGGTCGACTGGCCGGTGCTGCCGCTGTCCGCGGACGTGCCGGTGCCGGTCGGCGGCCGCTGGGCCCTGCTGGGCGGGGACCCGTTCAAGCTCGGTGCCGTCCTCAGCACGCCCAGCGTCCACCCGGACCTGGAGTCCCTCGGCCGGGAACTCGGCCACGGAACCGATGCCGTCCCGGCCGAGGACGCGCCCGAGACCGTCCTCGTCTCCCTCGCACCCGACGTGTCCACCGCGGGCGGACTCGTGACGAGCGCGCACAACGCCGTCACCGCCGCACTGGATCTGGTCCGTTCGTGGCTTGCGGACGAGCGGTTCACCGCGTCCCGGCTGGCCCTCGTCACCCGAGGCGCCGTCGCCGTGGACGCGGACGAGGACGTCGACGACCTGGCGCACGCGGCGGTGTGGGGCCTGGTCCGTTCCGCGCAGGCCGAGCACCCCGGCCGGTTCGTGCTGGTCGACGTCGACACCGAGGACGCGTCCCCGCTGACGCTGCCCGCGGCGCTCGACACCGACGAGACGCAACTCGCCATCCGGGACGGCGTCGTGCGGACCTCGCGCCTCGCCCGAGCGGCCACCGCACCCGAGCAGCCGGCCGGCGCGGCCTTCGACCCGGACGGCACCATCCTGGTCACGGGCGCCGGCGGCACCCTGGGCGGACTTCTCGCCCGGCACCTGGTGGACGTGCACGGGGTGCGACGCCTGCTGCTGGTGAGCCGGCGGGGCGGGGCCGCCGAGAACGCTCGCGACCTCACCGCGCAGCTGCACGCGTCGGGTGCGGAGGTGACGTGGGCGGCGTGCGACGTGTCCGACCGGGACGCGCTCGCCACCGTACTCGCGGACGTTCCGGCGGAGCATCCGCTCACCGCGGTCGTGCACGCCGCGGGTGTCCTGGACGACGGCACCGTGGAGGCGATGACCCCCGACCGGCTGCGGCGCGTCCTGCTGCCCAAGGTCGACGCGGCATGGCACCTGCACGAGCTGACGCGGGACCTGGACCTGTCGGCGTTCGTCCTGTTCTCCTCGGCCGCCGGTGTCCTCGGCAACGCCGGACAGGCCAACTACGCGGCGGGCAACGCCTTCCTCGACGCGGTTGCCCAGCATCGCAGGGCGCAGGGACTGCCCGCGGTCTCGCTGGCCTGGGGACTGTGGGACGACGAGGCCGGCATGGCCGGGACCCTCGACGCGGCCGAGCGGCGGCGCCTGAGCCGTGGCGGCATGCTGCCGCTCTCCCCGGCCGAGGGCCTCGCGCTGTTCGGCGCCGCCCTGCCCGGTGCGGGCGGGGCGGAACCGACCGCGCCCCTCCTGGTGCCGGCGCGGCTCGACCTGGCCGAACTCCGCAGGAGTCTCGGCGACTGGACTCCGCCGCTGCTGCGCGGCCTGCTCCGCGGCACCGTGCGGCGCAGGGCGAGCGACGCGGCGGCGCAGACCCCCGACTCGCTCGCGCAGCGCCTCGCCCAACTTCCGTCCACCGAACGGGGCCGGGTCCTCCTCGACCTGGTCTGCACCCAGGTGGCCCAGGTCCTCGGCCACAGCGGATCCGCCGCCGTCGAACCCGGCAGCGCCTTCAAGGAACTGGGCTTCGACTCGCTGACCGCGGTGGAACTGCGCAACCGGCTCGGAGCCGCGTCCGGGCTGAGGCTGCCCGCGACGCTGATCTTCGACTACCCGACCCCGGAAGCGCTGAGCGGCTACCTGCGTTCCGCGCTGCCCCTCGACGACGACGGGCCGTCGCTCCTCGGCGAGCTGGACCGCCTGGAGGAGGCCCTGTCCGTGTCCGACGCGGACAGCGTCACCGCTTCGCGGATCACGATGCGCCTGCAGGCCCTCCTGGCCAAGTGGAAGGACGCGCAGGACACCGGCGGCGCGGCCGCCGACGCGCCCGACGACGACGGCGACCTCGAAACCGCCACCGACGACGAGCTCTTCGACCTGCTGGACGAGGAACTCGGCTCCTCCTGACCCCGCCCCACCCCACCTGCCCCACGACCCATCCGCGCCACCGGAGACCCGTCCGGGCGCGCCGCCCCGCCCGGACGACGACCGACCGGAACGACCGCCTCTGAGGCATGGAGCCCACGCAATGGAGAACGAGGACAAGCTTCGCGACTACCTCAAGCGGGCGACCGCCGACCTGCGCCAGGCCCGCAGGCGGCTGCGCGAGGTGGAGGAGAAGAACGAGGAGCCCATCGCCATCGTCGCGATGAGCTGCCGCTACCCCGGAGGGGTGCAGACCCCCGAGGACCTGTGGCGCCTCGTCGCGAACGGCGAGGACGCCATCTCCGCCTTCCCGGTCGACCGCGGCTGGGACGTCGAGTCGCTGTACGACGCCGATCCCGACAGCGCGGGATCCAGCTACGTCAGCGAGGGCGGCTTCCTCTACGACGCCGGCCACTTCGACCCGGCCCCCTTCGGGATCTCGCCGCGTGAGGCGGTGGCGATGGATCCGCAGCAGCGGCTGCTGCTGGAGACGTCGTGGGAGGCGTTCGAACGGGCGGGCATCGACCCGTCCTCGCTGCGCGGCAGCAGGACGGCCGTCTTCGCGGGCGTCATGTACCACGACTACACCGCCCGCCTCGACTCCGTCCCCGACGGCGTCGAGGGCTTCCTCGGCACCGGTAGCAGCGGCAGCATCGCCTCCGGGCGTGTCGCCTACACCTTCGGCCTGGAGGGCCCGGCCGTCACCATCGACACCGCCTGCTCGTCGTCGCTCGTGGCGCTGCACCTGGCGGTGCAGGCACTGCGCGCGGGGGAGTGCTCCATGGCGCTGGCCGGCGGCGTGACCGTCATGGCCACCCCGTCGACGTTCACCGAGTTCAGCCGCCAGCGCGGTCTCGCGGCGAACGGCCGGTGCAAGCCCTTCGCGGCCGCTGCCGACGGCACGGGCTGGGGCGAGGGCGCCGGCATGCTCCTGGTCGAGCGGCTGTCCGACGCGCGGCGCGACGGTCACCCGGTGCTGGCGGTGGTGCGGGGTTCCGCCATCAACCAGGACGGCGCGAGCAACGGCCTCACCGCCCCCAACGGCCCGTCCCAGCAGCGCGTCATCCACCAGGCGCTCACCAACGCGCGCCTCTCCGCCGCGGACGTGGACGTGGTCGAGGCGCACGGCACCGGCACGACGCTGGGCGACCCGATCGAGGCGCAGGCACTCCTTGCCACGTACGGGCAGGAGCACACGCCCGAACAGCCGCTGTGGCTCGGCTCGATCAAGTCGAACATCGGGCACACGCAGGCCGCGGCCGGTGTCGCCGGCGTCATCAAGATGGTGTTGGCGATGCGGCACGGTGTGGTGCCGAAGTCGTTGCACGTGGATGAGCCGTCGCCGCATGTGGATTGGGCGTCGGGTGCGGTGGTGTTGGCGTCGGACGCGGTGGTGTGGCCGGAGTCGGGGCGTGCGCGGC
>NZ_JBNGGC010000076.1:0-6425 GCF_049974565.1 Streptomyces sp. WG5 | reverse complement strand
CCCCGCGGTGCTTACTCCCGGGGGCCCGGCCGGCCCGGGCGGGGGCACCCGGGGTGGCCCCCGGCCGGGTAAACCGCCGGGCGGGGGGGCCCCCCCCCCCCCCCCCCCCGGGGCCCGCCCGCCTCGCTCCCGCCCTCCCGCACCCATGTCTCCATGACCGGAACTCCGTCACATCACAAGGACGTCATGAGCCAGCAGCACTCCGCCGCACCGGCCCCCACCTCCGCCGTCGCCACCGTCGCAGGGCGCCGTGACTGGTGGCGGGACGCCGTCATCTACCAGGTGTACCCGCGCAGCTTCGCCGACAGCAACGGCGACGGCATGGGCGACCTGGAGGGTGTCCGCACCCGCCTGCCGTACCTGCGCGACCTCGGCGTGGACGCCGTGTGGCTCAGCCCCTTCTACGCCTCCCCGCAGGCCGACGCCGGCTACGACGTCGCCGACTACCGGGCCGTCGACCCCATGTTCGGCAACCTGCTGGACGCCGACGCGCTGATCCGCGACGCCCACGCCCTGGGCCTGCGCATCATCGTCGACCTGGTCCCGAACCACTCCTCCGACCAGTACGAGTGGTTCCGGCGCGCCCTCGCCGAGGGCCCCGGCTCGCCGGCCCGCGACCGCTACCACTTCCGCCCGGGCAAGGGCGAGAACGGCGAACTGCCTCCCAACGACTGGGAGTCCATCTTCGGCGGCCCCGCCTGGACCCGGGTCACCGAGCCCGACGGCACGCCGGGGGAGTGGTACCTGCACCTGTTCGCCCCCGAGCAGCCCGACTTCAACTGGGAGCACCCGGCCGTCGGCGACGAGTTCCGCTCCATCCTGCGGTTCTGGCTGGACATGGGCGTCGACGGCTTCCGCATCGACGTCGCCCACGGCATGGTGAAGGCCGAGGGACTGCCCGACCTGGGGGACCACGAGCAGCTGAAGCTGCTGGGCAACGATGTCATGCCGTTCTTCGACCAGGACGGCGTCCACGACATCTACCGCCAGTGGCGGCTGATCCTCGACGAGTACTCCGGCGAGCGCATCTTCGTCGCCGAGGCCTGGACCCCGACCGTCGAGCGCACCGCGAACTACGTCCGCCCCGACGAACTGCACCAGGCGTTCAACTTCCAGTACCTGGGCACCCACTGGGACGCCGAGGAGCTGCGCACGGTCATCGACCGCACCCTGGACGCCATGCGCCCGGTCGGCGCCCCCGCCACCTGGGTCCTCTCCAACCACGACGTCACCCGGCACGCCACCCGCTTCGCCAACCCGGCGGGCCTCGGCACCCAGCTCCGCCTGGCCGGCGACCGCGAACTCGGCCTGCGCCGCGCCCGCGCGGCCACCCTCCTCATGCTGGCGCTGCCCGGCTCGGCCTACGTCTACCAGGGCGAGGAACTCGGCCTGCCGGACGTCGTCGACCTCCCCGACGAGGTGCGCCAGGACCCGGCGTACTTCCGGGGCGCCGGACAGGACGGCTTCCGCGACGGCTGCCGGGTGCCGATCCCCTGGACGCGCACGGGATCGTCGTACGGCTTCGGCGACGGCGGGAGCTGGCTGCCGCAGCCGGCGAACTGGGGCGAGCTGAGCGTCGAGGCGCAGACCGGCGAGCCCGGCTCCACCCTCGAGCTGTACCGCTCCGCGCTGGCCGTACGCCGCGAACAGGCCGACCTGGGCGCGGGCGACGCCGTCGAGTGGCTGCGCGCCCCCGAGGGCGTCGTCGCCTTCCGGCGCGGGGACTTCGTGTGCGTGGCCAACACCACCGGCGAGTCGGTGGCGATGCCCGCGTACGGGCGGATGCTGCTGGCCAGCGGCGAGGTGACCGAGGCGGCCGGCGAGGCGAAGGTGCCGGCGGACACGACGGTGTGGTGGACGACGGCCTGACGCCCCCGCTGACCCGACAGGGCCCGCGGCTTCCCGACCGGGAGCCGCGGGCCCTGTGTCTCATGTCGCCGTCACGGACGTTGCCGTAGCTCGTTCCGTCGGCCTTGGGGGACCCGTCGGAGCCGTGCGCCCCGCCGCACCCGACGGAGCCGGCCCGGGCGTTTGGAGCCCGTACGGCCCGAGCCGTCCGGCCGTGGGCGGTGAGGAAACCACCCACGGCCGGACGCCCGGCTAACGCCACTCGGGCGGGATGTTCTTCAACTGCTCCAGAACGTCCCAGTGGTCCGGCTTGCGCTTCGGATCCTCCCACTGAGCACCGCTCGCGACCCAGTACCCGCGTACCTCGCGCACTTGCGGAAGGTTGTCATCGCCGATACCGGACTCCATGCCGCAGCATTCGCAGATGACGTACTGCGGCGCACCGAATTCGTCCCACAGGGTTTCCCCGTCGTCCAACCCGCACACTCGGCAGGCGGTTTCCGGGGGACGGCGCGGCGCGCTCTTCGGATCCACTACTTGATCTCCGTCCCTCGTCCCGGCTCGTTCAGCCAGTCTTCCAGTGTCGTCCTGTAGCCTCCCTTGTTCGTCACCGGGTCGTAGGGAGAGGGCTTGTACATGGTCTGCGGAATCCCGTCCGGAGTGAACGCCGACCAGGTCTTGGAGTTCTTGTCGAAGATGGCGAGCGCACCGCCGTTCTGCTGGTAGATCCGGTACCCGTCGACCGCCTTGCCGCCGCGTGCGATCTCTCCGTACCTGTGGGCGAGCTCCACGTATTCCCTCGCGTTGTTGAGCTCGGGGAACTCGGCCCTGTGCTTCTTCCAGTGCGAGTAGGCGTTGCTTACGTTGGTGTAGCCCTTTCTGGGGTTCGCGGTCCAGATATGCGGAACCTTGCCATTGGCCCGCATGGACTTGGCGAAGGCCTCGACGGCCGAGTAGCCGCTCTTGCCCCACTTCGTGCCCACGGCGCCGTATCCGAGGATCGGGACGGCGGCGGCGCAGGAGAGGCTGGAGTTGACGGCGTCGCCCTCAGCTCCGTACCACCCGCAGTTGATGAGGTCGAAGCCCTCACCGAAACCGGGGATCAGGCCCCCCGCGTCGAGGAGGAGGTGGCCGACGGTGGACAGGTCCCACCAGTCGGTTTCCTCCTCGGCCGCCATGTCGGCGAAGGCGTCCTCCAGCTCCTTGAGGCCCTTCAGGTCGGCCCGGTCCTGCTCTTCCAGTTCCTTGCGCCGCTGCTCCTCCTCCGCCCACGCCTTCGTGGCCGCCGCGAACAGCGCCTCGCTCATGGCCTCCGCGGCTGCCGCCGCGTCCTTGCCCGCCGCCTCGGCGGACGCGCGGGCCTCCCCTGCTGCGGCCCACGCGACGGCGGCCGAGCCGGCCGCCGCGTTCGCCGAGGCCTGTGCGTGGGCGGCGGAGTTGTCCGCGTCGCGGGCGGCACGATGGGCGTCCGCCTCGGCCGCGCGGGCGGTCTTCGCCGACGCGGCGGCGTCGGCGGCCGACTTCGCGGCGGCGTCGGCCGACGCGTCCGCCTGTTCGGCGTAGCCGGCGGCCAGCTTGGCCGAGTCCTCGGCCTGCTGCGCGTACTTCTGCGCCAGGTCGGCGGCGTCGTTCGCGGTGGCCGCGGCACGGCCGGCCTCCGCGGCGTACCGCTGGGCCGTGGCGGCCACGGCGGAGGCGTCGGCGATGAGCCCCTGGACGCGGGCCACGTGGGTGGCCGTCAGCAGGTCCTGGCGTTTGGCCTTGTACTGCCCCGTCTCGATGAACGCGTGCAGGACCTGCGGCGGCCCTTCCCGCGCGATGCGGGCCGCGGCGGCGACCTCCGGAGTGCCCGACTCCTCCAGCTGGACGGCGCGGACCCGTTCGTCCTGGGTGCGCTGGGTGTAGTAGTCGGTGGTGATGAAGGCGCGCAGACTGTCCGGGGAGCCCTCGTTCAGGGCCGCCTGTCCGGCTGCCCGCACTCCGGGCCCGGCGCCGTTCATGAGCTGGGTGACGGTGACCCGGTAGTCGTTGGCCGCGGCCTGGTGCTGGCCGGTGGCGAGGAAGTCCGCGACCGCCGCCGCGTCCCCGTCGAGCGCCGCCTCCGCCGCCGCGCGGACCGTCTCGGACTCGGACTCGGTGGCGAGGCGGTTGACCCGTGCCCGGTTGTCGAGCTCCAGCGCCTTGTCCCGGCCGGTGCGGACGTACTCGATGACGTCCTCGTCGGAGCCGGCCAGGGCCACCTCGGCCGCGGCGACGCTCCAGGGGCCGCGGGTCTGCGCCGTGTTCAGCGCGACCTTGCGGGCCTTCGGCGCGACGGTGGCGACGTCGACGTCGGGCCGGGTGACCTCGGCGGCCAGCCGGTCCGCCTCCTCGTCCAGGGCCTGGGAGGCCTGCGCCTGCCGGTCCTGTGCGGCCTGGCGTTCGTCGTCGAGTGCCTTGAGCGAGCGGGCCTGCTCGATCGCTCCCGCCGTGCGGGTGGTCAGCCCCTCCTTCTCGATCTCGCGGGCGAGGGTGAAGGTCGCCTGCGCCTTGGTGACCGCCGCGGTCGCCGCGTCGGCGGCGTCCTTGGCGGCGTTGGCGTGCTTCGTGGACTCCGCCGCGGCGGTCGCGGCGTCGCCCGCGTGGTCGGCCGCCGCGTCGGCGGCGACGGCGGCGTTCTCGGCGTGCTTGGCGGCGGAGTTGGCGGCGTCACGCGCTTCGTGCGCGGCCTTGGCCGCCTTGCCGGCCAGCGCCTCGGCCCGGTTCGCGGCGGCGGTGGCCTGCGCGGCGTGGCGGTGCGCCTCGGCCGCCGCGGCCCTGGCCCGGGCGGCCTGCGCCTCGGAAACACCCGCCTGGCCGCTGGCCTCGGCCGCAGCGCTGGCCGCGGCGTCCGCGTTGAGCCCCGCGTAGGCCGCGGACTTGGCGGCGTTGGCCGCCTCGAACGCGGCGGTACCGGCGTGGTCGGCGGCGGTCGCGGCCTTCTGCGCTCCCTTGGCGGCGTCCCGCGCGTCCTCGGCCGCCGCACGGGCGGCGGACGCCTTGCCCGCGTCGCTCGCCGCGGCGGCGGCCGCGTTCCGGGCGTTGGAGGCGGCCCGGGCGGCCGCCGCCGCGGCGGACGCGGCCTGCGAGGCGGCGTTGGCGGCCACACGGGCCGAGGTGGTGGCCGCGTTGGCGGCGTCGATGGCCTGCTGCGCGGCACGTGCGGCGCCCCGGGCGGCGTCGGCCGCCCGGCCCGCGGCACTCGACGCCTTCTGGGCGTCCGCCTTGGCCGCCTCGGTCTCCTCGGCCGCCTTCTGCGCCGACTCCTTGGCGAGCTGTGTCGCCTCGACCGCGCGTGCCGACGCCTCCTTGGCCTTCTCCGTCTCGGCCTTGGCCTGCCGGCCGGCCTCGGTGGCCCACTCGGCGAGCTGTGCGACGGTCGCCTGCTCCTGATCGCGGGCCCGGGCGATGTGCTGCCCGACCTCGAGGAACTCCCGGACGTCGTTGATGTCCCCGTTGAGGGCGACCCGGGCGGCCTCGCGGGTCGCGTCCCCGCCGGTGCTCATGATCTGGACGGTCTGCACCCGGGCGTCGCTGTCCGCGGCGACGTACTGCCCCTCGTTGAGGAACGCGCGTACGTCCTCGATGGTGCCGTTGAGCGCCTTCTGACCCGCTTCCTTGACCCCGCGTCCGGAGGCCGCCGAGATGACCTGCACGGCCTGGACCCTCTGGTCCTGCTCCAGCGGGACCCGCCAGCCGTCCTTGAGGAAGGCCCGCAGGTCCTCGGGCGAGCCGGCGAGCGCCGTCTGCGCGGCCGCGCGCACCTCCCGCCCGCCCAGCGACAGGATCTGGACGGCCGACACCCGGTCGTCGCTGAGCTGTGCGATCTCCTTCTCTTCCGCGAGGAACTTCTGCACGTCGGCGTCGGTGCCGAGCAGCGCCGCCTCGGCCGCGGCCTTGACGGCCGGCCCTCCGGACTGCCACAGCTCGAGCACCCTGCCCCGGTCGGTGGCGGGTATGTACTCGGACACCTCCTCCTCGCCCGGCACCTCGTCGACGGCGGACGCCGGGACAGTGCCCACCATGCCCAGCGTCAGGGCGATCAGGAGGGTGAGGCACAGCGACCGCAGGGAAGCCAGCCGCCATCGCGACTCGCCGCGGTGTCCGTCCGTATGCGCGTGTACCCGAAGAACTGCGCGTTTGGTGAGTCTTCGACTCAAGAGCGTCTTACCTCTCACTGCCCGACAACTCACTGGTCGGGGGCCGTATTTCGGCGCGCCGAGCCTACTTGTGAACTCGATGTGTGCCACAGGTAGGTGTGTGGTGACGGCGTGATACCTTGCGCAGTCGGTGCGCCGCGAGGGGGCGACGCAGGGGCTCGTTCACGGTCGGGAGACCAGGGGGGGAATCACCGCTGCCCCGGTTCGCACCGGCCGATGCCTTCGCTCCTCGGTGCGCCGAGCATGCGTGTCCGCCGCATCACGCACCGCGACGGACGGCCATGCGGATCAGGTATCACATCGCCCTGGAAGGGAACTCTGATGAAAACCCGCCTTCGTAAGCCGCTTGTTGCCGGGCTGCTCGCCGTCTGCACCGTCGCGGGCGCGTCGTCGATCGCT
>NZ_JBNGGC010000075.1:0-6962 GCF_049974565.1 Streptomyces sp. WG5 | reverse complement strand
GTCCAGCCCCTCGTCCATCCGCCCCGCGACCGGCGAACCGACGACGATGTCCGATCCCGCGCCCAGCCGCGACAGCAGGCTCGCGAGTCCGGCGTGCAGCACCATGAACAGGGTCACGTCAGCGGACCGCGCGAAGTCCCGCAGCCCGGAGTGCAGGTCGGCACCGATCTCGAAGCCGATCACTTCGCCCTCGTACGACGCCGAGGCGGGACGCGGCCGGTCCCCCGGCACCGTCACCTCCTCCGGTGCTCCCTCCAGCTGCCTCTGCCAGTAGGCGAACTGGCCGCCCACCACGCTCGACGGGTCGTCCACGTCCCCCAGTACCTCGTGCTGCCACACGGTGTAGTCCCCGTACTGCACCGGCAGCGGCGGCCATGACGGGGCCTCGCCGCCCGAGCGGGCCGCGTAGGCCGCCACCAGATCCCGTGCCAGGGGGCCCGCCGACCACCCGTCCCCCGCGATGTGATGCAGTACCAGCACCAGGACCGCGTCGTAGCTCCCGGTGATGTCGAGCAGGTGGGCGTGGACGGGGACGTCGCGGTCGAGGCGGAAGCCGTGCCTGATGGTCGCGGCGATACGAGGGGTGACGGCCGGCTCCGTGACCGGCTCGACGGTGAGGGGCACCCGGGCCTCGTCCACCGGCAGCACGCACTGGTACGGCCGGCCCTCCCTCTCGGGAAAGACCGTGCGCAGCGACTCGTGGCGCGCCACGACGTCGTTGAGGGCGGCCTCCAGCGCGTCGTGGTCGACGTCGCCGGTGAGGCGCAGGGCGAAGGGCATGTTGTAGGTCGCCGACGGACCTTCGAGTTTGTGCAGGAACCACAGCCGCTGCTGGGCGTACGACAACGGCAGCGACTCCGGACGCGGACGCGCCTCCAACGCCGGACGCACCTGCCCCGCGTCCAGACGGCGTACCAGCCCCGCCACGGTCGGCGCCTCGAACAGCGCCCTCAGCGGCAGTTCGACGCCCATGACACGGCGGATCCTGCTCACCAGACGCGTCGCCAGCAGCGAGTGACCACCCAGGTCGAAGAAGCTGTCGTCCACCCCGACCGACGCCACCCCCAGAATGTCCCCGAACAGGCCGCACAGGATCTCCTCCTGCGGTGTGCGGGGCGCTGTCGCGGTGTGCCCGGCGTATTGCGGTGTGGGGAGTGCTGCCCGGTCGACCTTTCCGTTCTGTGTCAGCGGCAGCGCGTCCAGCAGAATGACCGTGGACGGCACGAGGTAGCCCGGCAGTACTTCCCGAAGGTCCGCGCGCAGCGACGCGGGCGTGATCCCGGCGTCCGGCACGGGTACGGGGACCGCGTATGCCGCGAGCCGCAACTCGCCCCCGTGCACGAACGGTGCCACGACCGCCTGGCCCACCGCGGGTAGCCGCCGCAGTGCCTCCTCCACCTCGCCCGGCTCCACCCGGAACCCGCGGATCTTCACCTGGTCGTCCACGCGGTGCAGGTACTCGAGTTGACCGTCCGCGTTCCACCGGACGACGTCGCCGGTGCGGTACATCCGGCCGCCCGGCGCGTCGAACGGGCACGCCACGAACCGCTCCGCCGACAGGCCCGGCCGGCGGACGTATCCGCGCGCGAGGCCCGGGCCGGCCAGGTACAGCTCGCCGGGTACGCCCGGTGGCACGGGGGCCAGGCAGCCGTCCAGGACGAACACGCGGGCACCGACGACCGGTGTGCCGATGGGGGCGTTCGCCCCGGTGAGCGGCGGGCTGGTGGTGGCGTAGACGGTGGCCTCGGTCGGGCCGTAGGCATTGATCATCAGGCGTCCTGCGGACCAGCGGGCGGCCAGGGCGGGCGGGCAGGCCTCGCCCGCGACCACCAGGGACCTCAGATCGGGCAGGGCGGACTCGGCGGAGGCCGGGAGGGTGGCCAGGACGGACGGTGGGATGAACAGGTGGGTGGCCCGGTGGGTGGCGAGCGCGGCGGCGAGCTCGTCGCCGACCAGGTGCTCGGTGCCGGTCTGCACGAGCGCTGCGCCGAGGGTGAAGCCCGTCAGGAGTTCCATCACGGACACGTCGAAGTTGGACGAGGTGAACTGAAGGGTGCGGCTTCCCTCGCCGAGGCCGAAGCGCTCGGCGGTGGCGGTCAGGCCGGCGAGGCCCGCGTGGGTGACGGTCACGCCCTTCGGGGTGCCGGTGGAGCCCGAGGTGTAGATGACGTACGCGGCGTTGGACGGGCACAGGGGCGCCGTGCGGTCGCTGTCCCGGGGCGCCCGCGTCGGCTGCCGGTCCCACGCGGCGGCGGTAGCGGGGTCGTCGGTGAGGTGGAACGGGAGCCGCACGTCCAGGGGCCGGGAGGCCAGCACCAGTGCGGGCCGGGCGTCGGAGACCAGGTAGGCGATCCGCTCGGCGGGATGTGCGGGGTCGATCGGCAGGTAGGCCGCTCCGGCCTTGAGGACGCCGAGGACGACGGCGATCTGGGTCCGGGAGCGGTCGACGGCGACGCCGACCGGGGACTCGGGGCCCGCGCCCCGGGCGATGAGCCAGTGGGCGATCTGGTTGGCGCGCGCGTCGAGCTCGGCGTAGGAGACCGTGCCGTCGGCGTCGATCAGCGCGGGTGCGTGCGGGGTGGCGCGCACCTGCCTCTCGAAGAGTTCGGGCAGGGTCGCCTCCGTCTCGGTGCGGGGGGACGTGCTCCACGTGGCCAGGGTGCGCCGTTCGTCGGGGTCGAGGATGTCCAGTGCGCCGACGCGGCGGTGCGGGTCCTCTGCGGCGGCGGCCAGCAGGCGGGTCCAGCGGGCCGCGAAGGCGTCCACGGTGGCGGCGTCGTAGAGGTCGGTGGCGTATTCGATCATGCCGGTCAGTCCGGCGGGCCTGCCGTCCTCGTCGAAGCTTTCGACCAGGTTGAGGGTGAGGTCGAACTGTGAGCCGCCGGGGGCCGGGGCGAGGAGCTGGGTGTGCAGGCCGGGCAGGTCGAAGCGCAGGTCCGCGTTGTTCTGGAGGGCCAGCATGACCTGGATCAGGGGGTGGTGGGCGGTGGAGCGCTGCGGGTTGAGCTTCTCCACCAGGTACTCGAAGGGGATGTCCTGGTGGGTGTAGGCGGCCAGGCAGGTCTCCCTGACCTGCGCCAGCAGATCGGCGAAGGCGGGGTCGCCGGAGGTGTCGGTGCGCAGGATCAGGGTGTTGACGAAGAAGCCGACCAGCTCGTCGAGGTTCTCGTCGGTGCGTCCGGCGATGGGCGAGCCGACCGCGATGTCCGTGCCGGCGCCCAGCCGCGAGAGCAGGGCCGCGAGGCCGGTGTGCAGGACCATGAACAGGGTGGCGTCCGCCGAGCGGGCCAGCTCCCGCAGCGCGGCATGTGTCGGGGCGTCGAGTGTGAATCGGGCCTCGGCGCCGCGCTGGGAAGCGACGGGGGGCCGCGGCCGGTCCGCGGGGAGGCTCACGACCTCGGGCAGGCCCGCCAAGTGCTCGGCCCAGTAGGCCGCCTGGCCGGCGAAGAGGGCGTCGGGGTCGGTGTCGTCGCCGAGCAGTTCGTGCTGCCAGAGGCTGTAGTCGGCGTACTGCACCGGCAGCGCGGACCACCTCGGCCGCCCACCCTCGCGGCGGGCGGTGTAGGCGCTCCTGAGGTCGTCGGCGAGCGGGCCGAGCGACCAGCCGTCCCCGGCGATGTGATGGATCGTCAGCACGAGGATGTGGGTGTCCGGGCCGGTGCTGAGCAGCCTGGGCCGGACGGGGACCTCACGGTCGAGTTCGAAGCGGTGGCGGACGCACTCCTCCACCCGTGCGTCGAGCCCGTCTTCGGGGACCGGCTCCGGCGTCAGTTCCAGGCGCACGTCCGCGGCGTCCAGTACCCGCTGGTGGGGCTGTCCGTCGGTGTCCGGGAAGATCGTGCGCAGCGGCTCGTGCCGCGCGATCACGTCGTTGAGCGCGGCCTCCAGAGCGCCGATGTCCAGTTTCCCGGTGAGCCGGAGGGCGAGCGGCATGTTGTACGTCGCCGAGGCGCCCTCGAACTTGTACAGGAACCACAGCCTGCGCTGCGCGAACGACAACGGCAGCACCTCCGGCCGCTCCCGCCGCTCCAGCACCGGACGCGAAGCCGCATCAGACAACCGACCCGCGAGCCCCGCCACCGTCGGCGCGTCGAACAACGCCCGCAACGGCAACTCCACGCCCAGCACCGCTCGCACCCGACTCACCAACCGGGTCGCCACCAACGAATGACCACCCAGATGGAAGAAGTCGTCGTCCACGCCCACCACCGGAACACCCAGGACGTCCGCGAAGAGGGTGGCGAGGATCTGTTCCTGCGGTGTGCGGGCGGCCCGCCTGGAGGTGCTCGCGAAGTCGGGGGCGGGCAGCGCGGCCCGGTCGAGCTTGCCGCTCGGCGTGCGCGGCACGGCGTCGAGCACGACGAAGGCCGAGGGCACCATGTAGTCGGGCAGCCGGTCTCGCGCCGTGTCCCGTACCGCCGACACCGACAGTTCGCGCCCCTCCTCCGGCACCAGATAGGCGACGAGCCGGCTCACGCCGTCCTGCTGTTCGTGGGCGGTCACCGCGGCCTGGGCGACGTCCGGGCGGCCGCGCAGCACGGCCTCGATCTCGCCGGGTTCGATCCGGAAGCCGCGGATCTTCACCTGGTCGTCGGCACGGCCGAGGTATTCCAGCCGTCCGTCGGCGTTCCAGCGGGCGAGGTCGCCCGTGCGGTACATCCGCGCACCGGGGCCGGTGAAGGGGCAGGCGACGAACCGTTCGGCCGTCAGGCCGGGGCGGCCGACATAGCCACGCGCCAGGCCCGCCCCCGACACGTACAGCTCTCCCCACACGCCCGCCGGAACCAGTTCGAGCCGCTCGTCGAGCACCAGCCCGGCCAGTCCGGGCAAGGGCCGCCCGATCGGCACCACTCCGGTCTCCCGGCCGGCCGGCAGCGGGCTCATCGCGGCGCCCACGGTCGACTCGGTGGGCCCGTACGCGTTGATCATCCGGCGTCCCGGGGCCCACCGCGCGGCCACGTCGGGCGGACATGCCTCGCCCGCGACCGCCAGCGTGGTCAGTCCGGTGAGCCGGTCCGGCCCATGGGTGTCCTCCAGGGTGACCAGGACGGACGGTGGGAGGGTGGCGTTGGTGATCCGCTCGCGGTGGAGCAGCTCGGCGAGCTCCCCTCCGGCGATGCCGGTCTCCTCGGGCACCACCAGGGTCGCCGCGGCACTGAAGGTGGTCACCATCTCGGAGACCATGGCGTCGAAGCTGGAGGGCGAGAACTGGAGCACCCTGTCGCCGGGGCGCAGCGCGAAGGCGGCCCGCTTGGCCGCCGCGAGCCCGGCGATCCCGGCGTGCGTGACCTCGACGCCCTTGGGGCGGCCGGTGGAACCGGACGTGTAGATCACGTACGCGGTGTACGCCGGGTCGACGGTGATGCCGAGGCCCGTGCCGGGCCAGTCCGTGAGGTCCTGTCGGACCCACTCGTCGTCGAGCACCACCGCCGGCTCCGCGTCGCCGAGCATGTACGCCCGCCGGTCCGCCGGGTAGTCAGGGTCCACGGGCACGTAGGCCGCGCCGGTCTTCAGCACGCCCAGCAGGGCGGCGAGCAGGCCGGGGCCGCGCCGCATCAGCAGCGCCGCCCGCCGGCCCGGACCGAGGCCGCGGTCGGCCAGCAGCCGCGCGATCCGGTTCGACCATGCGTCCAGTTCTGCGTACGTCAGCTGCTCTTCGCCGCGTACGACGGCCGGCGACGTCGGAGCGCGCCGCACGGCCTCGGCGAACAGGCCGGGCAGGGTGAGCGGTTCGAGCCGGGCCGAGCCGTGCACGCCCGACCAGCCGAGCAGTTGCCGGCGTTCTGCCGGGGCCAGCAGGTCGAGGGTGTCGAGCGGCAGGTCCGCGGCGGCCGCGGCGGTGGTCAGCAGCCGTACGTACCGCGCCCCGAACGCCGCGACGGTGTCGGGGTCGTAGATGTCGGTGGCGTACTCGACGAAGCCGGTGATGCCCGCCGGGCCGCCGTTCGCGTCGAAGGTCTCGCCGATGTTCAGCAGCAGGTCGAACTGCGAGCTGCCCTGCCCCGGGTTCTCCAGCCGTGCCTGGAGCCCGGGCAGGTCGAAGCGCACCTCCGCGGTGTTCTGGAGGGTGAGCATGACCTGGACGAGCGGGTGGTGGGCGGTGGAGCGCTGCGGGTTGAGCTTCTCCACCAGGTACTCGAAGGGAATGTCCTGGTGGGTGTAGGCGGCCAGGCTGGTCTCCCTGACCTGCGCCAGCAGATCGGCGAAGGACGGCCGTCCCGAGGTGTCGGTCCGCATGACGAGGGTGTTGACGAAGAAGCCCACCAGGTCGTCGAGGCCCTCGTCGGTGCGTCCGGCGATGGGTGAGCCCACCGCGATGTCCGTTCCGGCACCGAGCCGCGACATCAACCCGGCGAGGCCCGCGTGGAGCACCATGAACAGCGTCGCCCCGTGGGCCCGCGCCAGCTCCCGCAGGGTGGCATGGGTCGAGGCGTCGATCTCGAACGGCAACATCTCGCTGTGGTGCGACGCCTCGGACGGCCGCGGCCGGTCGGTGGGCGGGCACACGACGTCGGGCAGGCCGCGCAGGTGCTCGGTCCAGTAGGCGGCTTGGCGGCGCAGCAGGCTGTCGGGGTCGGTGTCCTCGCCGAGCAGTTCGTGCTGCCAGATGCCGTAGTCGGCGTACTGCACCGGCATCGCGGACCATTGCGGCGACCGGCCCTCACGCCGGGCCGCGTAGGCGGTCACCAGGTCCTCGGCCAGGGGCGCCATCGACCAGCCGTCACCGGCGATGTGATGCAACGTCAGCATCAGCATGGATTCGCCGGGCCCCGTCGTCAGCAGCATCGCGCGCAACGGCATGTCCCGGTCCAGCTCGAATCCGTGCCGTGCCATGTCGTGGACCAGCCGATCCCGCCGCTCCACCGACCGCGCGTCCTCCACGGTGAGGGTGAGGTGGGCTTCGGTGGGGGTGAGGATGTGCTGGTAGGGCTCGCCGTCGAGGTCGGGGAAGACCGTCCGCA
>NZ_JBNGGC010000074.1:0-8644 GCF_049974565.1 Streptomyces sp. WG5 | reverse complement strand
CACGACCGAAGTCCCGCTACACTCCAGCCGCCCAGCGAAACCCGCAGGTCAGACAGCAAAGTCCTGCTGGAGTACTAAAGGTCGTGGACGCCTTCCCAGCCCCCGACGCTGAGGTCCTCGGCTTCCTGGTCGAGGGTGCGAGCTGCCAAGCCGACGTTCGCCAAAGCCAGGGTGCCCGTGTCCTCGCCGGCCTGATCGAGAATGGCCGTGCGGGAGGTCAGAACCGCTTCGGCCCATGCGTGTGCTGCGTTCGCGAAGGCACGCGTTTCGGAGGGAGCATCTTCTGCAAGATCGGCCAGCTTGGGAGTCACGTACTCAGCCGTCATCTTGACGCTTTCGATGTGGTCCTTCGCATCCGTATCGTGCGCGTCGACAGCCTCAGACTCCATCTTGATCTCAACACGTAGGCTGTCGATCTCGTGCGTGATCGGCTTGATCAACTCAGTATTGTCGGCGCCGCACCCTGTGACCGTGGCCATTACCGCGGCGCCAGTGGCTACCGCGGCAACAAGTCGTTTCATCACTATGCCCCCGCTTCTGGTGCATCACCGTGATACCTAAAGCATATGGATCTTGCTATGCGACTCGAGCGATGTCAAAGCATCGATGACGTGCTGCAAGTCGCTGAGGTATCGAGGTGTGCCTCCCCATGTGCCCCCGTGACCGCGATGGACTGCCCAGCCACGTATACCTCGACCGCGCCGTCGAAAGCCACACGCCTACAAGTGCAACACCTTCATAGGCCTACCGCCTGATGAACGAGCTCACCCTCACCGAGAACCGCCAGGAGGAACCGCCGACCAGGCCGCGCTTGATGCACCGCCTCGTCGTCACGGACGCCGGGATCGCCCTGGAGGTGCACGGGTACGCCGTGCTCTCCGAGCGGGAGATCCACGCCACCGAAGCCGTGCTCGGCCGCCCACTCGATGCGGTTCAGCAGCTGCTGGATGCGATCGGGGCCCGCATGCCCGGCCTCCTCCGCCAGAGTCCAGCCGTTCTTCCGCTCCAGCGGCGCGATCAGTTCCCGCATATAGGCATGCGCGGACTACGAAGTGCTGCTCGCCGTCCCTGCCTCCTTCGCCGCACTGCAGGCCCGGCTCCTTCTGGGGCTGCCTCTCGCCTCCCGTCCAGAGGCTGGGTGGATCACGACAGACCGGAAGGCAGCCGCGACGGCGGCACGACCCGCAGCACCTCCCACAGCGGTCGCCTGAAACTGCGTCTCCGCGGCTGTGAAACCGCAGGTGAAACAGTCTGCTCCCCGCACCCGCGGGGATGGTCCCGCGACGATCTCCACCACGACCAGGACCAGCAGCTGCCCCCCGCACCCGCGGGGGATGGTCCGTTCACCGGCACCCGGCGGGTTCCTGATGGGGCTGCTCCCCGCACCCGCGGGGATGGTCCCGTGTGCCGGAACTGGTGCGGGTGCAGTGGGTCCTGCTCCCCGCACCCGCAGGGATGGTCCCATGGCGGATCTGCTCGGGGTCGTTCGGCAGCAAGGAGTACTCGGCCAGCCGACAGCGCGCCGGTGCGCCGGCGAAGATGTGTGGCCCGAAACGCACCTGAAGGCCGTCCGAGCCCGCAGGCGTACGGAGGACAGAAGGCCGGCCTCGCGGGTCCTCAGCAAGTACAGCTCGTGCGGGAGATCTTCCGATGCTGCCCCGGACTGTTCGTCACCATCCGGTCTCTGATAGTCATATCGCCGGGGACGGGCGTAAGCCCGTAGCGGCGTCCTGCGGGGCGTCGCAAGGGAGGGAAAGCACATGGGCACCACCACACGCGACGACGTCATCGCCCTCGAGCAGAAGGCGGTGGACCACGCGTACGCCTGTTACGAGGCACGGCTGGCCGAGATGAACGGAACCGGGGCCGCCACGGCGTCGGCCACCGGCAAGGACGGCATCGCCAACAAGAAGGACGCGGAGCAGCGGGCAGCGGCCTACGGCAACCTCGGAGGCGAGTCGCTGGTCTTCGCCCGCGTCGACGTCCCGGAGGAGCCCGGCGGCGAGCCCCGGCCCTGGTACGTCGGCCGGCGTCCCGTCTCCGACGTCCGGACCCGCGACACCGTCGTCGTGCTCTGGACCAGCGGGATGGCCACCAAGTGGCTCGAGGCGCAGCAGGAGGCGCCGGGCGACGTCGTTCTGCGGAGGCGGCTGCGCTGCGCGGAGCGTGTCGTCGAGGACTACTCCGATGAGATCGCCGTGCCCGGAGCTCTTTCCGGCACCGTTTCCGAGGCCGCCCCCGATGCCGCCTCCGACGCGGGACTCGTTCCCACGCCCAGGCCTCCCGCCGACGACGCCCCGAAGGCAGGGCGGCCGGGCACCGAGAAGCGCGGGGAGCGCCCGCCGGCCCGCACTCCGGCCGACGTCGCCCGTATCCAGCGCCGCAGGCCCCCGCAGCCGGACGATTTCCTCCTGCGCGAGCTGCAGCGTTCGCGCCGAGGCCGGATGCGGGACATTGTGGAGACGATCCGCCGAGACCAGATGGCGCTGGTCACGGGTTCGCCGACCGACATCCTCGTCGTGCAGGGCGGGCCGGGCACCGGCAAGTCCGCGGTCGGACTGCACCGCGTGACCTGGCTGGTCAACAACGAGCACTTCACGGCCTCGGACATCCTCGTCATCGGCCCCCACCAGCGGTTCCTCGACTACGTCGGCCAGGTGCTGCCGACCCTCGGCACCCGCGACGTCAACGCCGTCCAGCTGTCCCGCCTGTGGGAGGGCGAGTCCCTCGGCACCGACACCCCGCGGGCACGGCTGGTGAAGTCCGACGAGCGCATGGCGGCCGTCCTGCGCCGCCGGATCGAGCGCGAGTGCCGTCCCGAAGCCCTCGACGGCCTCCTCACCGCACCCTCCTTCGAGGGCGACGAGCCGGCGTTCACCGTCACCGCCGGCAGCACCACCCTGCGCGTGCCGCGCTCCGGGCTCCTCGCCCTCCTCGAGGAGGCGCGCGGCGGTGACGGCGCCCACCGCGAGCGCCGCGACCGCTTCCGCACCCTGCTCGTCGACCACCTCCTGGCCGAACTCGCCGCCGTCGCCCCGCGCCGCGGCGCGGACGGCACGATCCGCCGCAGCCTGGAACGCAACCGCAGGGTCGAACGCCTCCTCGACCGGGTCTGGCCCTCGCCCGGCGCCAGGGAAGCCCTGCGCAGCCTCTACGACTCACCCGACCTGCTGCGCGCCTGCGCCGCCGACCTCCTCGACGACGAGGAGCAGGCCGCCCTGCACCGCCCCCGCGCCGCCACCGCCGACGGCGACCCGTGGACCCTGGACGACCTCGTCCTGCTCGAGGAACTCCGGTACCTCATCACCGGAGAGATCCCACGCCGCTACGGCCACATCGTCGTCGACGAGGCCCAGGACCTGACCCCCATGCAGGCCCGCACCCTGCGCCGGCGCGTCGCGCGGGGCGGTTCCATGACCGTCCTCGGCGACCTCGCCCAGGCCACCGGTCCGCGCGTGCACACCGACTGGGAGGAACTGGGCACCCTGCTGTCCGACCACGGCGACTGGCGCGTGGCCGAACTGACCGCCAGCTACCGCGTGCCCGCCGAGATCATGGAGTTCGTCGCGCCGCTGGCCCGCACGGTCGCCCCCTCGCTGCCGTACCCGCAGGCGGTGCGCGAAGCCGGTGAAGGCGCGGTCCGGACCGTCGCGACCGAGCCGTGGCGGCTCCTGGACGACACCGTTGCCCATGCCGTCCGCCTCCTCGGCAGCAGTGACGGTCACACCCTGCGCTCGGTGGCCGTCATCGTCCCCGACGACTCCGGCTGGCTCGACGAGATCGCCCGCCACCTCGATGCGGCGGACGGTCTCACGCAGCAGGAACGCGAGGCGGTGTCCGTGCTGGCCGCCGCCCAGGCCAAGGGCATGGAGTACGACCACGTCCTCGTGGTGGAACCCGCCACCATCGCCGCTCGCGGCCCGGCCGGCCTGCGCCAGCTGTACATCGCGCTGACCCGCAGCACCCAGACCCTGACCGTCCTGCACACCGCACCGCTCCCGCAGGCCCTCACGGACACCGGCACCCCGGATCCCGCCGAACAGCCGCCCACCGGAGCCGCTCCCGGCACCGACGAGGTCGCCGGCAGTACCGCCGGGCCGGTCACCGCGGCGGGGAACGCCCCCGAGATCGGCACCGACATCAAGGTCCGCGTGGTCGGCCACACCACCGGCGGCAACTACAAGGTCGAGGCCGTCTCACCCGCCACCGACCGCCCCCTGCTCCTGGCCGTACGCCACGGCTCCACACCGCCCGAGACCGGGGCGGAGCTGGACGCCTGGGTCCTGCGCCACACCTCCAACGTCACCTTCGTCACCGTCGACGAGCGCGGACGCAGGCCCGTCTCACTCACCATGGCCGAGCGGTACGTGGACGCGCTCACCGTCATCGCGGAACTGGCCGACGGCAACGTCCCGAACGACGCCCGGGCCCGGCTCTCCGAACTCAAGGGCATGGCCAACCGCTGCCTGCGCCTGGACCAGCACGACTGGCTGGACGTCTGGCGGATCCTCGGCTCCCCGGACCGGGACCGTCTCGCCCTGTTGCGGGACCTCGCCGCGAACACCAACCGCGCGCTCGCCTCGGACACCCCCGACCTGGACCGGTTCCGGGCGGAGCTGCAGCGCACCGGCTGGGCCGAGGCCCTGGCCGAGGCGCGCCGGACGATGGAACAGCGCCTCGCGGCCAAAACCGCCGACCGTCCGGTGAAGGAGAACCGGGGCACCGAGCCCGCCGCCGCGCGATCCCCCGAGCCCGCCCCGTCCGGCCGGACCGAACCGTCCGCACCGCCACAGCAGCCCGAGCAGCCCGAGCAGTCGGAGCTGGAGGAGAACCGCCCCATGCCCAGCACAACCACCGGCACCGATGCGCCGACATCCGCACCGAAGGCCGTCCCGAGCACGGACCTGCTGCGGTTCCTGGAGACCGCGGCCGCGGCCGACCGCGTCTGCAAGACCCATGAGGCGGTGCGCCTCGAGCTGATGGCGGCCCTGCTGCGGGCCGACCGGCAGCCGAACGGCGACTCACCGGTCGTCGACGTCGACTGCACCACTGAGCACGGCCGCTTCCTCTACGAGGTCCTGGGCGCCGGTCTGTCCACGTACCCCGACCTCCGTTCGGGAGCGGCCCGCCTCCGCGAGGCCAACCACACCCTGCCGACGACCGCCGACCGCCTCTACCTGGTGCTGTCCCAGCCGCCCGCCGAGGACTGGTCGGCCGCCACCGTCCACGACGTCTTCGGCGTCCATCTCCTGTGGCGCACCCCGCAGGGCTGGGGCGGGCAGGACACCGCGACCGCTCTCGGCCTCGATGCCGGTCAGGCCTGACATCACCACTGGCCGGGCGCGTCCCGTCCCGCACCGCTCGGGTCTGGACGCGCCGACCGCTTCCCGAGCCTGAACAACACGTCGGGCCCCAGCCCCGCGGGAAGCGGGCCAGGAACAGACCGGCAGCCCCCGCCCGCGCTCGGCCCCTGGCCCTCCCAGCCCGACGAACCACTTGTGCATACGACGAAACGGACTTCTTGTGAGCACTGTCGGCCCGAGCGGGCGGATTCAGCCCGTCCGCCCTGGTGACCCTTCACGTATCGGCCCCTACCGGATCATCGGCCGACTCGGCTCGGGCGGCATGGGAACCGTTCACGCCGGACTCACCTCCGACGGGCTTCGGGTCGCGGTCAAGGTAATCCACTCCGCACAGGCCGAGGACGCCGACTTCCGGGCCCGGTTCCGCCGCGAGGTGGACCTCTCCCGCCGAGTCCAAGGCCCGTGCCTCATACCGCTGCTCGCGGCCGAGCCCGAGGCGAACCCTCCGTGGCTGGCCACCGTCTACGCCCCCGGCCCCACTCTCAACCAGCACCTCTCCGACAGCGGACCGCTGTCGGGCGGAACCCTGTACGCCTTCGCGACCGGCACAGCCCAGGCGCTGGCCGCCATCCACGCCGCCGGTGTCGTCCACCGGGACGTCAAGCCACAGAACGTCGTCCTCACCCCCGCCGGCCCGCGCGTCCTGGACTTCGGCATCGCCCATGCCGCCGATGGCACGAGCATCACCAGGACCGGTGTCATGACCGGCACCCCCGGCTGGATCAGTCCAGAGCACTACCGCACCGGCACCGCCGGGCCCGCGGGCGACATGTTCGCCTGGGGCGCGCTGGTCGCCTACGCTGCCACCGGTCGCCTCCCCTTCGGCACCGGTGCTCCGGACGTGGTCGCGTTCCGCGTCATGTCGGGCGAGCCCGACCTCGACGGCATGCCCGGGAAGCTGCGGGAAATCGTGGAGACGTGCCTCGCGAAGGAGCCCGCCGGCCGGATGAGCGCCGCCTCGGCGGCGGAGGAGTGCGTGGCGCTTCTCGCCTCGCAGGACACGCAGCTCCTCGAAGACGGCACGGCACTGGAACCCACCCGCGTCGGCGAACTGGTGACGGCCCAGTGGGACATGCCGCCCCTGGACGACCCCGCCTGGTCCCACCCGCCCACGCGCTCCCGAAGACGCACGGTCGCGACGGTCCTGGCGGCCGCGGTCGTCGTCGGCGGCATCGTGGGCGGCGCCCTCGCCCTCCCCTCCGGCACGCAGAGCCCCACGCACGACGCCGCCGACGTACACGCCGCGCCCGCGGAGCCGAACGCCCCGCGCACCGGTCCTGCCGCATCGGGCACCGGCACGGAGCCTTCGGCCGACCCCCGTACGGTCGGCATTCCGAACGACCCGCTGCTCGGGGTGCCCGATCCCGCCTACACGCGGGCCGACGACCCCGCTCAGCCCGGCTACGACGAGTGGACGAGGAGCACAGCCGCGGCCGGCCCGGACGAGAAGGACGTCGAGGAGGCCATCCGGAAGGACATGACCTCCATGCTCGGCACGAAGGACATGGCCTTCATGAAGCCCACCATCACGTTCAACAGACGGGCCCAGACGGTGATGGTCACCGGCGGCCCGATCTCCACACTGACCGACGACTACAAGGAGGTGTTCGGCAGGGCAGGGGCGATGGCCGCCTGCACCGCCCTCGCCCACCGCCTCGAGGGAGCCCCCACCACCTGGCCGTACGGCCGCTACCACGTCCTGTGGAAGGACTTCGACGGCCAGACGGAACCGACCTTCCTCGACTTCGGGCAGGCGACCGACGGCTGTCTCCCGGAGACCGCGGGGCAGTGGCAGGGAAGCGAGACCGGTATCGCGACCGCCGCGATGCCCAGCAGCGACAGGGCCGAGATCCGTGTCGCGGACACCGCCGTCAAAGCCGTCACGAAAGCCTGGAACACCAGAGCCGCCGGAGGGCAGTACGGCTTGACTCCCTTCGGCAGGGACGACTCCGTCAGCCTCGGCTTCGATCCCGTCGAAAAGGCCGCCTACGTGTGGGCCGTGGACGACCTGGACGTGCTCGTGGGCCGCGCCCAGAGGAGCCAGTTCCAGCAACTCGTCTCCAAGACCGTCTGCCAGAAGATGACCGCCGAGTACGACCGAGACGTGAACTGGAACTACACCCGCTGGTCGGTGGCGGTCTACCAGGGCAACAGCGGAGTCGCGGAGTTCATCGGCTCGGGTACCTGCACTCCGGACTGAGCGGTGCAGGGAGGACGTGCCCGTTCGAGGACCCTGCTGCAGGCCGCGCCGCGTTCGGTCCTCCGTTCGCCCAAGGGGGCTGCCCGGTGTCACCGGGCCGACGTACGGCAGAGATGGCCTTGGTCTCGGCCCTGCTCTCCCGAAGCCAAGGCGAAGTGACGATTTGATCTCTGTGACCAGGGTGACGCTCGGTCAGAGGAAGCGAGGCGGGGTCCTGAAGGTGATGAGGTCGGGCTGGATCTGCTCGACGGACTCGCCGTCCGCGTGACGCCGCGGCACCGTGTGCAGCATGTCCTCGGCGATGACCGGCAGCCGACCGCCGTGCGCCACTGCCCCTGCTGTGCACGAAGTCGGATTGCGGCTGTGCGCCTGCTTACGCCGATGCACCCTTGAATGTCGCCCTTGGATTTACCCCTTGACTACAACCCAAGGGTTGCTACCTTGGGTTCATGCCAAGCAATGAGAAGCCTCGCCTCATCCCGACCGGCAAGTGCTGGTGCGGCTGCGGGAAGGACGTCGGCCTGGGCAAGTTCTTCGCCGCCGGCCACGACAAAATCGCCGAAGCAGCGCTCATGGCCCTCAAGTACGACGGGTCCGTCGCTCAACTGCTCCACGCCCACGGCTTCGGCTCGCACCATTCCGTCCGCCACGCCGCCGTCACCGATCCGGACTGCTCGTGGGAGAAGTGCGCCGACTGCAACTACAGCGGCGCCCCTGCCAGCATCGCCAACCACCGCAAGAAAGATCATCCCGACCGGCATGTCCTCGCCCAGGCGATTCGTGCCCTCGGAGGTACCTGGGATCCGCAGCGTGCGATCAAGGCTCTGGGCGACCACGGTCTCACGTGGGAAGACCAACGGGCAGCGGAGAAACGGGTCCGGCAGATCCTGCGCGACCTGTGCACGGACGGGCTCATCGTCAAAACCGACCCTCAACGGGCTGTCTACGACTTCGTTCAGGAGTAGAGCCGGGGACCCCACGGTACCCATGAGACACATCCGGTAGGGGTGTGACACTGGCAACCTCGTGTAATCGAGAGTGGCGTATTCCTTGGCCAGTAAGGGCTCGTGGTCACCGTGCG
>NZ_JBNGGC010000073.1:0-8883 GCF_049974565.1 Streptomyces sp. WG5 | reverse complement strand
TGGGGGCACCCCCCTTCCCCCCCGGGGGGCCCCCGGTGGGCGCCGCCCCCCCGCCCCCCCGCCGCCCCCCCCCCCCGGGGGGGGGGGGGCCCCCGCCCCCCCCCCGCCCCCCCCCGACGCGGTGGGGGAGGCGGCGGACCGTCAGCCGGCGGCGGTCCGATCCCAGCGGTAGAAGCAGCGCGCCATCGCGTCCTTCGGACCCCGCCAGGTCGCCGGGTCGTACGCCGACACGTACGGTTCGAGCCGCTCGCTGACCCGGCGGAACTCCGGATGCCCGGTCAGCCGGCCGATGGCCGGGGCCGGGTCCTCGTCGCTCTCGATGAGGTGCATGTACACGCCGTCACCGAACTCGAAGAGACTGCGCCGGTTGACGCCCACCAGGTGGGGCAGCTCGCCGCGGTCGGACTCGGCGAACACCTTCGCGATGTCCGGTGCGGCGCCGGGGGTCATCCGGGCGACGATCAGGGTGTGGTGCATGGGGAGGTGCCCTCCGTCGGTGTCGGGTCGGCTCAGGTGTCGGGTCCGGCTCAGGTGTCGGTCGGCTCGGATGTCGGTCGGCTCGGATGTCGTACGACTCGGGTGTCGGACGACTCGGGTGTCGTACGACTCGGGTGTTGGCCGGCTCGCGGGTCGGCCCGCTGAGGTGCCGGCCGGCTCAGGTGCCGGCCGGCCCGGGTGTCCGCCGGCTCGCGGGCCGGCCGGCCGGGTGCAAGTCGGCCCGGTGTCAGTCGGCGAGCACGGAGGCGGGCCGTCGCTCGCCCGCGGCCTGCTCGATCCGGTCCCGGATCAGGGCCATCTGCGTACGCGAGTTGCGGTTGATGTTGTCCGTCATCCAGGCGTCGTCCACGGGTGCGTCCGGCTTCATCGCGAAGTCCTGGATCCAGCGCATCCGGACACCCTCGGCGGTCTCCGCGTACTCCCAGACGATGTCCATGTACTGGAAGGGGCCCGTCTCCACCCGGTGGGCGCGGACGGTGCGGGTCGTCGGGTCGGCGACCCGCTCGGAGACCCAGCTCCACACCTTGCCGTCCGCGTCCGGGTGCATGGTGAGCCGGAACGTGACGCGGTCCCCGTCACGGTCGAGCACGTCCACGGCGGCGTACTCGCTGAACAGCCGGGGCCAGTTGTCGATGTCGTTGGTCATGTCCCAGACCAGCTCCATCGGCGCGGCGATGGTGATCTCGTTGTCGGTGTGGCCCGGCACGTCACACTCCCGTCTTCAGGGCGCCGTTGATCAGCGCGAGGAAATCCGCGGGCGTCTTGCAGCGCTCGGCCTGCTCCGGCAGACCCAGCCCGTACCGCTTCTCCAGCTCGGCCACGATGCCCAGCAGGCCGAGGGAGTCCAGGCCGAAGGTGTCGAAACCGGCGTCGGCCTGCTGCTGGAGGGTGACCGGGTCGACGTGCACGCCGGCGGTGCGCTTCATCAGCGTCGCCAGTTCCTCGACGGTCACCTGGTAGTCCACTTGGTCGGTCATGCGAGGTGCTCCTTCACTCGGTTCGGCGCTCGCCCGGAAGCGGCGCTCACTCTGGGTTGGCGTTGGTCGGGTCGGGTGGGCCGCCGGTCGTCCGTCAGCCGTCCGCGGACGGCGCGGTGCCGCCCTTCCGCAGGACGAGCGCCGAGTTGGACCCCATGAGCCCGCGGCCGAGGACCAGGGCCGTGCGGATCTCGGCGGGGCGGGCGCGGCCGGCCACCACGTCCAGGTCGTGGCACACGTCGAACACGTGCGGGGTGGGCGGGATCAGCCCGTGCTCCATGGCGAGCACCGCGGTCGACACGTCCAGCACCGGTGCCGCGCAGTACGCCCGCCCGGTCCCGGTCTTGGGCGCGGTGACCGGCACCCGCCGGGCGTGCGGGCCGAGCGCGTCGGCGAGGGCCAGCGCCTCGGCCCGGTCGGCTTCCGGGACACCGAGGGCGTCCGCGAACACCACGTCCACCTCCTCGGGCCGGCAGCCGGCCTCGGCCAGCGCACCCTCGATCGCGTGGGCCAGCCCGGCCCGGGACTCCGCCCAGCGGGAGGGACCCGTGAAGGTCGCCGCGTGCCCGGCCACCGTCGCCCGCACGTCGGCCCCGCGGTCCCGGGCCGCCGCCTCCTCCTCCACCAGGAGCACGGCACCGCCCTCGGCCGGCGCGAACCCGCAGGCCGCACCGGTGAACGGGCGGTAGGCCCGGTCGGGTTCCGTGGCCCGGCTCAGCTCGGGGTAGCCCAGCTGGCAGACGATCGAGTACGGGGCCAGCGGCGCCTCGGTCGCACCGCAGACCACCGTGTCCGTGCCGTTGCGCACGGCGAGCGCCGCGTGCGCCAGGGCGTCCAGGCCTCCCGCCTCGTCGGCGGCGACGACCCCGCAGGGACCCTTGAAGTCGTTGCGGATGGAGACCTGGCCGGTGCTGGCCGCGTAGAACCAGGCGATCGACTGGTACGGGCCGACGTACCGCGACCCCTGACCCCACAGGTTCTGCAGCTCCCGCTGCCCGAACTCGCCGCCGCCGGACCCCGCGGCGGTGACCACGCCCACCGAGTACGGCGACTCGACGTCGGCGCGGCCGAACCGGGCGTCGGTCAGGGCGAGGTCGGTGGCGGCCAGCGCGAAGTGGGTGAACCGGTCGGTCTGGACGAGGTAGCGGTCCTCGACCGTGTCGGCCGCCTCGAAGCCGCGTACCTCACCCGCGACCCGCAGCGGCAGGTGGTCGCAGCCCTCGCGGGTGACGGGACCGAGGCTGCTGGCGCCGTCCTCGGCCGCCTTCCAGAACGCCTCGACCCCGATGCCGTGCGGGGACACCACACCGAGTCCGGTGACGACGGCCCGCCTGGTTCCGTCCTGCCGACGGCGCGTGGTCCGTTGTGGTCCGCTCATCGCAGCCCTCCTTCGCAACCGCTCAGTACGACGGCGGACTGGAAGCCGCCGAAGCCGCTGCCCACCGACAGCACGTGCCGCAGCGTCCGCTCGCGTGCCTCGCGCGGCACGTAGTCCAGGTCGCACTCCGGGTCGGGGGTCGTGTAGTTGGCCGTGGGCGGCACCACCTGGTGGGCCATCGCCAGCACGCACGCGGCCAGCTCTATCGACCCGATCGCGCCCAGCGAGTGGCCCACCATGGACTTGATCGAACTCATCGGCGTCGCGTAGGCGTGCTCGCCCAGCGACCGTTTGACGGCCGCGGTCTCGTGCCGGTCGTTCTGCTGGGTGCCCGAGCCGTGCGCGTTGACGTAGTCGATGGCGGTGCCGTCCAGCCCGGCCATGTCGAGCGCCGTGTCGATGGCCCGCGCCATCTCCAGGCCCTCCTTGGTGAGCCCGGTCATGTGGTAGGCGTTGCCGAAGGTGGCGTAGCCGGAGATCTCGCAGTACACGGCGGCACCACGGGCCCGGGCGTGCTCCAGGTCCTCCAGGACGAGCACGGCGGCGCCCTCTCCCATGACGAAGCCGTTGCGGTCGGCGTCGAAGGGACGGGAGGCGTGCGCGGGGTCGTCGTTGTTCGGGGAGGTCGCCTTGATGGCGTCGAAGCAGGCCATGGTGATCGGGGATATCGGCGAGTCCGCCGCGCCCGCCAGGCACACGTCGACGCGTCCCTCGGCGACGGCGTGATAGGCGTACCCCACCGCGTCCAGGCCGGACGTGCACCCGGTGGACACCGTCTGCACCGGACCGTGGACGCCGAACTCCTCGGCGACGGCCGACGACAGCGTCGCCGGGGTGAAGGCCCGCTCCAGGTGCGGCTCGGCCCGCCGGTCGTCGACGTCCCAGCGGGAGCCGCGCTCGCTGACGAGCACGTAGTCGTGCTCCAGCCGGGTGGTGCCGCCGACCGCGGTGCCCAGCGTGGCGCCGGCCCGCCAGGGATTCTCACGGGCCATGTCGAGGTCGGCGTCCCGGACCGCCTCGGCGGCGGCGACGAGCGCGAACTGCACGTACCGGTCGCACCGCTGGACCGTGGCGAGGTCCAGCCCGTGCTCGGACGGTTCGAAGTCGCACTCGGCGGCTATCTGCGAACGCAGCCCGGCCGGGTCGAACAGGGAGATGCGGCGCGTCGCCGTACGGCCGTCGGACAGCAGGCTCCAGAACTGGGGGGCGCCGATCCCGCCCGGGGCGACGACGCCTATGCCCGTGACGGCGACCCGACGCCGGGTCATGACACCGCCTCGGCCGCGGCGGCGGGACGCTCCTGCCCGGCGTGCCCGGCGTGCCCGGCGCACCCCGCCCGGTCCGGGTCGTGGGGGAGGGGGTTGCCCGCCGCGTCCTCGGTGTCGACGTGTCCCAGCTCCGGCCGCGGGGCCAGCGGCCCCAGGTGGAAGACGATGCGTGCCTCGACGTCGCCCACGTTGCGGAAGCGGTGGCGCATGTCCTGCGGGATCAGCAGCCCCTGCCCCGTGGAGAGGGTGTGGGGGACACCGTTCAGGTCCACCTCGAGGGTGCCGTCGGTGACGTACACGAACTCCTCGGAGTACGGGTGGTAGTGCTCCGCGATGCGGTCACCTGGCTGCACCATGGCCACGCCCATGAAGCCGCTGGTCGACCCGGCGGTGGTGGGCGTGAGAAGGGCGCGGAGGTCTCCGCCGCGGCGGCGGTTCGGCGCGATGTCGCCGAGGGAGACGATGCGTACCTGCTGGTCTGTCATGTCGTTCACTCCGGGATGACGGGACGCGAGGGGACGTCGGAGGGGTCGGAGGGGCGGGGGAGGGTGAGGGTGAGGGTGAGGGGGTGGAGAGGTCGGAGCGGATGAGGGGGGGGAGAGGCCGGGGAGGCGGAGAGGTCCGCGCGGACCA
This sequence comes from Streptomyces sp. WG5, assembly GCF_049974565.1. NCBI lineage: Bacteria > Bacillati > Actinomycetota > Actinomycetes > Kitasatosporales > Streptomycetaceae > Streptomyces > Streptomyces sp. WG5. The sequence goes on along the minus strand of NZ_JBNGGC010000073.1, from coordinate 4,129 downwards.
GCGGGCGCGCCGTGGGGCCCGGCCCGGTCCGTCCCGGTCCGCCCGCGTGATGCGTGCCTGGCTCAGGGGTCGTCCGAGCGCCGGTCGGTCAGGAGGGTCATACGGGCCCGCGCCAGCAGCAGCGACAGCGTGCGTTCGTCCGTCAGGGGCCCGTCGACGCCGGCGGCGGCGGTGTCCAGCAACCGCTCGACCGCGGTGACCTCCGCGGCGGGGGCCCCGGACCTGTCGGCGGGCGCGTGCAGGCCCAGGACGAACGCGGGCGCGTCGGCCGGATCGCCGTCCACGTCGACGAGCCGTATGACGAAGTCGTCGCGGTGGAAGACGGTGGCGGCGCGGACCGGGCTGGCCGGGTCGTGGGCGGCCGCCGCGTCCCGGCCGGCCAGCAGCCGGGCCAGTTCCGGACCGGCGCCGACCCGGGCCGGGTAGAACAGCGCGAGCCGCATGTCGCGCGCGTCGGCGCGGACGCAGGACGTCATGTGGTGGACGGCCGGCATCGCGGACCGGGTGAAGAACCGCCGGGCGGACCGGGGATCGCGGAGGTCCCGGACCTGCTCCAGATACGGGTTGAGGGCCTCCTCGACGGCCCGCACCCCGGGCTGCCGGGCGACGTGGCGCAGCGCGGTCTGCAGGTCGCCCTGCACCTCCACGGCGCGCACGACCCGGTTGCCGTGCAGGAAGACCGAGGTGCGCAGCAGCCGGCCGGAGGCGTCGACACCGGCGTCGGGCTGCGCGTAGCCGGCCAGCAGCCGGGCGACCTCCCCTTCGCTGCCGGGCCGTACGGTGAAGGTCAGGGCGTGCCGGACGACGTTGCTCCCGATCCGGGGAGCGGCCGGCGGCGGCTCACCGGCCGCCGCGGACGGGGGCCGTTCGCCGGGGGTCTCCCGCAGGACGCTGTAGCGCAGGGACTGCGTGTCGCGCACGTAGTCCTGCAGGGGCCCGACGGTGTCGAGGTGCTCTTCGCTGTTGACCCAGGCCAGGAAAGGGACCGCGCTCTCCCATTCGCTGGTGAGGAGCCACTGGGTGGGATTGTCCAGAGACTGGCACAGCTGGTCGCTGACGTGTCCCGGAACGGCGGCGACCCGGTCGCGGATGCCGTCGTAGGCGGTCAGGAACTCCTGCTGCATTCCGTCGTGGATGTCCAGCATCAGGACGACCCGCACGCGGGATCCGTCGAACGCGGATATCGACACGCCGGCCGCGTCCTCGGCGGCCGATGCCACCGTGGCGTCCGTGGCGTCCGTGGTCCGGGCATCCGCCGACGCGGTACCCGTCGCCACGACGGGAGAGACCGTCATGCGGCCCACCTCTTCTCGGGGGAACTTTCTCGTCGACTGGGCGCGATCGTCGCGGCGCGGGCCATGACTCCGGCAGGGCGCGGCGGTCGCAGTAAGCACGATCGTGAGCCGTGCCCGCGAGGACCGCGAACCGGGAGGGTTAAGCGGGTGAAGCCTGAGCCGCCGCGGGCCTCCTCGGGCCGCACGGGGCATGCATGAAGACCCCCGGCGCACATCTGCCGCGGGGCGAGTCACGCGACGACGGTCCGACACACGGAGGGCGAACGTCCGTCACGACGGAGGACCACGTCCGTCACGACCGAGGACGACGTCCGCCACGACGGAGGACCACGTCCGTCACAACGGAAGACGACGTCCGTCACGACACAGGACGAACGTTCGTCACAACGGAGGACGAACAATGAACGCAAGAGCCGACCGGTCCGGCGGAGCCGCCCCCGGGGTCCACCGAGTCCCGGTCCTCATCGTCGGCGGATCCCTGGTGGGCCTGTCGACCTCGGTCTTCCTGGGGCGGCTGGGCATCCGGCACACCCTGGTGGAGCGCCACACCGGCACCTCCATCCACCCCCGCGGGCGCGGCAACAACGTCCGCACGATGGAGATCTTCCGCGTGTCCGGCACCGAGCCGGACATCAGGAAGGCCGCCGCCACCCTGGCCGGGAACCACGGCATCTTCCAGACGCCCACCCTGGTCGGCGACGCGGGGGAGTGGCTGTTCAAGGAGATGGACGCGGGGGGCGGACTGGCCCGCTTCAGCCCCAGCTCCTGGTGCCTGTGCTCCCAGAACGACCTGGAGCCGGAGCTCCTCACCCACGCCACGAACCTCGGCGGCGACCTGCGCTTCGGCACCGAACTGCTGTCGTTCGAGGCCGACGCCGAAGGCGTCACCGCGATCGTGAAGAGCCGGGAGACCGGCGAGCACACCACCATCCGCGCGGACTACCTGGTCGCCGCCGACGGCCCCCGCAGCCCCGTCCGCGAGCAACTCGGCATCGGCCAGAGCGGCCCCGGCGACCTCTTCCACAACGTCAGCATCACCTTCCGCTCCCGCCGCCTCGCCGACATCGTGGGCGACCGCCGCTTCATCGTCTGCTACCTGACCAACGAGGACGCGGACGGAGCCCTCCTCCCGGTGGACAACCGGGAGAACTGGGTCTTCCACGCCCCCTGGCACCCCGAACAGGGCGAAACAGTCGAGGACTTCACCGACGACCGCTGCGCCGACCACATCCGCCGCGCGATCGGCGCCCCGGACCTCGACGTCGAGATCACCGGCAAGGCGTCCTGGCACGCGGCCCAGCGCGTCGCCCGCAGCTACCGCTCCGGCCGCGTCTTCCTGGCCGGCGACTCAGCCCACGAGATGTCCCCCACCGGCGCCTTCGGCTCCAACACCGGCATCCAGGACGCCCACAACCTCGCCTGGAAACTGGCCGCGGTCCTGGAAGGCTGGGCGGGCGACGGCCTCCTGGACACCTACGACGCGGAACGCCGCCCGGTCGCGGAGGCCACCAGCGCCCGAGCCGCCGGCCGCTCGGCGGAACACAGCCACCCCGGATTCGCGCCTCCGCCGGGCATGGGAGGCGGGGGACCGGGTGCGGGGCCGGCCGGTGGTCCTGGTGGGGGTCCGGGTGGCGGAGCACCGGGCGGAGCACCGGGCGGAGCACCGGGCGGAGGTCCTGGTGGCGGTCCCGGCGGCCCCGGCAGTCCCGGTGGTCCCGGTGCTGCTCCGGGCGGACGTCCTGGTGGAGGCCCCGGCGGCCCCGGCGGCCCCGGTGGTGCCGGTGGTCCCGGTGGTGCCGGAGCTCTCGGAGGTTTCGGGGGCCCCGGGGCTCCCGGTGGCCCTGGCGGCCCCGGCGGTCCGGGCGGCCCCGGCGGTCCGGGCGGTCCGGGCGGGGCCCCCGGCGGCGGCCCGCAGGCCGGCATCCTCAACGTCGCCCTCGGTTACCGCTACACCCAGGGCGCGGTGGTCGGCGCCGACCCGGGAGCACCGGTGGTGCCGGACGGCCTGGACCTCACCGGCGCCCCCGGCAGCAGGGCCCCCCACCTCTGGCTCCGCCACGGCGACGACGCCTCCCGCATCTCCACCCTGGACCTCTACGAGGACTCCCTGGTCCTGCTCAGCGACGCGGCACAGCCCACCGGCTGGCACGAGGCGGCGACGCGCCTGGCATCCGAGATGCGGGTCCCGCTGAAGTCGTACCGCGTGGGCGGGACACCGGAGGCGGACCTGGTCCCGGACGACGAGGGCACCGACTGGGCGAGGTCCCACGGAGTGACCCACGGCGGCGCGGTCCTCATCCGCCCCGACGGCTTCGTGGCGTGGCGCTCCCCCGGCCCGGCCCCGGACCCGGAGTCGATGCTGCGGCAGGTGGTGGGGACGGTCCTGGCACGGCAGTGAGGTGACTGGCTGCCCCGCCCTGACACAGACGTGGACCACTCCCCGGTCAACCTGCGCCTCTCGTTCCGAGGCGAACCAGGGAGTGGTCTCCGTTGTGACGGTGCCGTGAGACGACGGGCGTCTGGTGGCCCGTCAGAGCTGAGCCGTACGGTCTACCGGGCAGAGGAGGCGGTCGCCCGACACCTCTGCCGAGTCATGACGTCAGAGAGTGATCATGAACTTGCCCTGGTCCCAGTAGGTGCCGTGGTTGGTACGGACCGCGACTCTGCCGTCCTTGGTGTGGACGAACAGGTCGGCCTTGCCGTCGCCGGTCGCGTCACCGAACTTGAGGGTGCCCAGCTGGGAGCCGTCGATGAAGAGGCCCCAGCCGCCGGACCAGTGGGTGCCCTGGTCCCAGTAGGTGCCGTGGTTGGTGCGGACCTCGATGTTGCCGTCG
>NZ_JBNGGC010000072.1:0-8949 GCF_049974565.1 Streptomyces sp. WG5 | reverse complement strand
AGGCCCTGGGCGATGCCGGTGTGGACGCCCGGTTGTGGAGTCTGACGCGTGGAGCCGTTTCGGTCGGCCGGTCGGACAGGTTGACGTCGCCCGTGCAGGCACAGCTGTGGGGACTGGGCCGGGTCGCCGCCCTGGAGGTGCCGGAGCGCTGGGGCGGTCTGATCGACCTGCCGGAGGTACTCGACGAGCGCGCGCTGTCGCGCGTGGTCGGGATGCTGGCGGGTTCTGGTGAGGACCAGGTCGCGGTCCGGTCGTCCGGGGTGTTCGGGCGACGGCTGGTGCGCGCGGCGCTGCCGGAGGGCACGGCGTCGTGGACCCCGTCCGGCACGGTGCTGGTGACCGGTGGCACGGGGGCGCTCGGACGTCACATCGCGAGGTGGCTGGCGGATGCGGGTGCCGAGCGGCTGGTGCTGACCAGCCGGCGAGGCATGGACGCACCCGGTGCCGCGGAACTCGTTGCCGAGCTGGGCGATGACGTCTCCGTCGTCGCCTGTGACGCCTCCGACCGCGACGCGCTGCGCGCTGTGCTCGCCGAGCATGCCGATTCGCTGACCGCCGTCGTTCACACGGCGGGCGTGCTGGACGACGGTGTACTGGATGCCCTGACCCCGGAGCGCATTGACGGTGTGCTGCGGGCGAAGGCCACGTCGGCGCTCTACCTGCACGAGCTGACGACCGAACTCGGCATCACCCTCGACGCCTTCGTCCTCTTCTCCTCGACGAGCGGCACGATCGGCGCTGCCGGCCAGGGCAACTACGCGGCCGCGAACGCCTACCTCGACGCCCTCGCCGAGCAGCGCCGCGCCGACGGCCTGGCCGCGACGTCGATCGCGTGGGGCCCATGGGCCGAGGGCGGCATGGCGGCCGACGAGGCGATGGCCGCCCGGATGCACCGCGGCGGCGTACCTCCGATGGACGCGGCTCTGGCGGTCTCGGCCCTGCGGCGTGCGCTGGAGGCGGGGGACGCCGCCGTCGCCATCGCGGACATCGACTGGGAGCGCTTCGCGCCCGGCTTCACCTCCGTCCGGGGCAGCAAGCTCCTCGCCGATCTGCCCGAGGCCCAACGGGCCCTCGCTCCGCGTGCGGGCGAGGCCGGGGACGGCCGGGGTGGCGGGGACGCGGCACACGGTTCCGACTCGCTCGCGGAACGGCTGGGGAAGCTGAACGAGCCGGAGCGGGAGCGGGCGCTGCTCGACCTCGTGCGCGGGGAGGTGGCGGCGGTCCTCGGTCATGCCGGATCGGAGACCGTCGGCGCGGAGCGGGCGTTCAAGGAGCTCGGCTTCGACTCGCTGACCGCCGTCGAGCTGCGCAACCACCTGGGCGCGGCGACCGGTATGCGGCTGCCGGCCACCCTGGTCTACGACTACCCGACGTCGGCGGCCCTCGCCGACTACCTGCGCGGGGAGCTGTTCGGCACGCAGCCGGTGGTGCCGGGCCCGGTCGTCGCCTCCGTACCGGTCGACGACGACCCCATCGCGATCGTGGCGATGAGCTGCCGCTTCCCGGGCGACGTGCGGACCCCGGAGGACCTCTGGCACCTGCTGGAGACCGGCACGGACGCGGTCGGGGAATTCCCGGCGGACCGCGGCTGGGACGCGGAGGCGCTGTTCGGTTCGCAGACAGTGGGCGAGGAGGTGCCGCCGTACGCCCAGGAGGGCGGATTCCTCTACGACGTGGCGGACTTCGATGCCGGCTTCTTCGGGATCTCGCCGCGCGAAGCAGTGGCGATGGATCCGCAGCAGCGGTTGCTGCTGGAGACGTCGTGGGAGGCGTTCGAGCGGGCCGGGATCGACCCCACCTCGCTGCGCGGCAGTCAGGCGGGCGTCTTCGTCGGCACGAACGGCCAGGACTACCTCTCCCTCGTGCTCGACTCCGCCGATCGTGACGGGGGTTTCCTCGGCACCGGTAACTCCGCGAGCGTGGTGTCGGGCCGTATCTCGTACGTCTTCGGCCTGGAGGGGCCGGCCGTGACGGTCGACACGGCGTGCTCCGCGTCCCTGGTGGCGCTGCACCTCGCGGCGCAGGCACTGCGCAACGGCGAGTGCTCGCTCGCCCTGGCGGGTGGCGTGACGGTCATGTCGACGCCGGGCGCCTTCGTGGAGTTCAGCCGCCAGCGCGGTCTCGCGGCGGACGGCCGGGTCAAGGCGTTCGCCGCTGCCGCGGACGGTACGGGCTGGGCCGAGGGTGTCGGCATGCTGCTGGTCGAGCGGCTGTCCGACGCCCGGCGGAACGGCCACCCGGTCCTCGCTCTCGTCCGGGGCTCGGCCGTGAACCAGGACGGCGCGAGCAACGGCCTGACCGCCCCGAACGGCCCGTCCCAGCAGCGCGTGATCCGCCAGGCCCTCGCCAGTGCCGGACTGTCGGCCACCGATGTGGACGTGGTCGAGGCGCACGGCACGGGCACCCGTCTGGGTGACCCGATCGAGGCCCAGGCCCTGCTGGCCACCTACGGTCAGGGCCGCTCGCCGGAGCAGCCGCTGCTGCTCGGCTCGATCAAGTCGAACATGGGCCATACGCAGGCCGCGGCCGGTGTCGCCGGTGTGATGAAGATGGTGCTGGCGATGCGGCACGGCGTGCTGCCGCAGACCCTGCACGTGGACGAGCCGACGCCGCACGTCGACTGGACGGCCGGAGAGATCGCGCTGCTGACCGAGCAGCGGGAGTGGCCGGACACCGGCCGCCCCCGTCGGGCAGGCATCTCGTCCTTCGGTGTGAGCGGCACCAACGCGCACACGATCGTGGAGCAGGCTCCGCCCGCCCCGCAGGTCGCTGACGCGGAGCCCGATCGGACGGACGAGGAGGACGCCGCGACGCCGTCGGTGTGGGTGCTGTCCGGCAGGACCGAGGCCGCCCTGCGCGACCAGGCGGAACGCCTGCGCGACCATCTCGCCGCCCACGGGCAGCCGCGTCCGCTCGACGTCGCCTGCACGCTGGCGACCGGACGGGCGGTGCTGGACCACCGCGCCGCGATCGTCGCCGATCACCGCGAGGCGTTCGCCGACGGACTTGCCGTCGTGGTGGCGGGGGACTCCGCCGCGCAGGTGGTCCGTGGCGTGGCGGACACGGAACAACGGGTCGCTTTCCTGTTCACGGGGCAGGGCAGCCAGCGCCTCGGGATGGGACGCGAGCTGTACGACACGTACCCCGTGTTCGCCGAGTCACTGGACGCGGTGTGTGCGCACCTCGACCGGCATCTCGAAGTGCCTCTCAAGCACGTGCTGTTCGGGGACGACGTCGATGTCCTGAACCGCACGGAGTCCGCGCAGCCTGCGTTGTTCGCGGTCGAGGTCGCGCTGTTCCGGATGCTGGAGAGCTGGGGCGTGAAGCCGGACTACCTCTCCGGCCACTCCGTGGGTGAGCTCGCCGCCGCGCACGTCGCCGGGGTCTTCTCGCTGGATGATGCGTGCGCGCTGGTTGCCGCGCGTGGTCGGCTGATGCAGGCGTTGCCGGGCGGTGGGGTGATGATCGCGCTGGAGGCGTCGGAGGACGAGGTGCTGCCGCTGCTGGACGACCGCGTGAGCATCGCCGCCGTCAACGGTCCGCGCTCGGTGGTCGTCGCCGGTGACGAGGACGCCGCGGTCGGCACAGCGGCGTCGCTCGAGGGCCGGAGGTCGAAGCGGCTGACGGTCAGTCACGCGTTCCATTCCCCGCACATGGACGCCATGCTGGCGGACTTCCGCAAGGTCGCCGAGGGTCTGTCCTACGTCTCGCCCCGCATCCCCCTGGTGTCCAACCTGACCGGCGCCCTGGTGACGGACGAGATGGCGTCGCCCGACTTCTGGGTCCGGCACGTCCGTGAGGCCGTCCGCTTCCTGGACGGCGTCCGCGCCCTGGAGGCCGCAGGCGTCACCACGTACATCGAACTCGGCCCCGACGGCGTGCTCTCCGCCATGGCCCAGGACTGCGTGAGCGAGGAAGGCGCCGCCTTCGTGCCCGTCCTGCGCAAGGGCCGTCCCGAGCCGGAGACGGCGGTGTCCGCGCTCGCGCAGGCCCACACCCGTGGCGTCACGGTCGACTGGACCCGGTTCTTCGCCGGGACCGGCGCCCGCCACGTCGACCTGCCCACCTACGCCTTCCAGCGCGAGCGCTACTGGCCGGAGTACCTGCCCGAGTACGAGGACGTGGCGTCGGTCGGCATCGGCGCGGCCGGACACCCGCTGCTCGGGGCCGCGGTCGAGCTGCCGAGCTCGGACGGCTTCGTCTTCACCGGGCGGCTGTCCACCCGGACGCACCCCTGGCTCGCCGACCACGTCGTTGCCGACACGGTTGTCCTTCCCGGCGCGGCCTTCGTCGAACTGGCCCTGCGCGCAGGTGAGGAGGCCGGGTGCGGCGGCCTGGACGAGCTGACGATCGAAGCGCCGCTCGCGCTCCCCGAGAAGGGTGCGGTGCAACTCCGCGTCACCGTGGGCGGACCGGACGAACAGGGGCTCCGTCCCGTCCAGGTGCACAGCAGGCCCGACGCGGCGGCCGGCCCGGACGGACCGGCGAACAAAGTGGCGGAAGGGGAGTGGACCCGGCACGCCGACGGTCTGCTCTCCGCCGACGGCGCGGACCGGCCCGCGGCCGACGCTGCGAACGACGAGACAGCGGCGCAGTGGCCGCCCGCCGGTGCCGAGCCGGTCGCCCTGGACACGGTCCGGGACCGGCTGGCGGCCGCCGAGCTCTACCACGGCCCCGCCTTCCGCACGCTGACCCAGGTGTGGGTGCGCGGCGACGAGGCCTTCGCCGAGGCCGGGCTGCCGCAGGAGCAGCAGGCGTCGGCCGGGCGGTACGCACTGCACCCGGCGCTGCTCGACACGGCCTCGCAGGTACTGGCCGCCGGCCCCTCCGGCACGGGCCGGACGGCCGTCTCCTGGCGCGGTCTGCGCCTGCATGCCGTGGGCGCGGCCGCCGTGCGGCTCCACGTCGCGCCGGCCGGTGAGGACACCGCCTCCGTCGTCGTGGCCGACAGCACGGGCGGGCGAATCGCCTCCGTCGAGGCGCTGGTGACCGGGCAGCCCGACACCACCCGCTTCGCACCGGAACCCACGGGAGCCCGCGAGTCGCTGTTCCGGCTCGACTGGACCCCCGTGCGGACGACCGGAGCACGGACAGCCGCTGCCGCCCCCCTCGCGGTCGTCGGGGACTTCGCCGGCGCGCTGGAGCGGTCTGGCGTCGGCACGGAGACGTACGCCGACTTCGCGGCGCTCGACGCGGCCGTCGCGGCGGGCGGGACGATGCCGGGCACGGTGCTCGTGCCGCTGACCGGGACGACCGGCGCGCAGGCCGGCATCGACACGGCCGACGGCGTCGCGCGCCTCGCGGGCGAGGTGCGCGACACAGCGCACCGGGCCCTGGACCTGGTGCAGGACTGGCTGGGCAACGGCAGGTTCGCCGGGGCGCGGCTCGTCGTCGTGACCCGGGGCGCGGTGGCCGTAGGCGCCGACGAGACCGAGGACCTCGCGCAGGCGCCGGTGTGGGGCCTGGTGCGTACGGCGCAGACGGAGAACCCGGACCGCTTCGTGCTCGTCGACGTCGACGGGACCGACGCCGCCTGCCGGGTGCTGCCGGACGCCGTGGCCTCCACGGAGCCCGAACTCGCCGTGCGCGGGGGAGCGGTGTTCGCGTCCCGCCTGGTCAGGACTGAGGCGACAGGCACCGACAGCGCCGTTCGCCCCTTCGACCCCGAGGGCACCGTCCTGATCACCGGCGCCGGCGGCGGCCTGGCCGGGCTCGTCGCCCGGCATGTCGTGGAGGCGCACGGGGTGCGGCGGCTGCTGCTGGTGAGCCGGCGCGGTGCGGGGGCGGAGCACGCCGCGGAACTCACCGCACAACTGCGGGCCTCGGGTGCGGAGGTGACATGGGCGGCGTGCGACGTGGCCGACCGTGACGCGCTCGCCACCGTGCTCGCGGGGGTTCCCGCCGAGCATCCGCTCACCGCGGTCGTCCACATCGCGGGCGTCCTGGACGACGGGATCGTGGACCTGCTCACTCCGGAGCGGATGGACCGGGTGCTGCGGCCCAAGGCAGAAGCGGCACTTCACCTGCACCAGCTGACGCGGCACCTCGACCTGTCGGCGTTCGTCCTCTTCTCGGCCGCCGCGGGCACGCTCGGCGGCGCCGGGCAGGCCAACTACGCTGCCGCGAACGTCTTCCTCGACGCGCTCGCGCGGCACCGCAGCCGCGACGGGCTCCCCGCGCTGTCCCTGGCCTGGGGCATGTGGGCCGAGGAGCGCGGCATGGCGGGCCGGCTGACCGAGGCGGAGCGGGGCAGGGTCGCCCGCGGCGGGATCGTGCCGCTTTCGGCGGACGAGGGCCTGGCGCTCCTGGACGCGGCCCTCGCGGCGCGGGAGCCCGTACTCGTACCGGTCGGGATCGACCTGCCCACCTTGCGGTCCAGGGCTGCGGACGGCGCGCTGCTGCCGATGTTCCGGGGCCTGGTGCGCACCCCCGCGCGCAGGACGGTGCAGGGCACGGGGAACGCGGCGGCCACGGTGGTGGACGGTGCGGACGAGCGCACGCCGGCCGAGCGACTCGCCGGGCTCCCGGCGCCGGAGCGGGAGCGGACCGTCGTGGACCTGGTGCGCGGTCAGGTGGCCGCCGTCCTCGGGTACCGGTCGGCCGAACTCGTCGGTGACGGGCAGGCGTTCAAGGAGCTCGGCTTCGACTCGCTGACGGCGGTGGAGCTGCGCAACCGCCTGAGCGCCGAGAGCGGCCTGCCGCTGCCGGCCACCTTGGTCTACGACTACCCCAACCCGGCGGCCCTCGCCGGGCACCTGTTGGACGAGATGGCCCCGGAGCCGGCCGAGCGCGGACTCTCGGTGCTGGAGGAGATCGGCCGGCTGGAGAGCACCTTCTCCTCGCTGACCCCGGAGGAACTGTCCGAGGCGGCGGCGGACGACGCCGCGCACGCGCGCGTGGCGGTGCGTCTGCAAGCGCTGCTCGCCCAGTGGAACGAGGCCCGTGGGACGACCGGCGAGTCCGGGGCCGACGAGATCGAAGAGGCCAGCGACGACGAGTTGTTCGCGCTCATCGACAAGAAGTTCGGCAAGGCGTGACCCGACACGTCGCGGACGCACCGCCGGCCACCGGCGGTGCGTCCGCCCCCGACCTCCGGACCTCCGGAACCCAGACCCCCGAACCGAGACATCCCGAGATCACGAGCACGTGCGAGAAGACTCCACGGTCTCGACCACGCGAATAGGTGAAGCGCCAGTGGCGAACGAAGCGAAGCTCCGCGAGTACCTCAAGAAGGTCACGACCGATCTCGACGAGGCGTACGGACGCCTGCGGGACATCGAGAGCCAGGCTCACGAGCCCATCGCCGTCACGGCGATGAGCTGCCGCTTCCCGGGCGGCGTACGTTCCCCCGAGGAACTGTGGGACCTGCTCGCCGCCGGCGGCGACGCGCTCACCGAGTTCCCCGCCGACCGAGGCTGGGAACTCGACGGGCTCTTCTCGGACGACCCAGACGAACCCGGCACGTCGATCACCCGCGAAGGCGGATTCCTTGCCGACGCCCCGGCCTTCGACGCCGGGTTCTTCGGGATTTCGCCGCGTGAGGCGCTGGCCATGGACCCGCAGCAGCGGCTGCTGCTGGAGACGGCGTGGGAGGCGTTCGAACGGGCGGGCATCGACCCGGGCACCCTGCGCGGCAGCCAGGCCGGTGTGTACGTCGGGGTCAACGGCTCGGACTACCTGACCCCGCTGCTGGAGGCCGCCGAGGACTACGCCGGTCACCTGGGCACCGGAAACGCAGCCAGTGTGATGTCCGGCCGCATCTCGTACACCCTCGGCCTCGAAGGCCCCGCGGTCACGGTCGACACCGCGTGCTCCGCCTCGCTGGTGGCGCTGCACCTGGCGGTGCAGGCACTGCGGGCCGGCGAGTGCTCGCTGGCGCTGGCCGGAGGCGTTCATGTGATGTCGACGCCGGGCCTGTTCATCGAGTTCTCCCGGCAGCGCGGCCTGGCTCCGGACGGACGCTGCAAAGCGTTCTCGTCCGCCGCCGACGGCTTCGGACCGGCCGAAGGCGTGGGTCTCCTCCTCCTGGAGCGGCTGTCGGACGCGCGGCGCAACGGCCGCCCGGTGCTGGCGGTGGTGCGGGGCTCCGCGATCAACCAGGACGGTGCGAGCAACGGCCTGACGGCGCCGAACGGCCCGTCCCAGCAGCGGGTGATCCGTGCGGCACTGGCCAACGCGCGCCTTTCCGCCGGTGACGTGGACGTGGTGGAGGCGCACGGCACGGGTACGGCGCTGGGCGACCCGATCGAGGCGCAGGCACTCCTTGCCACGTACGGGCAGGAGCACACGCCCGAACAGCCGCTGCTGCTCGGCTCGATCAAGTCGAACATCGGGCACACGCAGGCCGCGGCCGGTGTGGCCGGCGTCATCAAGATGGTGTTGGCGATGCGGCACGGTGTGGTGCCGAAGTCGTTGCACGTGGATGAGCCGTCGCTGCATGTGGATTGGGCGTCGGGTGCGGTGGTGTTGGCGTCGGACGCGGTGGTGTGGCCGGAGTCGGGGCGTGCGCGGCGGGCGGGTGTGTCGTCGTTCGGGTTCAGCGGGACGAACGCGCACGTGATCGTGGAGCAGGCGCCGGAGCCCGAGGGGGTGTCCGAGGCTGAGGTTGCGGGGCCGTCGGCTGCGTCGGGTCCGGTGCCGTGGGTGGTGTCGGGCAAGAGTGCGGGGGCGTTGCGGGGGCAGGCGGAGCGGTTGTCGGGCTGGCTTGGGGGTGGGGCTGGTTCGGCGGCTTCGGTGGCCGAGGTGGGGTGGTCGTTGGCGTCGTCGCGGGCGGCGTTGGAGCACCGTGCGGTGGTTTTGGGTGATCACGTGGCGGGGCTGTCGGCGGTGGCGCGGGGTGTGCCGGCGGCGGGTGTGGTGACCGGGCGTGTCGTCGGTGGCAAGACGGTGTTCGTGTTCCCGGGGCAGGGTTCGCAGTGGGCCGGTATGGCGGTGGAACTGCTGGATTCC
>NZ_JBNGGC010000071.1:0-10337 GCF_049974565.1 Streptomyces sp. WG5 | reverse complement strand
TGGATACCTCACCTCATCGGCATACCGCGGGGATCATGAACCGTCACCACCCGACGACAACCCGAAAACCTCAGTAGTGCGAGGGCCGCGGCAAGGGCGGAGCCGGCGGTGACCGCAGGGGTGCGCCGCTTGAGGAGCGCGGCGACGACTGACCCGATCACCGCGCCGGCTGCCGCACATTCCAGCATGGCGGCGCCGAAGTACAGCGGGTCGCCTGGCCGGACGAGGTCGAAGGACAGGCCCGTCGTGCGAGTCGCGGCGACGGTGATGACCGCGAGCAGGGAGACGAACGGCGCCCAGCGCAGACGGCGCCGTACGAGTTGGGCGGCGATCAGGGGCAGGACGGCGAGTGCGGCCATGCCGGGGTTCGGCTGACCTCCACCAGGTGGGCGAGGAGTTCGCAGAACGCCAGAGTCAGGAGTCCGGCGATGGTCAGGCGGTCGGACAAGGTCCGGGGTGGGGTGGGCACGGTGACGGTGGCAGGGGTGGTGGTCGTGATCAGGCATGGCCTTTCAGGGTCGGATTAGCGGGAGAGAGAGGGGCGGGGCCGCAGGGGTGCGAGCCGAGGAGGGCGGGCCGCAGGAAGGCGCTTCACCGGGACCTGGCGCCTCCTGGTCCGGCAGCGGGTACGTCCCCGGGTTCAGTTCCGGGTCTCCGCGGTGGTCTTCAGCACCTGCAGCCAGGCCAGGAGCGATTCCTCGAGCACTCGGCGCATGGCATGCGGGTGCGCTTCGACGGGAGCACCCGCCCAGGATGCGCGGGTGCTCACCCGCACGCTGTCGCCGGTCTCCTCGAACTCCCAGACGTGGATGCCGGCGATGCCGTGGGCGGGCGGGGCCGCCCCAGACGATGCTCCGCCCGGGGGTGAGTTCGGCGACGGTGGAGCTGATGTCGAGGCCAGCTGTGGTCCAGTCGAACACCGCCCCGACGGCGAGAGGTCCGTGCAGGACGGCGATGTCGATGCCGGTGTTCCACTGCGGCCAGGAGTCCAGGTCGGTGTGCAGCCGCCAGATCGTCTCCAGCGGGGCGTGGACGGTCCGGTGCAGTTCCACGACGGCGGGGGCGCTGCGGTCGATGTCCATCATGTTCTCCAAGGGGGTGACGGGTTGGGGGGGTGAGCAATGAGCGGTGGAAGGGAGTGGGATGCGGGTCGGGCCGGTGTTTCAGGACCTGCCGGGCAGGGGCTCTGCCACACCGCTGCGGCCGCTCAGCAGGTGGACGGCGCTTGCGGCGGCGGCCACCAGTGCGATGAGGGCGGCTGCGACCAGGGCGCGGCGGTAGCCGTGTGCCAGGGCGGCGAGTCCGGGGGTGGCCGGGGCTGCGAGGGGGGAGAGGACCGCGAGCCCGAGGGCGCCGCCGACCTGTCGGGAGGTGTTGATCAGTCCCCCTGCGATGCCGGCGTGCCGGGGTTCGGCTTCGGCGACGCCCAAGGCGGTCAGGGGTACGAAGGCCAGGCCGAGGCCGGTGCCGATCAGTACGGACGGGCCGAGCAGGTCGGCCAGGAACGCGCCGCCGACGGGGAGTCGGGCGAGCCAGAGCAGGCCGGCGGCGAGTACGAGCAGGCCGGGCAGGAGGGTTTTCGACAGGCGTCCCGCGCCCCAGGAAGCGGACATGAGAGCGGCGGCGAGCGGGAGTTGGGTCAGGCCCGCTTCGAGGGGCGAGTAGCCGAGCACCTTCTGCTGGTAGAGGGGGAGGAAGAAGAACGTGGCGACCCATACCGCGCCGAGCAGCAGCATCAGGAGGTTGCCGGTGACGAGGGAACGGTTGCGCAAAAGCGCCGGGGGCAGCAGAGGGTTCCTCACCCGTCGCTCGATCGGCATGAGTGCCGAGAGCAGCACCAGGGCGGCCGCCGGGAGCACGAAGTCGGGCAGCGGGGTGGCGCCGTCGGCGCCGAGTCCGTAGACGAGGAGGGTGAGGCCGGCTGTGACGGTGAGTGCGCCGGGCACGTCGAGTCGGGCGGTGCGCTTGCGCTCGCCTCGGCCCAGGAGGAGAGGGGTGGCCACGAGGCACGGGAGGGCGGCGAGAGCGCTGACGGCGAAGACGGCCCACCAGCCCAGGGTGCTGGTGAGCATTCCGCCGAGCAGGACTCCTGCGGCTCCGCCCGCTGCCGAGGCCGCTCCCCAGATGCCCAGGGCTCTACCGCGGCTCGGGCCCGGTGGCCGGTGGGCCAGCAGAATGGCCAGGCCGGCGGGAGAGAGGAGGGCCGCGCCGATTCCCTGGATGGCGCGGGCGGTGATGAGCGGCCCGGCGCCCGAGGGGATGCCTGCGGCCAGGGAACCGGCGGCGAAGACGAGGAGGCCGGACAGGAAGGCCGTGCGGTGCCCGAGAAGGTCGGCGAGGCGGCCGCCGAGGGGAAGCAGGGCTCCGAAGGCGATGAGGTAGGCGTTGACGGTCCAGGCCAGACCGGCCGGTGAGAGGTCCAGGTCCTGGCCGATGACGGGCAGGGCGACGTTCACGATGGACGTGTTGAGCACGACGAGGAACTGCGCGCCGGCCAGGAGGGAGAGGAGGAGGCCTGGGTGGTGTCTGCGTGGCGAGGGGACGAGGGTGGACATGATGCCTTTCGCGATGCTGTCCGGAGGGCTGTCGCGGTCGCGCTGCACGGCGGGCGGTTCCCCTGTGCCGACAGGCGTGTTGCTGCGGTGAGTGGGCAGCCCGCCGCGCCGGGGTCGCCGCGGCGGGCTGCGAAGATCGGTCGGCTACCGAGATCGGGCGGCCGGTGGCCGGGGTGGTGCGAGGCGCGCACGCCGTCGCGCCGGGCAGGTTCACCAGTGGCGGTCACAGCGGTCGGCACGGGGCGGCGGCCGGGAGCTGTTGCGGCGGCTGCGGCTGTCCGTTCAGGAGAGCCGGTCGCCCGGCGTTCCGCGCTCGAGGTGGCCGTGTTCGGATCGCTGCTTGAGATTGTGCAGCCAGTGGTCCAGCGAGGCGTCCAGGGCGTCCTGGAGGTACTCGGCGTTGGCGCTCACGGGCTCGCCCGTCCAGGATTCCTCGGTGTGGACGTGGACTCCGTCCTTGGCCTGGGTGAAGGTCCACACGTGGACCGCGGTGATGCCCTGGGCCGGACCGCCCCAGACGATGCGGCGCTTGGGCTGTACCTGCTTCACCGTCGAGGTGATGTTCTGCAGCCCTTCGGTGGACCAGACCCACGAGGAGCCCGGGCGCAGCTTTCCAGGGGTCTGCTTGACCGAGGAGCTGACGTTTGGCTGCCAGGCCGGCCAGTTCTCGACGTCGGTCTGGACGCGCCAGACCCGTTCCAGCGGGGCGTGGATGACGATGTCGTCCCGGGTGATGACGGGGGCCGACTCGTCGATGCCGATCGGTGCGGGCCCTGTGTTCCCGAAGGCCAGGGGCAACGCGGCAGCGATCGCGGTGACGGTGGTGAGCATCACAGTTCCTTGGGTGATTTGAAGGGGCGGACCGACCCAAGCAGTGAGTGTGGTTGTTCACTCATTCCATGCTCAGGATACTTCCAAGCGAGTAGCACACGGAGCTTTCCGCACGGAAACGGGGGACGGCGAGCTGCTTTCAGCCCCTGTCCACCTCGGCGTGTGAGTAGTCAACCACTCTCTCCGTTTAGGCGTCAACCGCCGTCCGCCGCCGGGGCCCCGTCGTCGACGCACTGCGCCCCCGGCGGCGCGAGCCCGCCACAGGAGGCCGCGCCCGGCGGCGGGGCACGTCCGGGCATACACCCCGAGCCCCCAGGGTCCCGAACGGCGGGACATTTACAGCAACGGATATGAGTGGTTGATTACTCATATGAGACGGAACGACGCCAGCTGTCCTCGGCCGAAGAGCGCCGGGAGACAGTCCTACGCACCGCCATCGGAGCCTTCGCGGCCCGGGGATACTTCGGGACCACCACGACGGAGGTGACCAAGGCCGCCGGTATCTCGCAGGCGTACGTCTACCGCCTCTTCCCCAACAAGGAAGCCCTGTTCACCGCGGTCGTCGAGCACTGCTTCGTCCGGGTGCGCGCCGCCCTCGAGGGCGGCGCGGCGAAGGCCGAGAGCAGCGCGCCCGATGCGGTGCTCGCCTCGATGGGCGACGCCTATGCCCGCCTGATCAGTGACAACGACCTGATGCTGGTCCAGCTGCACGCCCAGGCCGCCGCCGTCTCCGAGCCGGCGATCAGGGACGCGGTGCGGGCGGGGTACGCCCGCACCGTCGAGTACGTCCGCGGCACCTCGGGGGCAGCGAGGAACAGGTCCAGCAGTTCTTCGCCGTCGGCATGCTCTGCCACCTGCTTGTCTCCATCGACGCCGGGGCGGTCTCCGCACCCTGGACCCGCACCCTGACGGGCGGAATCGTGCACTACTGACCCAACCCCGGGGAGGCGGCCGCACCCACCTGCGGGTGGACAGCCGCCTTTCCTGTATCCAAAAAGTGAGTGGCTGACCACATACTTTTGTTCTTCTCTCGAACGTGAGGTTCACGATGACGAGTAAGCCCTACCTGACCGGTCACTACTCCCCCGTCGCCGACGAGATCACGGCGACCGAACCGACTGTGGAAGGCAGCCTGCCGCCGGAGCTGACCGGCCGGCTGATACGCAATAGCCACAACCCCAAGCCAGGCATCACCCCGACCCACTGGTTCAAGGGCAGCGGCATGGTCCACGGCATCCGCCTCAACGAGGGACGCGCCGAGTGGTACCGCAACCGGTGAGTCCACACCCCCGCGCTCGAGGGCGCCCCCTACATGACCGACCGGGGACCGGACCTGACAGTCAGTACTGCCGGCACGCACGTCATCGAGCACGCCGGGCGGCTGCAGGCCCTGTCGGAAGCGGCCCTGCCCTTCGAACTGACGGCCGACCTCGAGACGGTCGGCGCCTACGACTTCGGCGGCAAGCTCACCTCCGCCATGACCGACCACCCCAAGGAGGACCCGGCCACCGGCGAGCTGCTTCACCGCCCCGGGTGAGTACCCCGCAGACGTGGGGCGCCGCGGAATCCGCTCGTTTCCGGGAAGCAACGCCGCGACGGCGGTGCCGCGGCGGACCTCGATGCGGTCGCCTCCCGCAGCGACATGGTCGAGCACCGCCTCCAGGAGCGAACGGCGTGCGGTCATCATGGCGAAGCGTTCGTCGCCCGGTTGCCACCCGGCGACCTCGCCGAACCGCTGCGGACCGTCGAGGAGACTGGCGATCGTCGCCCGCGGGCCGTCAGCTCAATCGCCACGTCCGGCAGTTCCTCGGCCGGCGTCCTGAGCACCGCAGGCAGCAGCATGTGCGGATGGCGGAACTGGTTGACGCCCGGTCGGTGCCATCCCCGCCAGAGTTCTTCACCATTCGCGTCGGGCGCTGGGGCACCATCGCGTTCCAGCACGGTGACCCGATGCCCGTCACGAGGCGGCATCATGGCGGCCATCAGGCCGACGGGCCCTGCTCCGAGCACAACTACGTCCATCACATCTTCTCCTGGTCACTAGCGTTGATCACCAGGCTCGCCGTGATCGTTGCTCACTTTCCAGACCAGTTGCTGCTCAGTGCGACCATGGGTGGCCGGTGGGGTCGGTGCCGTACATCTCCTGCCGCCACAGCGCGTCGCAGAGTTGGATGATCCCTTGAGTGAGGTGGCGACGGTAGGTGCTGAACCGCAGCCCCAGCCGCGCGGCGACCGCCTGCTGCGTGGGCCGGCCCCGGCCCAGGCAGGTGGCTGTCAGCGCCCGGTGGAACCGCTCGCCTCCGCGCAGATGGCGCAGGTCCTCGGCAGCGCGTCGCACGACTTCGGGCAGGGACAGGCCGCAGCCGACTGCGAGACGGCTGTGGCACAGCGGGTTCCTCACCAGTTCGCCTGGTTGGTCCCGGGTGCGCAGCGCGTCTCGCACGGCGTGGTCGAACTCCGGGCGCGAGAGCACGGCGAACACCTCGCCCGCCGCAGCCTCTTCCACCTCCGGCGCGGCGGATGACGCACCGGAAATGAGGGCAAGCAGCAGTCGGTTCTTCTGCTCGGCCCAGGCCCACAGGGGCTTTACACGCCAGTCGGTGGCGAACATCGCGCAGGTGGTGGGTCCGACGTGTGGCCGTTCGGTCAATGGCTGCGGGCCGAGATTGGTCAGGTAAGGCGTCCAGAAATCCGCTGCTCTGACGACGATGTAGGTCCAGGTCAAGCTCTTGTCCGCGCGGGCCACCTCGGCCAGGGAGCGCCACTGGTGCAGATCCTCCATCGGCGACATCTTCGGGTATTCCGGTGATGTCACCGAGAAGCGGACGATTGCCAGGTGCTCCCCGTTGCGCAGGGCGGTGGTTGCTCGGGTGTGGCGCCAGGCGGCCTCGGCCACCGGATCTGTTGCGGTCTCCGCGTGGCCGGAGAGACGCAGCCAGGCGGAAAAGCCGACGATGCGGCCGTCTCGCGTGGTGCGGCACACCCGGAAGGCCTGCGGTTGTCGCTCCAGCCAGTGGCGCGCCAGCGTGGCGGACTGGGGGCCTTCGACGAAGGTGGCCAGCTCCAGCAGCTGGGGGTGGTCGGCTGGTACGCAGGCCGTCAGCCGGACCTCGCCCTGCTGCCAGCTGTTGTAGTCCGCCATGTGCTGGTCGTCGCGGTACACGTACATGAAGGCGCCCACTGCGGGCAGGGTTCCGCTCTCGGACGAGAGGCGGACCTGGTCGAACAGGTGGCGGCTGACCCGGCCGTGAAGCTCTGCGTACCCGTCCGGGTCCCGCCAACGCAGGTCCGCCTCCAGCGCTCGGCGCACGAGGTCGTGGGGGTAGAGGCCCTCCCTTTTGGATCGCCGAACTAATTTGGTTCAAGGCTCCAAATGTGTCATGGTGGATGCATGGCAACGAGGAGTCCCCGCTCAGAGCGGCGTAACCAGGTGCTCTCCCGTGAGCGGATCATCGAGACGGCGATCGAGCTGCTCGATGCGGGCGGAGAGGCCGCCATGACGACGCGGGCGCTCACCGAGCGCCTGTCCACCGGCTCGGGAGCGATCTACTACCGGGTGGGCAGTCGCGACGATCTGCTGGACGCAGCGACCGAGACGCTTGTCACCGCTGCTCTGGCCGCCGATCCCATGGCGGTTTCGTCCTTGCCTGAGGATGAAATCCGCACTGTGGCGCTGGCGCTGTTCGACGTGATTGCCGAGCACCCGTGGCTGGCGACGCGGCTGACCCGGCAGGTGGTCCGCAAGCCGTTCGGGACGGTGACGGTCGGCATCTTCGAGCGGATCGGCCGTCAGGTCGGCGCGCTGGGCGTGCCGCGGGCTTCCTGGTTCGACGCGGCGTCGACGCTGGTGCACTACATCCTCGGCGCCGTCAGCCAGAACACCGCGATGGAGGGCGACACTCCGGACGGTTCGCACGACCGCGGCGCGTTCCTCGATGCGACCGAAGCGGCCTGGCAGAACCTCGCCGAGGACTACCCGTTCATGCACGCCGTCGCCTCACAGATGCACGCTCACGACGATCGCGAGCAGTTCCTCACCGGCATCGCCGTGATCGTCGACGGCCTCACCCGGCTCGGCTGACCCGCCCTGGTCGGCCCGTCCCTTGCGTTTCGGAAAGGAATCCCTCATGCGTGACGTAGTGATTGCGGGCGGCGGCCCGGTCGGTCTGTTCCTGGCCACCGAGCTGGCTCTGGACGGTGCCTCCGTCCTGGTCTTGGAATGGGACGAGGAAGCCACCTCGGCGTGGAAGGCGCTCCCCCTGGGACTGCGGGTTCTGAGCGCGGGATCGGCCGAGACGTTCTACCGCCGCGGCCTGCCGGATGCCGTACTCAGCGCTTCACACGCCGACCGGCCAAGGTCAGTGCTGCCCCGACTTGGCCGAAGCGCCGGACCCTCGCGACGTGAGCCACTTCGCCGGCAGGGGCCTGGACGCGGCCGACATCGGCGTGGCCTCGCGGCTGCCCAGCCCGGCGATGGAAGGCTTCATGACCAGCCTGGAGGCGGTCACCTCGGTCCTGACCGAATCCGCAGCCGAGCTGGGCGTTCACATCGTGCGCGGCACGCCCGTCACGGCTTTGGCGCAGCACGCCGACCACGTCACGGGCACCCCCGGCGGCCAGGAGTACCAGGCCCGCTACCTGTTGGGCTGTGATGGCGGGGGCAGCACGGTGCGCACCCTGGCCGGCTTCGACGTCGTCGGCACGGACCCGCTGTTCACCGGCTACGCCGCCCAGGTCACCTTCGCCGACCCCGACCAGCTGTCTCGGCTTCAACCTGACGGACAACGGCATGTACCTGCGCACACCCTTCCCCGGTCACGTCGGCATGATGGATTTCGACGGCGGCGCCTTCGACCGGTCGCAGCCGCTGACCCGCGAGCACCTCCAAGAGGTCCTGCGCCGCATCACGAGTGCCGACGTGACGCTGAGCGAGGTGCATCTGGCATCGAGCTTCACCGACCGCGCCATGGAGACCACGACCTGCCGCAACGGCCGCGTCCTACTGGCCGGGGACGCCTCGCACATCCACTCACCACTCGGCGGCCAGGGCCTGAACCTGGGCATTCGGCGATGCCGTGGACGCCGGCCCGAAATGGGACGAGCTGCACGCCCAGATCGGCGCCCTCATGGAGGAAGACTTCACCCTCTCCCTGGTCCGCGCCTACTACGCCCACTTCTGAACCGCTGCCCGGCCCGCCGGGTATCCCGTGAAAACGGTTGACTCCCCAGGCGGGCCAGACCCAACCGTTGACGGTATCCGCTGACCACCGGCCCCCTCACGGTGCACCCGCGCAGAACGCGGCGGCATCTCCCTTCGCCTGCACGAAGCTCGCCGGCGTCCCGCGCTCTCGCACCGCCCGAGCCGCTCCCGTGCCTCACTCCACTCCGCCTTCATGCCGGACGTCCAGGGCGCGAGCGATCACCCCGTCCTCGGCCGCCCATCACGCCCTTCACGGCCCCCTTCTTGGAGACGATCATGACCGGACGCCGTCGTACCTTCTCGACGAAGACCAAAGCCTTCACCGCCCTGCTGACGACCGTAGCGGCGGCGGGGATCGCCATACCGGTGATCACGAGCGCGCAAGGCGAGCCAGGGACGTCCGCGAACGCGGGCACCGCGCACACGCCCCTCAGCAGCGTGCAGAAGCTGCACCCCGACGCGGCCTGCTACGAAGTACGGGTCCCGGTGTCGGTGAAGAAGATAGGCAACGCCCACATCTACGGGGAGCTGTGCCAGCCGCGCCACCAGAGCACGACCAGCAAGACCGTTCAGCTACTGGTCCCCGGCTCCACCTACAACCACAGCTACTACGACATGCCGGTCGCCAACGGCCGCTACTCTTACGTCTCCTCGGCACTCGACGCGGGTTTCACCACCTTCAATATCGACCGCCTCGCCACCGGCAAAAGCACGCTGCCGCCCAGCTCCCAGTACACCCTCGACACCGGCACCGACGCCCTCCACCAGGTCATCACGCAACTGCGGGACGGCCAGATCAAGGACCGCACGTTCGACAAGGTCGTCTGGGTCGGCCACTCGCTGGGCTCATCCATGGCCTGGGCCCAGGCCGCGAAGTACACCCATGACGTGGACGCCTTCGTACTCACCAGCATGAGCCACGTCGTCCGAAAGGAAGAGCCCTCCGACAACGGCCCCGGCCAGGACATCCAATTCGAGATCAAAGCGAAGGACGACCCCAAGTTCCGCGGCACAATCAACGACCCCGGCTACCTGACCACAAACGCCGGCACGCGGCAGTTCTTCTACGACACCGCCCACACCGACCCGGCCGTCATCAAAGCCGACGAACGCCTCAAGGACGTCAGCACCGCCGCAGACTCCGACACCACGCCCCTTCCACCCGCCAAGTCCCCCTCCCTCACCATCAAAGTGCCCACCCTCCTGGTCACCGGCGACAAAGACCAGTACTGCAGCGCCGGCACCTGCACCCCCAAGACGATGCTGGCCAACGAACGGCCCTACTACTCCGACCAGGCCGGCCTCACATCGATCGTCGTGCCCAACAGCGGCCACAACGTACAACTGCATAAGAACGCACCGGAGACGAACGCCCAGATCCTGAACTGGATCAAAACCACAAGCTGAGGGAGTGGACGTGTCCTCAATGGACCAAAAGTCGACATCGCGAACTCGGCCAGGAGACGATTTCCGCAGTCATGTCGAAAACGACTCCCCGCTTCGGTTACAAAGCCCCACGTCCTGACGGTCGACGTCGAATACCCGGCCTCGGGCGAGCAGGCTCCCATAGCCGCCCCGATCATTCGTCGCTGCCGTCATCGCAGAACCCAATGCCGGGATCGCTCTCCCTTGCCAGCGGGTACACAGGCCGCTTCGGCGGTCCTGGCGGGCGGTCTAGAAGACTGATGAAGATCTTGCTGAGGGGCTGTCCGGCCGGAGGCCGGGCGGCCCCTTTGGTCATCCGGTGGCCA
>NZ_JBNGGC010000070.1:0-10507 GCF_049974565.1 Streptomyces sp. WG5 | reverse complement strand
GGACTGGTCGGGGGCGTTCCCGGGGGCGCGGCGGGTCGAGTTGCCGACGTACGCCTTCCAGCGCAGCCGCTACTGGCTCGACGTGCCGACCACGAGCTGGGACGTCGCCTCGGCGGGTCTCTCCACCACCGGGCACCCGCTGCTCGGTGCGGCGACGCGGCTCGCCGACTCCGACGAGCTGCTGCTCAGCGGCCGGATCTCGCTGGGCACCCATCCCTGGCTCGCCGACCACGCGGTGTCGGGCGTCGTCCTCCTCCCCGGCACGGCCTTTCTCGAACTCGCGCTGCGCGCCGGGGCCGAGGCGGGCTGCCCGGTGGTCGAGGAACTCACCCTCGGATCGGCGCTCGTCCTCCCGGACGAGGGTGCCGTCCACCTACAGCTCCGGGTCGCCGCGCCCGACGGTGACGGTCGGCGGGGGCTCAGCGTGTTCGCCCGTACGACCCGGGACGCCGACGCGCCCTGGACCGAGCACGCCACCGGCACCCTGGCACCCCGGCCCGCCGGGGACCCGGCCGGTCTGCTGAGCTGGCCGCCGTCCGGTGCCGAACCCGTGGACACCGGCGACCTCTACGAGCGCTTCGCCGAGGCCGGCCACCACTACGGCCCCGCCTTCCGCGGCGTCCGTGCCGCGTGGCTCCGCGACGGCCAGGTGTTCGCCGAGGTGGCGCTGCCGGAGCCGCAGCACGCCGACGCCGCCGGATGCGCGCTGCACCCCGCGCTGCTGGACGCGGCCCTCCAGACCGCCGCGCTGCTGCCCGACCAGGACGGCCGGGACCGGCTGCCCTTCAGCTGGAACGGTGTGACCAGCGGGATCACCGGGGCCACCACACTCCGCGTACGGCTCGCCGCCGACGCGCCGGACGCCGTGACCCTGCACGCCCACGACCTGTCCGGCCGACAGGTGCTCGCAGTGGAATCCCTGCTGCTGCGGACTCCGGCCGAGGGCGGACCGCTCTCCGCGACCGCCCACGCCGACCTGCTGTACCGCCTCGACTGGTCCCCGGCCACCGACCCGGCCGACAGCTCCGTGCCCGCCTGGGGCGCCCTCGGCGGTGCCGTCCCCGGCGCGGTGTCATGGCAGGACCTCGACGCCCTGGGGGCCGCCGTCGAAGCGGGCGCCGCCCTTCCCGAGGTGATCGTGGCGACCGTCGCCACCGCCGGCCTGCCCGACGCCGCCGACCGGGTCCGCGCCACCGCGCACCAGGGCCTCGCCCTCGTACAGCAGTGGCTGGCCGACGAGCGGTTCGCCGAGGCCAGGCTGGCCCTGCTCACCAGGGACGCGGTCCGTACCGGACCGGCCGACCGTCCCGTCGATCCCGCCCAGGCCGCCCTGTGGGGCCTGGTGCGCAGCGCGCGGGCCGAGCACCCCGGGCGCTTCGTCCTCATCGACGCGGCCGGGACCGGCGAGCCGGCGGACGCCCTGCCCGCGGCGCTCGCCGCAGGGGAACCCGAGCTGGCGCTGCGGACCGGCCCGCCGCTGCTGCCGCGGCTGGCCCGCGGCGGCCGGCCGGACGGCACGCTGTCCGTGCCGGACGGCGCCGCCTGGCGGCTCACCACCGACGGCCGGGGCTCCCCGGAGGACATCACGGCGGAGCACGCCCCCGAGGTCCTCGCCCCGCTGGGCAAGGGCGAGGTACGGATCGCGGTGCGCGCCGCCGGGCTGAACTTCCACGACGTCATCGCCGCGCTCGGCCTGGACCCCGACCCCGAACAGCAGGGCCTGGGCAGCGAGGGCGCCGGGACCGTCATCGAGGTCGGCCCGGGTGTGGACGACCTGGCGCCCGGGGACCGGGTGATGGGGATCTTCGGAGGCGCGTTCGGCCCGACCGCCGTCGCCGACCGCCGTACGGTCGCCCGGATACCGGCGGGCTGGTCCTTCGCCCGCGCCGCATCCGTGCCGGTGGCGTTCCTCACCGCCTACTACGGCCTGTTCGACCTCGGGGGACTGCGGCGAGGGGAATCGGTACTGGTCCACGCCGCGGCCGGCGGTGTCGGCATGGCGGCGGTGCAGCTCGCCCGGCACGCCGGTGCGCGGGTGTTCGCGACGGCCTCGCCCGCCAAGTGGGACGTCCTGCGGGCCGGCGGGCTGGACGACGCGCACATCGCCTCGACCCGGACCACCGACTTCGCCGAGACGTTCCTGACGGCCACCGGCGGACGGGGCGTCGACGTCGTGCTCGACAGCCTGGCGAGGGAGTTCGTCGACGCCGGTCTGCGGCTGCTGCCGCACGGCGGCCGGTTCGTGGAGATGGGCAAGACCGACGTCCGCGACCCGGAGGCGGTCGCCCGGCAGCACCCCGGGGTCCGCTACCGGGCGTTCGACCTGATGGAGGCCGGTCCGGAGCGCATCGGCGAGATGCTCGCCGACGTCCTGCGCCTGTTCGGGCAGGGAGCGCTGCGTCCCCTGCCCGTCACCGGCTGGGACGTCCGGCAGGCCCCGGCCGCCCTGCGCTCGCTCAGCCGGGCCCGAGGCGTCGGCAAGAACGTCCTGCTGCTGCCCGCTCCGCCGGACCCCGAAGGGACCGTCCTGGTCACCGGGGCCACCGGCACCCTGGGACGGCTCCTGGCCCGGCACCTGGTCGTCGCGCACGGCACCCGGCACCTGCTGCTGGCCGGCCGCCGGGGCGGCTCCGCCGACGGAATGCCGGAGCTGGTGAGGGAACTGACCGGGCTCGGGGCGTCGGTGACCGTCGCCGCCTGCGACGTCGCCGACCGTGCGGCACTCGCCGCCCTGCTCGGGTCGGTGGACGCCGCGCACCCGCTGACCGCCGTCGTCCACGCGGCCGGTGTCCTGGACGACGCCACGATCGCCGGGCTGACCCCGGACCGGCTCGACCGCGTCCTGCGGCCCAAGGCGGACGCGGCGCTGTTGCTGCACGAACTCACCCGGGACCTCGATCTCGCGGCGCTGGTCCTGTTCTCCTCGGGCGCCGCCCAGTTCGGCGCGGCCGGGCAGGCGAACTACGCCGCCGCCAACGCGGTCCTCGACGCCCTCGCCGCCGAACGCCGGGCCGAGGGGCTGCCCGGCCTGTCCATCGGCTGGGGCCTGTGGGAGGAGCGCAGCGAGATGACCGCCGCGGTCACCGCGGGCCGGGGTGCCGGGACGGGCGCGCTGACCTCGGCGGAGGGCCTCGCCCTGTTCGACGCGGCGCTGGACTCCCCGTACGCCTACCGGCTCGCGGCCAGGATCGCCCCGTCCGTGCTGAGGGCGGACGACCGGCTGCCCGCCGTGCTCCGCGGCCTGGTCCGCCCCGCCCGTACCGGCGCCGCCCCCGCCGCGGAACCGGCCCGCTCGATGGCGCGGCAGCTCGCCGAGCTGCCCGAGGCCGAGCTGCACCGGACCCTGCTCGACCTGGTGCGCGGCACCGCCGCGGCGGTGCTCGGCCACAGTTCGCCCGACCTGATCCGCCCGGCCCGCCCGTTCAAGGACGTCGGCTTCGACTCCCTCACCGGGGTCGAACTGCGCAACCGGCTGGTCTCCTCGACCGGGCTGCGGCTGCCGCCCGCGCTCGTCTTCGACCACCCCACCCCGGAGACACTGGCACGCCACCTCGCCGAGCGGGCCACCGCCGCCCGCCCGACGGGCGACGCGGCGGTCCGTGCCGGGCTCGACACCCTGGAGACCCTGCTCGACGCCCTGCCGCCGGGCGGCGTCAGCGACGAACTCGCCGCCCGGATACGGGAAGTGCTGACCCGCCCGCTGCCCGGCCGGGTGCCGGCCACCACCGCCCGCACCACGGACGACGCGGACGACCTGGCCCCCGAGCTGATCGAGGCGGCCAGCGACGACGAGATGTTCGACTACATCGACCGGCAGTTGGGGTCCGCGTGACCAGGGCACCGGTCCACGCACCCCGCGCACCCCGCGGAGTCCGCGGAGTCCGCGGACTCCGAGACGAAACCCGAGCAGCCCGAGACGAAACCCTGGCAGCCCGAGACGAAAGCAGCGGTGTCCAGTGAGCGACCAGAGGATGCGCGACTACCTCAACCGGGTGACCATCGACCTGCGGGACACCCGGCAGCGGCTCCGGGAGGCCGAGGCCCGCACGAGCGAGCCGATCGCGATCGTGTCCATGGCCTGCCGCTTCCCCGGCGGTGTCCGCACCCCGGAAGACCTGTGGGAACTGCTCGCCGAAGGCCGTGACACCGTCGCGGCCGTCCCCGGCGACCGGGGCTGGGAGACCGCCTGGCCGTCCGGCGGCGGGGTCCCCGGGCAGGGGGCGTTCCTGGACGGCGCGGCGGACTTCGACCCGGAGTTCTTCGGCATCTCGCCCCGTGAGGCGGTGGCGATGGACCCGCAGCAGCGGCTGCTGCTGATGGCTTCCTGGGAGGCCGTCGAGCAGGCCGGTATCGACCCGCTCACCCTGCGGGGCAGCCGTACCGGGGTGTACGCCGCGGCCATCGACCAGGGGTACGCGACGCTGGGCCCCGGCGCGGCCGAAGCCGTCCAGGGGTTCCTGATGACGGGGAACTCGATGAGCGTGATGTCCGGGCGGGTGTCCTACACGCTCGGTCTCGAAGGCCCCGCCGTCACCGTGGACACCGCTTGTTCGGCCTCGCTGGTGGCGCTGCACCTCGCGGCGCGGGCCCTGCGGGCCGGTGAGTGCTCGCTCGCGCTCGCCGGTGGTGTCAGCGTGATGGCGCTGCCGGCGGTGTTCGTCGAGTTCAGCCGGCAGGGCGCGATGTCCCCCGACGGTCGCTGCAAGCCGTTCGCGGCGGCGGCGGACGGCACCGGCTGGGGCGAGGGCGTGGGGATGCTGCTGCTGGAGCGGCTGTCGGACGCGCGCCGCAACGGCCGTACGGTGCTGGCCGTGCTGCGCGGCTCGGCAATCAACCAGGACGGTGCCAGCAACGGCCTGACCGCCCCCAACGGCCCGTCCCAGCAGCGGGTGATCCGGGCGGCGCTCGCCGACGCGGGCCTGACGGCGTCCGAGGTGGACGCGGTGGAGGCGCACGGCACCGGCACCACCCTCGGCGACCCCATCGAGGCCGACGCGCTGCTGGCCACGTACGGCCAGGACCGGCCGGCCGACCGCCCGCTGTGGCTGGGTTCGCTGAAGTCGAACATCGGCCACACCCAGGCCGCCGCCGGGGTCGCCGGGGTCATCAAGACCGTGCTCGCGCTGCGGCACGGTGTCCTGCCTCGCACCCTGCACGTGGACGCGCCCACTCCGCACGCCGACTGGTCCTCGGGCGCCGTCGAACTCCTCACCGAGGCCCGCGACTGGCCCGCCGTCGACCGGCCGCGCCGGGCCGGGGTGTCCTCGTTCGGCATGAGCGGCACCAACGCGCACGTCGTCCTCGAACAGGCACCGGTGCCGGAGCCGGCCGACGGACCGGAAGCAGTGACCGACGGGGCGGACACCGTGGCCGTTCCGAGCACGGGGGCCGTCCCGAGCGCGGAGGCCGGTCCGGTGCCCGGGGCCGGGCCGTCGGCGGAGCCGGCGGGCACGCCCGGGGCCGCGCTGCCCTGGGTGCTGTCCGGCCGCACCGCCTCCGCGCTCGGGGACCAGGCGGCCCGGCTGCGCGCCCGGCTCGCCATGGACGCGCCCGCACGGCCGGCCGACATCGGGTTCTCGCTGGCGACCACCCGGTCCGCCTTCGAACACCGGGCGGTAGTGATCGGCGACGGGCACCAGGCACTGCTGAACGGGCTCGCCGCCCTGTCCGGGCCGGGCACGGACCTCCCCGCCGCCCCGGCCTCGGCTTCCGCCCCGGACCCCACGCCCGCCGACGTCGTCACGGGCACCGGCCGGGTCGTCGAGGGCCGGACGGCACTGGTGTTCCCCGGCCAGGGCTCCCAGTGGGCCGGCATGGCACGGGACCTGCTCGCCACCAGCCCCGTCTTCCGGGACCGCCTCGCCGCCTGCGACGCCGCCCTCTCCGCCCATGTCGGCTGGCGGCTCCCCGCCGTCCTGGAGGGCGCGCCCGGAGCACCCTCCCTGGAGCAGGTGGACGTGGTGCAGCCGGCGCTGTGGGCGGTGATGGTGTCACTGGCCGCGCACTGGGAGTCCTGGGGCGTCCGGCCCGACGCCGTGGTCGGGCACAGCCAGGGAGAGATCGCCGCCGCCGTGGTGGCGGGAGCGCTGAGCCTGGAGGACGGGGCGAGGGTCGTCGCCCTGCGCAGCCGGGCCATCCGGGCGCTGACCGGACTCGGCGGCATGGTCGCGGTGTCCCTGCCCGAGGACGAGGTCCGCGCCGCGATCGCCCCCTGGGCCGAGAAGCTGTCGGTGGCCGCGGTCAACGGGCCCGCCGCCGTGGTGGTCTCGGGGGAGCCCGGGGCCCTCGCCGAACTGCTCGCCCACTGCGCGGATCGGGGCGCACGGGCCCGGTCCGTACCCGTGGACTACGCCTCGCACTCGGCCCAGGTCGAACGGATCAGGTCCGAGGTGCTGGCCGCGCTGGCCGGCGTACGCCCGCTCCCGGCCCCGGTACCGCTGTTCTCCACCGTCACCGGCGACCGGCTCGACACCACGGCCATGGACGCCGACTACTGGTACCGCAACCTCCGCGGGACCGTCCGCTTCGACGCGGCCGTACGCTCCCTGGTCGCACAGGGGCACGAGGTCTTCGTCGAGGTGTCGCCGCACCCGGTGCTGACCATGGCCCTCCAGGACACCGCCGAGGCCACCGGCGCCGCGGAGCCGCCCGTGGTCGTCGGCACCCTGCGCCGCGACGACGGCGGACTGCGCCGTGCCCTGCGCTCGGCCGCCGAACTGTGGGCGGCGGGCGCGGCCGTCGACTGGTCCGCGGTGTACGCCGGCACCGGCGCCCGCCCGACCGCCCTGCCCGGATACCCCTTCCAGCTGCGGCGCTACTGGCTGGAGCCGGAGACGGCGCCCGCCACCGCACCGGCCGCCGCCGACCCGCACGACACGGCCTTCTGGCACATGGTCGACCACGACGACCCGGCCGGGATAGCCGCCCGGCTCGCCATCGACGAGGACGCCCTCGCCCCCGTACTGCCGGCCCTGCGCGGCTGGCGCGCACAGCGGCGCGACGAGAGCGTCATCGACTCCTGGCGCTACCGCGTCGGCTGGCAGCCCCTGCCCGACCCGCCGGCCGCCGCCCCCGCCGCCGGCACCTGGCTCGTCGCCCTGCCCGCCGGACACGACGACGCACGGGTACGCGGCCCGCTGCTCGCCCTCGCCGAAGCGGGCGCCACCGTCGTCACGGCGGAACTCACGGCCGACGCCGTCCGCCGTACGGACCTCGCGGACACGCTCGCCACCGCCCTCGGCGACCTCGTCCCGACGGGCGTGCTGTCGCTGCTGGCCGCCGCCGACCAGCCCCACCCCGACCACCCCGCCCTCCCCACCGGGACGGCACTCACCGTCGCCCTGGTGCAGGCCCTGGGCGACCTCGCCCTCACGGCACCCCTCTGGTGCGCCACCACCGGGGCCGTGTCCACGGGCCCGGACGACCCGGTCACCAGCCCCCGCCAGGCACTGGTCTGGGGAACCGGACTGGTGGCCGCGCTGGAACTGCCCGCCCGCTGGGGCGGACTCATCGACCTGCCACCGGACCTCGACGCCCGTGCCAGGACCCGGCTCGCCGCCGTACTGACGGCCTCCGGCACGGACGGTGCCGGCCGCGAGGACCAACTCGCCCTGCGCCCCACAGGAGTCCTGGCCCGCCGCCTCCGGCGCGCTCCCCGGAGCGACGGCCGTACGAAGCACTGGAAGCCCCGCGGCACCGTCCTGCTGACCGGCGGCACCGGAGCCGTCGGCCCGCACCTCGCCCGCTGGCTGGCCCGCAGCGGCGCCACCCACCTCGTCCTGCCCGGCCGCCGCGGCCCCCAGGCGCCCGGCGCGGCCGAAATCACCGCGGAACTGGCCGCCCTCGGCGTACGGCTGACCCTGCCCGTCTGCGATCTGGCGGACCGTCAGGCAGTGGAGGAGCTGCTCACCGGCCTGGAGGCGGCGGGCGACCCCGTCACCGCGGTCGTCCACGCGGCCGCCTTCGTCGCGCTCGCCCCCCTGGACGGCACGCCGATGTCCGCGTTCGAACAGATCGTCGCCGCCAAGGCCGCCGGCGCCGAGCACCTCGACGCCCTCCTCGACCGCGAACTCGACGCCTTCGTCCTGTTCTCCTCGATCGCCGGAGTCTGGGGCAGCGGCGACCACGGCGCCTACGCCGCGGCCAACGCCTACCTCGGCGCCCTGGCGCAGCACCGCCGGGCCCGCGGCCTCACCGCCACCACCATCGACTGGGGCATCTGGCAGGCCGAGAACCCCTGGCAGCACCGCATCGCCGGAGAGGACGCCGACCTGTTCAAACTGGAGCAGCACGGCCTGCCCCGGATCGCCCCCGACCTCGCCGTCCACGCCCTGCGCCAGGCGCTCGACGACGACGAGACCGTCCTCGCCGTCGCCGATGTCGACTGGGAGCGGTTCGCCGCCGTCTTCACCTCCGCCCGCCCCAGCCCGCTGCTCACCGGCATACCCGAAGTCCGCCGAGCCCTGGAGGCCGAGGCCGGAGAAGCGGAGGCACCCGCCGCCGCACTGCTGCGCCAACGGCTCGCCGCCCTCGGCGCATCCGAACAGCACCGCCTGCTGCTCGACCTGGTCCGCACCCACGCCGCAGCCGTCCTCGGCCATGCCACAGTGGACGCGATCCGGCCCGGCAGAGCCTTCCAGGACATGGGCTTCGCCTCCCTCACCGCGGTCGAACTCCGCAACCGGCTCAACGCCGCCACCGGACTGCGGCTGCCGTCCACTCTGATCTTCGACCACCCGTCGTCCACCGCGCTCGCCCGGGAGATCAGCGCCGAACTGCTCGGCCGCCAGGCCACCGAGCCGCGCTCCTGGGACCCGGACCGCTCCGGCCAGGACGCCGCCGCGCACCCGCCCGCGCCCGACGACGAGCCGATCGCGATCGTGTCCATGGCCTGCCGCTTCCCCGGCGGCATCGGCACCCCCGAAGACCTGTGGCGCCTGCTCGCCGACGGCGGCGACGCCGTCTCCGACTTCCCCACCGACCGGGGCTGGGACATCGAGGCCCTCTACGACCCCGACCCCGACCACCCCGGTACCTCGACGACCCGACGGGGCGGCTTCCTCCACGACGCCGCCGATTTCGACGCGGAGTTCTTCGGCATCTCGCCGCGCGAGGCCCTGGCCATGGACCCGCAGCAGCGGCTGCTCCTGGAAACCACGTGGGAGGCGATCGAGGGCGCGGGCATCGACCCGGACGCCCTGCGCGGCAGCCGGACCGGAGTGTTCACCGGCGTCAACTACGCCGACTACGCGTCCGTCGTCGCCCAGTCGGAGGAAGGAGACGGCCACCTGCTCACCGGCAGCGCACCCAGCGTCGTGTCCGGACGGGTCGCCTACACCCTGGGCCTCGAAGGCCCCGCGGTGACCATCGACACGGCCTGCTCCTCCTCACTCGTCGCCCTGCACCTCGCCGGCCGGGCGCTGCGCGGCGGTGACTGCTCGCTCGCCCTGGTCGGCGGCGTCGCCGTGATGGCGACCCCCGGCGCCCTCATCAGCTTCTCCCGTCAGCGGGGACTCGCCGAGGACGGCCGCTGCAAGGCGTTCTCGGACGACGCGGACGGCATGGGCATGGGCGAGGGCGTCGGCGTCCTCCTGCTGGAGCGGCTGTCGGACGCCCGCCGCGACGGACACCCGGTCCTGGCGGTGGTACGCGGCTCCGCCGTCAACCAGGACGGCGCCAGCAACGGCCTCTCCGCCCCCAACGGCCCGTCGCAACAGAGGGTGATCCGTGCGGCGTTGGCGGACGCGGGGCTGACGGCGTCCGAGGTGGACGTGGTGGAGGCGCACGGCACCGGCACCACCCTCGGCGACCCCATCGAGGCCCAGGCGCTGCTGGCCACCTACGGCCAGGACCGGCCCGCCGACCGGCCCCTGCTGCTCGGCTCCGTCAAGTCCAACCTCGGCCACGCCCAGGCGGCGTCGGGGGTTGCCGGCGTCATCAAGACGGTGCTGTCCATGCGGCACGGGCAGGTGCCCCGCACCCTGCACGTCGGCAGGCCCTCCGGCCACGTCGACTGGACACGCGGAGCGCTGGCCCTCGCGACCGAGCAGCAGCCCTGGCCGCACCACGGCCGCCCCTTCCGGGCCGGAGTGTCCTCCTTCGGTCTGAGCGGCACCAACGTCCACACCATCCTCGAACACACCCCCCTGGAGAACGACGGCCCGACGGCCGAGCGCGTCCCCCTGCCGGCGGTCCCCTGGCTGCTGTCGGCGAAGAGCCCGCGGGCCCTGCGCTCCCAGGCCGACCGCTTACGCCGCTACCTGGACCGCAGCCCCGCACCCGACCCGCGCGACATCGGGTCCGCCCTGCACGCGCGCACCGCCTTCGAGTACCGGAGGGCACTGACCGGTGACCGGGACCAACTCCACACCATGCTGGGCCAGATGGCCGACGACGACTCGGGAGCGTGGGACGGCGGTCGCACGGTCGACGGTCGTTCGGTGCTGGTGTTTCCGGGTCAGGGGTCGCAGTGGGTGGGGATGGCTGCGGAGTTGTTGGCTGGTTCGGA
>NZ_JBNGGC010000069.1:0-12278 GCF_049974565.1 Streptomyces sp. WG5 | reverse complement strand
GGGAAGCTGCTGGCGCCGATCACCCCGGGTGAGGCGCAGGTGCCGTTCCTGTCGACGGTGACCGGCGAGTGGGTGTCCGGGCCAGAACTGGACGGCGGTTACTGGTTCCGCAACCTTCGCCAGACCGTCGAACTGGAGCAGGCGGTCCGAACCCTGCTGGCGCAGGGCTTCGGGGTGTTCGTGGAGTCCAGCCCGCACCCGGTTCTCACCGTCGGTGTGCAGGAGACCGTCGAGGACACCGGCCGTGACGCCGCCGTCCTGGGTTCCCTGCGCCGCGATGAAGGTGGTCTGGAGCGGTTCTGGCTCTCCCTGGGCGAGGCCTACGTCCACGGTGCGTCGGTGGACTGGCAGGCGGTGTTCGCCGGGACCGGTGCGCAGCGCGTGGACCTGCCCACCTACGCCTTCCAGTCGCAGCGGTTCTGGCCCGAGATCGCCCCGGCGCCCGCCCCCGAGGCGCCCGTGGAGAACGGGATCGACGCCCGCTTCTGGGAGGCCGTCGAACGCGAGGACATCGAGACGATCACCTCTGAGCTCTCCGTCGACGCCGATCAGCCGCTGACCGCGCTCCTTCCGGCGCTGTCCTCGTGGCGCCGGCAGAGCCGCGAGCAGTCGACCGTCGACGGCTGGCGCTACCGCGTGACGTGGAAGCCGGTGCCCGAGCCGGCTGTCGCCCGCCTCACCGGGACGTGGCTGCTGGCCGTCCCTCACACGCTCACCGGCCCGGACGGGCAGTGGGCCGCCGCCGTCGAGCGCACGCTCACCGACCGCGGGGCGCAGGTGCGCACCGTGCGGGTGGAGCACGGCACGGCCGACCGCGAGCGGCTGGCGGCGGCGCTTCAGGCCGTACTCGACGGCACCGCGCCCGGCGGCGTCCTCTCCCTCCTCGCCCTCGGCGGAACCGACGCGCTGCTGAGCGAGCACCCAGGAGTGCTCGCAACCGCCGCCCTGGTCCAGGCACTCGGTGACGCCGAGGTAGCCGCGCCTCTGTGGTGCGTCACCCGGGGCGCGGTCGCCACCGGCCGCTCCGAGGCGGTGACCGATCCCGCCCAGGCACTGGTCTGGGGCTTCGGCCGGACGGCCGCCCTGGAGCACCCCGACCGCTGGGGAGGTCTCGTCGACCTGCCCGGCACGGACACGGCGGACGACCGTGCGCTCACCCGCCTCGCCGGCCTGCTGGCAGGGGACGGCGCGGAAGACCAGGTCGCGGTCCGGGCCTCCGGCGTCTTCGTGCGCCGGCTGGCCCACGCGCCCGGCGCCGGCGCGCCCGCAGGAAAGGCCTGGAACCCCCACGGCACGGTGCTGGTCACCGGCGGCACGGGCGCGCTCGGCGGGCACGTCGCGCGCTGGCTCGCGGGCAACGGCGCCGAGCACCTGGTGCTGGTGAGCCGCCGGGGCATCGAGGCACCGGGCGCCGCCGAGCTGCGCGACGAACTGACCGCGCTGGGCGCCGAGGTGACCGTGGCGGCCTGCGACGTCGCCGACCGCGACGCCCTCGCCGCGCTCCTCGGCACCGTCCCCGCGAACCGGCCCCTGACCGCCGTCGTCCACACCGCCGGTGTGCTCGACGACGGTGTCATCGACGCGCTCACGCCCGAGCGGTTCGCGACCGTCCTCGCCCCCAAGGCGGAGGCGGCGCTCGCCCTGCACGAACTCACCCGGGACCTGGACCTGTCCGCGTTCGTGCTCTTCTCCGGGGTCGCCGGCGCGCTCGGCGACGGCGGGCAGGGCAACTACGCGGCGGCCAACGCCTATCTGGACGCCCTCGCGGAGCAGCGGCACGCCGAGGGGCTTGCCGCGACGTCCGTGGCATGGGGCCGGTGGGGCGACAGCGGACTGGCGGCGGGCGGCTCGATCGGCGAGCGCCTCGACCGCGGCGGCGTGCCCGCGATGGCGCCCCGCTCCGCGATCCGCGCGCTCCAGCAGGCCCTCGACCTGGGCGACGTGACCGTCGCCGTCGCCGACATCCAGTGGGAGCGGTTCGCCCCCGGCCACACCGCCGTGCGGCCGAGCCCTTTCCTGGCCGACCTGCCCGCGGTGCGGCGGCTGGCGGAGGCGTCCCGGTCCGGGCGGGCGGACGGCGATCCGGCCGGTGCCGGCCTCTCCCCGGCGGAGGCGCTGCGCCGCCGCCTGGAGGTCATGCCCCGGGCCGAACAGGGCCTGGCCGTCGCGGAGCTGGTCCGTACCCACGCGGCGGCGGCCCTCGGCCACCAGAACACGGACGAGGTCGGCGCGCAGCGCGCGTTCAAGGAACTCGGCTTCGACTCCCTCATCGCGCTGGAACTGCGCAACCGGCTGAACGCCGCGACCGGACTGCGGCTCCCGGCCACCCTCGTCTTCGACCACCCGAACCCGGCCGCCCTGGCCGACTTCCTGCTCGGCGAGATCGTCCCGGACGGCGGCACCGGCGCCGCCCCCGGCATCGCGGAACTCGAGAAGCTGGAGTCCGCCCTGTCCGTGCTCGACCCGGACAGCGCGGACACCCCGACCCGTACCGGCATCGCGCTGCGTCTGCAGGCCCTCCTGGCGAGATGGGGTGAACCGCACACCGATTCCCGTGGCGAGGCCGTCACCGAAAAGCTCCAAGAGGCCACGCCCGACGAGCTCTTCGCCTTCATCGACAAGGAGCTCGGAATTTAAGCAGACGGACAGCAGGCAGCAGCACAGCGGCGCGAAGGTGTGACGAGAAGCATGGGTGAGGTTCCAATGGCAGACCAGGACAAGATCCTCGGCTATCTGAAGCGGGTGACGGCCGATCTGCACCAGACCCGGCAGCGGCTCCGCGAGGTCGAGTCGGCGGAGCCGGAGCCGATCGCGATCGTCGGCATGAGCTGCAGGTTCCCCGGCGGCATCACGACGCCGGAGGGCCTGTGGGACCTGGTCGCCCAGGGCCGCGACGCCATCACCCACTTCCCGTCCGACCGCGGCTGGGACATGGACTCGCTGTACGACGCCGACCCCGACCAGGAAGGCACCAGCTACACCCGCGAGGGCGGATTCCTCGACGGCGTCGGGGAGTTCGACGCCGCCTTCTTCGGGATCAGCCCTCGCGAGACCCTCGGCATGGACCCCCAGCAGCGGCTGCTGCTGGAGACGGCCTGGGAGACCTTCGAGCGGGCCGGGGTCGACCCGGGCACCCTGCGCGGCAGCAAGGCCGGTGTGTTCGTCGGCACCAACGGCCAGGACTATCCCGAGATGCTGCACGACGTCCCCAAGGGCGTCGAGGGATACCTGATGACCGGCAACGCCGCCAGCGTCATCTCCGGCCGCCTGTCCTACACCTTCGGTCTCGAGGGCCCCGCGGTCACCGTCGACACCGCCTGCTCCGCCTCGCTCGTCGCCCTGCACCTGGCCGTCCAGGCGCTGCGAAACGACGAGTGCACGATCGCCCTCGCGGGCGGCGTCACCGTCATGTCGAGTCCTCGCGCCTTCATCCAGTTCAGCCGGCAGCGCGGGCTCGCCCCCGACGGCCGCTGCAAGCCCTTCGCCGACGGCGCCGACGGCACGGGCTGGGGCGAGGGCGTCGGCATGCTGCTCGTCGAGCGCCTGTCGGACGCCCGCCGCAACGGCCACCCGGTGCTCGCGGTCGTCCGCGGCTCCGCCGTCAACCAGGACGGCGCCAGCAACGGCCTCACGGCCCCCAACGGCCCGTCCCAGCAGCGCGTCATCCGCCAGGCGCTGACCGACGCCGGGCTCAGCCCCGCGCAGGTCGACGTCGTCGAGGCGCACGGCACCGGCACCACCCTCGGCGACCCCATCGAGGCCCAGGCGATCCTCGCCACCTACGGCCAGAACCGTCCCGACGGGCGTCCGCTGTGGCTGGGCTCGGTCAAGTCCAACATTGGTCACACGCAGGCCGCCGCCGGTGTCGCGGGCATCATCAAGATGGTGCAGGCGATCCGGCACGGCGTCCTGCCCAAGTCGCTGCACATCGACGAGCCCTCCACCACTGTCGACTGGACCTCCGGCGACGTCGCGCTGCTCACCGAGTCGGTGCCGTGGCCCGAGACCGGGCAGCTGCGCCGCGCCGGCATCTCCTCGTTCGGCGTCAGCGGCACCAACGCCCACACCGTCATCGAGGAGGCCCCGCGAGCCGACGAGCCGCAGGAGCCCGCGGCCGAGGACGCCGCCCCCGCGGCCGACGCCGTGCAGGGCGCCGAGGGCGCGGTGCCGCTGCTGCTGTCCGGCCACGGCGAGACCGCCCTGCGCGCCCAGGCGGAGCGACTCGCCACCCACCTGCGCACCCACCCCGAGCTGGCCACCGACGCCGCGGGCCTGACCGACCTCGGCTTCTCGCTCGCCACGAGCCGCGCGGCCCTGGACCGCCGGGCCGTGCTGTTCGCCGCCGACCGCGGCGCCCTGCTCGCCGGCCTCGACCGGCTCGCCGACCCCACCGGCGCCGAGCGGCCCGCGGAAGCCGTCCTCGGCACGGCGGGCGAGGGCAAGACCGCGTTCCTCTTCACCGGCCAGGGCAGCCAGCGCCCCGGCATGGGCCGCGAACTGTACGCGACCCACCCGGGCTTCGCCCGCGCCCTGGACGAGGTCCGCGACGCACTCGACCCGCACCTCGACATCCCCCTGTACGACGTGCTGTTCGCGCCGCAGGACACCCCGCGCGCCGCCCTGCTGGACCAGACCGCCTACGCGCAGACCACGCTGTTCGCCGTCGAGGTCGCCCTGTTCCGCCAGCTCGAACAGTGGGGCGTCACCCCCGACTTCCTCATCGGCCACTCCATCGGCGAACTGGCCGCCGCCCACGTGTCCGGCGTCCTCGCCCTGCCCGACGCGGCCCGCCTGGTCGCGGCCCGCGGCCGGCTGATGCAGGCACTGCCCACCGGCGGCGCCATGATCGCCGTCGAGGCCACAGAGGAGGAAGTGGCGCCGCTGCTCACCGGCCGGGTCGGCATCGCCGCCGTCAACGGCCCGCGCTCCGTCGTCGTCTCCGGCGAGGAGGACGCCGCCGAGGCGGTCGCCGCCGAACTGCGCGCCCAGGGCCGCAGGACCAAGCGCCTGACGGTCAGCCACGCCTTCCACTCCCCGCTGATGGACGGCATGCTGGAGGCATTCCGCGAGGTCGCCGGGACCGTCGGCTACCGGCCGCCCGTCATCCCGATCGTCTCCAACCTCACCGGCGCCTCCGCCACCGCCGACGAGATCGGCTCCGCCGACTACTGGGTCCGCCACGTCCGCGAGGCCGTCCGTTTCCACGACGGCGTGCGCCGGCTGGCCGCGCAGGGCGTCACCGCCTTCGTCGAGGTCGGCCCCGGGGGAGTGCTGACCGCCCTCGCCCAGGAGTGCGTCGACGACCAGGACGCCGCCTTCATCCCCGTGCTGCGCGCCGGCCGCGCCGAACCGGCCGCCCTCGCCGGCGCCGTCGCGCAGGCCCACGTCCACGGTGTCGCCGTCGACTGGCGGACCGTGTTCGCCGGGCGCGGGGCCACCCGCGTGGACCTTCCCACGTACGCCTTCCAGCGCGAGCTGTTCTGGCCCGAGCAGCCCACGGCCTGGGCGGGCGACGTCACCGCCGTCGGCATCGGCTCCGCCGACCACCCGCTGCTGGGCGCGGCCATCGCCCTGGCCGGCGGCGACGGCCACCTGTTCACCGGCCGCCTCTCGCTCGCCACGCACCCCTGGCTCGCCGACCACACGGTGATGGACACCGTGCTGCTGCCCGGCACCGCCATGGTGGAACTCGCCCTGCAGGCCGGCGACCACACCGGCTGCCCCCTGCTGGACGAACTCACCCTGGAGGCGCCGCTGGCGCTGCCCCCGCACGGCGGAGTGCAGATCCAGCTCGCCGTCGGCGCGCCGGACAGCGAGGGACGCCGCGCGCTGACCCTGCACTCGCGTCCCGAGGACGCCGCCGACGACACCTGGGGCGAGGGCGCCTGGATCCGCCACGCCACCGGTGTCCTCGCCCCCGCCGCGCCGGGCGTCACCGCGCCCGCCGCCGACCTCGCCAACTGGCCGCCCGCGGGCGCCGACGAGGTCGTCGTCGACGGCCTGTACGACTACCTGACGGAGTCCGGCTTCGCCTACGGTCCCGTCTTCCAGGGGCTGACCGCCGCGTGGCAGCGCGGCGACGAGGTGTTCGCCGAGGTCCGCCTGCCGCAGCCGGCGCACGCCGAGGCCGGCCTGTTCGGTGTGCACCCCGCGCTCCTCGACGCCGCCCTGCACGCCGTCGGCATCGGCTCGCTCCTGGAGGACACCGAGCACGGCAGGCTCCCGTTCTCCTGGAGCGGTGTCGCCCTGCACGCCGTCGGCGCCCGCGCCCTGCGGGTACGGCTCGCGCCCGCGGGCAACGACACCGTCTCGGTCGCCCTCGCCGACGAGACCGGCGCCCCCGTCGCCTTGGTGGACGGGCTGCTGCTGCGGCCGGTCTCGCCCGAGCAGGTGCACGCCGCGCGCATGGCCTTCCACGAGTCGCTGTTCCGCGTCGA
The DNA here is from genome assembly GCF_049974565.1 of Streptomyces sp. WG5. Lineage (NCBI taxonomy): Bacteria > Bacillati > Actinomycetota > Actinomycetes > Kitasatosporales > Streptomycetaceae > Streptomyces > Streptomyces sp. WG5. The sequence goes on along the minus strand of NZ_JBNGGC010000069.1, from coordinate 5,841 downwards.
GTGGACGGGTCTGCCCGTCCCCGCAGCCACCACCGTCGCCGCCGGCCAGTGGGCCGTGCTGGGCGGGGCGGGCGGCGTGTTCACGACCGCGCTGCCCACCGCCGCCGTCCATGCCGACCTCGACGCGCTCGGCGCCGCCCTGGCGTCCGGCGGGCCCGTCCCGCAGGCCGTCGTCGTGCCCTTCGGCGGCGCCGAACCGACCGTGCTCGACGCCGAACTGCCGGGCGCCGTCCGCACCGCCCTGCACGACGCCCTCGCGCTCGCCCAGGCCTGGCTCGCCGACGACCGCTTCGCCGCCTCCCGCCTGGTGTTCGTCACCCGCGGCGCCGTCGCCACCACCGCCGGCGCCGACGTCGCCGACCTCGTCCACGCCCCACTGTGGGGCATGCTGCGCTCCGCCCAGTCCGAGCACCCCGACCGCTTCGTCCTGGCCGACCTGGACGACCGCGAGGAGTCCCTGCGGACCCTGCCCGGCGCGCTCGCGCTCGCCACCGCCGAACCCCAGCTCGCCGTCCGTGACGGCAAGGTCCTCGTGCCCCGCTTGACGCGGGCCGCCGCCACGCCGGAGCAGCAGGCGCCCGCCCTCGACCCGGACGGCACCGCCCTCGTCACCGGCGCCACCGGCACCCTCGGCGGCCTTGTCGCCCGCCACCTCGTGGCCCGGCACGGCATACGCCACCTGCTGCTGACCAGCCGCCGCGGCGAAGCCGCCGCCGGCGCCGCCGCACTCCTCGCCGACCTGCGCGCCCTGGGCGCCGAGGTGACGCTGGCCGCCTGCGACGCCGCCGACCGCGACGCGCTGGCCGCGCTGCTGGCGACCGTACCCGCCGACCGGCCCCTGACCGCCGTCGTGCACACCGCGGGCGTCCTCGACGACGGCATCCTCGAAGCGCTCACCCCCGAGCGCGTCGACCGCGTCCTGCCCGCCAAGGTCGACGCCGCCGTGCACCTGCACGAGCTGACCCGCGACAGCGACCTCGCCGCGTTCGTCCTGTTCTCCGCCGCCGCGGGCACCCTCGGCGGCCCCGGCCAGGCCAACTACGCCGCCGCCAACGCCTTCCTCGACGCGCTCGCCCACCGCCGCCACGCCGAGGGGCTGCCCGCCACCGCGCTCGCCTGGGGCCTGTGGGCCGAACGCAGCGGCATGACCGCCGACCTCGCCGACACCGACGTGGAGCGGATCTCCCGCGCCGGCGTGGCCGCGCTCTCCTCCGAGCAGGGTCTGGCGCTGCTCGACACCGCCCGCGCCGTCGGCGGGCCCACCGCCGTCCCCATGCACCTGGACCTGGCATCCCTGCGCCAGGCCGACGCGAGCATGGTGCCCGCCCTGCTGCGCGGCCTGGTCCGCCCCGCGGCCCGCCGCGCCGCCGACACCGCCGAGGCCGCCCCGGCCGGCGGGCTCGCCGGCCGGCTCCTGCCGCTGACCCCCGCCGAACGCGACCGCCTCCTGCTGGACACCGTCCGCGTCCAGGTCGCCGCCGTCCTCGGCTTCCCCGGCCCGGAGGCCGTCGACCCGGCACGCGCCTTCAAGGAACTCGGCTTCGACTCGCTGACCGCCGTCGAACTGCGCAACCGCCTCGGCTCGGCGACCGGCGTGCGCCTGCCCGCCACGCTCGTCTTCGACTACCCCACCCCGAACGCGCTCGTCGCGTTCCTGCGCACCGAACTCCTCGGCGACGACGCCGACTCCGTCCCGGTCGCGGCCGTCACCACCGCCACCGCGACCGACGACGAGCCGATCGCCATCGTCGGCATGAGCTGCCGCTATCCGGGCGGTGTCACCACCCCCGACGAGCTGTGGCAGCTCGTCGCCGGCTCGGTCGACGCCATCACCCCGTTCCCCACCGACCGCGGCTGGAACCTCGCCGCGCTCTACGACGCCGACCCCGGACGGGCGGGCACCAGCTACACCCGCGAGGGCGGCTTCCTCCACGACGCCGCCGACTTCGACCCGGACTTCTTCGGCATCAACCCGCGCGAAGCCCTCGCCATGGACCCGCACCAGCGGCTGCTGCTGGAGACGTCCTGGGAGGCCTTCGAGCGCGCCGGCATCGACCCCACGTCGATGCGCGGCAGCCGCACCGGCGTCTACGCCGGCGTCATGTACCACGACTACCTGACCCGACTGGCCGCCCTGCCCGAAGGCCTGGAGGGCTACCTCGGCACCGGCACCGCGGGCAGCGTCGCCTCCGGCCGCGTCTCCTACACCCTCGGCCTGGAGGGCCCGGCCGTCACCGTCGACACCGCCTGCTCGTCCTCGCTGGTCGCCCTGCACCTGGCCGTCCAGGCGCTGCGCAGCGGCGAGTGCGACATGGCGCTGGCCGGCGGTGTCACGGTCATGTCGACCCCCGACACCTTCATCGACTTCAGCCGCCAGCGCGGCCTGTCCACCAACGGCCGCTGCAAGTCCTTCTCCGCCGACGCAGACGGCACCGGCTGGGCCGAGGGCGCCGGCATGGTCCTCGTCGAACGGCTCTCCGACGCCCGCCGCAACGGCCACCGCGTCCTCGCCGTCGTCCGCGGCACCGCCGTCAACCAGGACGGCGCCAGCAACGGCCTCACCGCGCCCAACGGGCCCTCGCAGCAGCGCGTCATCCGCGCCGCACTGGACGGCGCCGGTCTGACGACCGCCGACGTCGACGCCGTCGAGGCGCACGGCACCGGCACGACGCTGGGCGACCCGATCGAGGCGCAGGCCCTGCTCGCCACCTACGGCCAGGGCCGCGCCGCGGACCAGCCGCTGCGCCTGGGCTCCATCAAGTCCAACATCGGCCACACCCAGGCCGCCGCCGGCGCGGCCGGCATCATCAAAATGGTCCTCGCGATGCGGCACGGCGTCCTGCCGCAGTCCCTGCACATCGGTGAGCCGTCCCCGCACATCGACTGGTCCGCCGGCGCCGTCTCCCTGCTGACGGAGGCCGAGCCCTGGCCGGCCACGGACCGCCCCCGCCGCGCGGGCATCTCCTCCTTCGGCGTGAGCGGCACCAACGCGCACGTCATCATCGAGGAGCCCCCCGCCGACACGGCGCACGACACCACCCGTCCCGTCCCGGCGGCCGGCGACGACACGGCCGTCCCCGCGACCGTCCCGCTGCCCTTCGTGCTGTCCGGCCGGACCCCCGCCGCGCTGCGCGCCCAGGCCGGCCGGCTCGCTGCCCACCTCGCCGACCGGCCCGACGAGGCCCCCGCCGACGTGGCGCTGTCGCTGGCCACCACCCGCACCGCCCTGGACCGCAGGGCCGCCGTCGTCGCCCACGACCGCGACGGGCTGCTGGCCGGCCTCGCCGCGCTCGCCGGGGACCAGGACGGCCCTCACGTTGTCCGGCACACCGTCGCCGACGGCAGGACCGCGATCCTGTTCACCGGACAGGGCAGCCAGCGCCCCGGCATGGGCCGCGAACTGCACGACACCTACGCCGTGTTCGCCGCCGCGCTGGACGCGGTGTGCGAGGAGTTCGCCCCGTACCTCGAACACCCGCTGAAGGACGTGCTGTTCGCGTCCGACGGCGACGACCTCGACCGCACCGCCTACACCCAGCCCACCCTGTTCGCCCTGGAGACCGCCCTCTACCGGCTCGTCGAGTCCTGGGGCGTCCGCCCCGACTACGTCGCCGGCCACTCCATCGGCGAGATCACCGCGGCCCACGTCGCCGGTGTCCTCACCCTCCCCGACGCGGCCCGGCTCGTCGCCGCCCGCGGCCGGCTCATGCAGGCCCTCCCCGAGGGCGGCGCCATGATCGCCCTGGCCGCCGCCGAGGACGAGGTGCTGCCGCTGCTGGCCGCCCACGAGGACCGGATCGGCATCGCCGCCGTCAACGCCGCCGACGCCGTCGTCATCTCCGGCGAGGAGACCCTCGCCCTGGAGATCGCCGCCGAGTTCGAGCGCCGCGGCCGCCGCACCCGGCGCCTGACCGTCAGCCACGCCTTCCACTCCCCGCTCATGGACGGCATGCTCGACGACTTCCGCGAGGTCGCCGAGTCCCTCACCTACCACCGGGCGACCATCCCCGTCGTCACGAACCTCACCGGGCGGCTCGCCGGCGACGAACTGCGCACCGCCGGCCACTGGGTCGCGCACGTCCGCGAGGCCGTCCGCTTCCTCGACGGCATCCGCACCCTGGACGCCGAACACGTCACCACCTACCTCGAACTCGGCCCGCAGGGCGTGCTGTCCGGCCTCGGCCGCGACTGCCTCCCCGAGACCGCCGACCCCGCCGACGCCCCCGTCTTCCTGCCGGCCCTGCGCCGCGACCGCGGCGAGGCCGAGGCCCTGACCACCGCCCTGGCCGCCGCCCACACCCGCGGCGTCTCCGTCGACTGGGCCGCCTACTTCACCGGCATCGGCACCGGCGCCCGCCGCACCGACCTGCCCACCTACGCCTTCCAGCGGGAACGGTTCTGGCTGGAGACCCCCGCCGGATTCGTCGGCGACGTCGAGTCCGCCGGTCTGGGCGCCGCCCACCACCCGCTGCTCGGCGCCGCCGTCGCCCTCGCCGACGGCGAAGGGTTCCTGCTCACCGGCCGGCTCTCCCTCGACACCCACCCCTGGCTCGCCGACCACGCCGTCATGGGCTCCGTCCTCCTGCCCGGCACCGCCTTCGTCGAACTCGCCGTCCGGGCGGGCGACCAGGCCGGCTGCGACCTGCTGGAAGAGCTCACCCTCGAAGCCCCCCTCGTCCTCGCGCCCGGCGCCGTCGTCCGCATCCAGATCGCCGTCGGCGCCCCCGACGCGACCGGCCGCCGCGCCCTGGACGTGTGGTCCACCGACCACGACGCCCCCGCGGACGAGCCGTGGACCCGGCACGCCACCGGCGTGCTCGCCGACGGAGCACCCGCCCCCGCCTTCGACCTCGGCGAATGGCCGCCGCCGGGCGCCGAGGCCGTCGGCGTGGACGGCCTGTACGAGCACATCGGCCAAGGCGGATTCGCCTACGGCCCGCTCTTCCAGGGCCTGCGCGCCGCATGGCTGTCCGGCGACGACGTCTACGCCGAAGTCGCCCTGCCCGACGACCGGCAGGGCGAGGCCGCCCGCTTCGGCCTCCACCCGGCACTGCTCGACGCCGCCCTGCACGGCACCTTCGTCCAGCCCGCCCCCGACGGCGACCGCCCCGGCCGGCTGCCCTTCTCCTGGCAGCAGGTGTCCCTGCACGCCGCCGGCGCCTCCGCACTGCGCGTCCACCTCACCAGCAGCGGCGAGGACACCCTCTCCCTGCACCTCGCCGACACCACCGGCGCCCCCGTCGCCACCGTCGGCAGCCTCATGGTGCGGCCCGTCTCCGCCGACCGCATCGGCAGCGCCCACCCCGCCCACCACGAGTCCTTGTACCGCATCGACTGGGCCACCCTGCCCCTGCCCGCCGACGCCCCCGCCGTCACCGCGCCGTGGGCCTGCGTCGGGCCGGACGCGCTGGACGTCCCCGGCGTCGACACCACCGCGCACAGCGGCCTCGACGCCCTCACCGCCGCCCTCGAGACGGCCGGCGCCCCCGCGCCCGCGTACGTCCTCGCCCACCTCGCCCGCGACGCGTCCCCTGGTGCCGCCGCCCTCGCCGGCAGCGTGCACACCGCCGTGCACCAGGCACTCGCCCTGGTCAAGGACTGGCTCGCCGACGACCGGCTCGCCGCCTCCCGCCTGGTGCTCGTCACCCGGGGCGCCGTCGCCACCCAGAGCGACTGGGACGTGGCCGACCTGGCCCACGCACCCGTGTGGGGCCTGGTCCGCACCGCGCAGTCGGAGCACCCCGTCCGGTTCGTCCTCGTCGATCTCGACGGCGACCCTGCCTCCGTCCGGGCGCTCCCCGCGGCCCTCGCCACCGGCGAACCCCAGCTCGCGATCCGCCG
>NZ_JBNGGC010000068.1:0-12462 GCF_049974565.1 Streptomyces sp. WG5 | reverse complement strand
GGGCGGCCTGCCGGCTCACCCGTGCGGGCGGTCCGGCGGCCGGCCCCCACCCGCGGGCCGGCGGGATCGGCGGCAGCGCCGCGCAGGGGCGTGCCGGCCGCCCGGGTCCGCGGCGCGAACCGTCGGTCCGGCCTCAGGCCGCCTGTGCCGAGGCCACCGTTTCCGCCGCGTGCATCGGCCGTCCCGAGCCCAGGTCCGTCAGGATCGCCGCCGAGGCCCGGTGGCCGGAGTGCAGCGCGCCGTGGACGGTGCTGGTGTCGCGGTGGTCGCCGCACACGTACAGGCCGGCCAGCAGCCGGACCGGCCTGCGCGGGTCGTGCGGTGGGCGCATCGTGGGCACCGCCTCGGGCGTGTGGTGCACGGCGAGGGTCTCCCAGCGGGCGGTCGGGGTGCCGTAGAGGCGGGAGAGGTGGATGCGTACGGCGGTGTCGACGTCGGGCGGGGGAGGGCCGAGGACCGTCGACGAGACGAGGGTGCGACCGGCCGGCGCACGGGACGGGTCCACCTCGCTGACCACCGCCGTGTGGGCGACCGGGCCCCCTCGGTCCGCGTCCAGCAGCAGGGCGGCACCGGTCGTCGGGGGCTCGTCCGTCGTGTGGTGCACCACCGTCACCGGGTGGAAGTCCGGCACCCTGAGGCCCGGCAGCAGCTCGGCCGCGGCGCGGGCGTCGGTCGCCACCAGGACGGCCCGGCAGCGGATGACGCCGTGCTCCGCCGTGGTCACGGCGTTGGTGGCGACCGAGGTGACCCGGACACCGGTGTGCACGGTGCCCGGCGGCAGCGTCCGCGCCAGCAGCTCCGGCAGCACCTCGGCGCCGCCCTCGGGCAGTCCGAGCCGTCCGCCGGCGAACGCGCGCAGCGCGAGGTCGGCGCACCGGCTGGAGGTGGTGAGGTCCGGGTCGCACAGCAGGGCGGCGAGCAGCGGGCGCAGGAAGCCGTCGATCGTGCGGGCCGGCAGCCCGCGGACCGCCAGTGCCTGGGCGGCGGGCAGCTCCGGGCGGGCCAGCAGCCGCTCGACCGGAGTGTTCGCGAGCCGGGTCAGCGCGGCGCCGAGCCGCGCTTGGTCGACCGCGGTGCCGAGCGGGGCGCCGACGCGAGTACGGGGCGCGGGCGCGGGCCAGCCGGACGCGTGGGGGGCGTGAGCAGGGCGCCGGGGCGCGGGTGCTGACCGGGGGGCGCTCGCAAGGGCGCGTACCGCATGGAGTGCGCCCCTTGCGCTCCTCGCGCCCCGGGCACCCGCCGGGGCGCCCGCGAGGTGGTGGCGGCCCTCGCTGTGCAGCAGGACGCCGGGGGCGAAGGGCAGCAGCGCGGGGCCGGCCGGCCCGGGGCCGCGGTGCGGTTCGGGAAGTGCCGTGGGCAGCAGCTGTCCGATCCTGTCGAGCCGGAAGCCGTCGATCTTCTCGGTCGCCATACGGCCGCCCACCGTACGGGCCACCTCCAGGACCGTGGTCGTCACTCCTGCGCTGGTCAGCCGATGCGCCGCGGAGAGTCCGGCGATCCCGGCCCCCACGACGACGACGTCCGCCTGGTACGCGGGCTCAAGCACGTGCCCCTCCTCGAGGTTGCGCGGCCGCTGGAGACGTCATGCCCCCAACCGCCTTGAGGAATACCCGAGTTCGAGTCGAGGTTAGGTCCGGAAAAGGTCAGGGGGAGTCGCATGGAGGCAGGGCACGGTCGCACAACGGTCGCATGCGGGTGTCATACGGGCGCTATGTGACCTTCATACGATCAGGAACTGGCCGAAGGTGACGAGGAACGGGCGCGTGCGGCGAGGGTGGCGGCGGGCGAGGCCGGGGGCTGGCGGGGCGGGGCGGGCCGTCCCCTCCGGCCCGGCCGCCCCGTCCCCCACCTCACAGCGCCGCCCGGATCGCCCCGTCGATCTCCGGGAACGCGAAGCGGAAGCCCGAGTCCAGCAGGCGCGCCGGGAGGACCCGGGCGCTGCCCAGGACGTCACCGGCCAGCTCGCCGAGCGCGGCGCGCAGGACCGGGGCGGGCACCGCGAACGGCGTCGGGCGGTGCAGCACGCGCCCCATGGCCGCGGTGACCTCACGGTTCGTCACCGGATGCGGGGCGGTCAGGTTGAACGGGCCGGACAGGTCCCCTCGGTCCAGCAGGTGCCGGATCGCCGCCACCTCGTCGTGCAGCGCCACGAAGGACCAGTACTGGGACCCGTCGCCCAGCCGTCCGCCGAGTCCCGCCCGGAAGAGCGGGAAGAGCCGCCCCCAGGCCCCGCCCCGGCGGGAGACGACCAGCCCGGTGCGCACGAACACCGTCCGCACGCCCGCCTCCCGGGCGGGGGCCGCGGCGGCCTCCCACTCCAGGCACAGGGACGGCAGGAAGCCCTCTCCCGCGGGTGCGCTCTCGTCGACGGCCCGGTCGCCGGTCTGCCCGTAGAAGCCGATCGCGCTGCCGTTCACGAAGACCCGCGGAGGCCTCTCCAGTGAGGCGACGGCCTCCGCGAGCGCCGTCGTGCCGTGTACCCGGCTGCCGCGGATGCGCCTCTTGTACGCGTCGCTCCAGCGGCGGTCGCCGACCCCGGCCCCGGCCAGGTTGACGACGGCGTCGCACCCGGCGAGCCCGGCCGCGTCCACGCGTCCGCCCTCCGGGTCCCACCGGACCTCGTCCGCACCCCGCGGCGCGTGGCGTACCAGGCGCACCACCTCGTGCCCGTCGGCGGTCAGGGACCGCACCAGCGCGCTGCCGATGACACCGGAGGCGCCGGCCACCGCGACGCGGGAACGGTCCCTGGCCTCGGGCCCGTCGTCCTCGGGCCGGCCGCCCTCGCGCTCGCCGCTCCCGCGCCCGCGCCGCCCGCCGCCGTCGCGCCCGTCGTCCTCAGGCCCGTCGTCCATGCGCCCGTCGTCCATGCGCCCATCCTGCCGGGTGGCCCCGGAAAAATCCCGGACCGGTGCCCGCACCCGCGCCGTACAGTGATCGCCATGCCAGTTCCGCACATACGCCAGGCCAGGTCCGACGACGAGCAGCCGCTGCGCCGGATCGACCACGAGACCTGGTCCTACCTGCACGCCGTCTCGCCCCGACCGGAGCCGGACGACCCCTTCTTCCAAGAGACGTGCGGCCCCGCCGACCACCTGGTCGCCGAACTCGACGGCGCCGTCGTCGGCTACGTCCGCCTCGGCTTCCCCACGCCACTGGCCGCCAACATCCACGTACGCCAGATCCGCGGTCTCGCCGTCCGCGACGCGGCCCGCGGCAACGGCGTCGGCCGCGCCCTCGTCCGGGCCGCCGTGGACGACGCCCGCCACAAGGGCTTCCGTCGCATCACCCTGCGCGTCCTCGGTCACAACACCGCGGCACGCAAGCTCTACGAGTCCGAGGGCTTCGTCGTCGAGGGCCTGCAGCCGGAGGAGTTCCACCTCGACGGCGAGTACGTCGACGACGTGCTCATGGGCCAGTCGCTGACCGGCCCCTGACGCTCACGACGTGACCGGCTCGCCCGTGTCCACCGCCCGGGTCGCGTCGGCCGCGCGCCGCGCGTCGGCGGCCACCTCGTCCGCCGTCAGCACGTAACCGGTCCCGGCGTCGGAGGTGGAGCGGGCGAAGACCACGCCGTACACCCGGCCGTCGGTGGTCAGCAGCGGTCCGCCCGAGTTGCCGGGGCGGACCGTGGAGCGTATCGAGTAGATCTCCCGGGTGACGTTCGCGTCGCTGTAGATGTTCTGGCCGGTCGCCCGGACCCGGTTCGCCACGGTCGCCGCCCGCAGGTCCAGGTCGCCGTGCTGCGGATAGCCCGCGACCACCGCGGGATCACCGCGCTCCGCGTCGTCGTCGAACCGCAGGACGGGCGCGGTCAGGTCCGGGACGTACAGCACGGCCACGTCCTTGCCCGGGTCGAACAGCACCACCCGCGCCTCGTACGACGGCCCCACCCCGCCGACCCGCACGGTCGGGTCGTCGATGCCGGCCACCACGTGGGCGTTGGTCATCACGCGCTCCGGCGCGTACACGAAGCCGCTGCCCTCCCGGCCCTGGGAGCCGGTGACGCCCTCGACCTTCACCGTGCTGAGCTTCGCCGCCTCGGTGGCCTCCGCCGTGACACTGTCCCCGGAGGGCTCGGCGACCTTCGCGGTCGACTCGTTCTCGAACGGGTTGAAGACCTGCGGGAACCCCGCCTCGGCCAGTGCGGACGTCGCCCCGGAGAACCACGCCGGAGTGGTGTCCGGCATCGCCCGCTGCACCGCGCCCAGCAGTGCCGAGTCCCGGATCGCCGAGGTGAGCAGCGAGGAGGAGGACGCCGCCAGTACGCTCGCCGCCACCCACGCCACGATCAGCGCCGCCGCCGCGTTGGCCGCCGCCCCGCCGACCCCGTCGGCCGTCCTGAGCGGCCCGGCGTCCAGCTCCCGGCGCAGCCGCAGCGCAGGCCGCCCCGCCAGCTCGTGGCCCACCACCGCGGGCACCAGCACCGTGGTCACGGCGGTCACCGTCGCCGCCGTCGAGCCCGGCGCCACCAGGTCCATCACCCACGGCAGGATCCACACGCCGAGCGCCGCGCCGCCCACGAAGCCGGCCAGCGAGACACAGCCGGCCACCAGACCGCGCCGGTAGCCGGAGGCCGCGTAGGCCAGCACCACCAGCACCAGCAGGATGTCGAGCACGTCCACGCGCACCGCCTTTCCACCGGGCCCCCTGCGGCCCCGGTCCCCCGGAGTCCGTGCCGGTCGGGCCGGGCGGCCGGCCTCGGGTCACGGCCTCGGGTCAACCGGAAAACGTCGTGGACCGGGACGATGGTTCCGCCAGGTGGCACGGCACACATCGCGGGCGGACCGGAACAGCCGGACAGTGGGCCCATGCGTGTCTTCCGAGGACCGGACGGGAACCGGGAGCGGCGTGTGGTCCCCGTACCGGGCGTCGCCGCCCGCATGCCGGGCGCGGTACGGACGCTGCTCGGCTGTCTGCCGGGACTGGCAGCCGCCGCCGCGCTGGCGCTGTGCGCGAGCGGTGTGGAACGGGCGGCCACGACGCACGACGGGCAGGCCGCCGCGGACCGGTACGCCGCGCCCCGGCCGCCCGTCGTGCCCCGGTCGCAGTGGCTCGGCGACGCGGCCCGGGCACAGCCGCCCCCGCGCTACGACGACAAGGTCCTCGCCGTCTTCATCCATCACACGGACACGCCGAACGGGTACGACTGCGCCGACGTGCCGGCCATCCTCCGCGGCGTCTACACGGGGCAGACCGGTGCCCGGGACTGGGACGACATCGGCTACAACTTCGTCGTCGACCGCTGCGGCACCATCTACGAGGGCCGCGCCGGCGGCATCGACCGCCCCGTCACCGGCGCCCACACCCAGGGCTTCAACCACCGCACCACCGGGATCGCCGCCCTCGGCACCTTCACCGCCGGCGTGCCCGTGCCCGACGCGCTGACCGACGCGATCGCCGCGCTGGCCGCCTGGAAACTCGGCCGCAGCGACACCGATCCGCGCGGGAAGGCCAGCCTGGTCTCCAGCAACGGACTCAGCCGGTATGCCGCCGGTTCCACCGCCACCCTGCCCGCCGTCGCGGGCCACGACGAGGGCTACCAGACCAGCTGCCCGGGCGCGGCCCTCGCCGCCCGCCTCCCGCACATCAGGGACGTGGCGGCCCGGCTCCAGGGCCGGTCCGGCTGACCCCGAGGACGGGCACCGCGGTCGCGCGGGCCGCGGACACCCCGACCGACCCCTACGGCCGGCCGTACCGTCCGTCCGACGCCGGCCGCCGCCGTACCCCCGAGGCCGGGACGGGGGCGCGGGATCAGTCCCGCCCGAACCGCTCCCACAGGCGCGGGAAGCGGGCGGCGAGGGCCCGGTCGTTCTCCAGGTCGACCGGAGTACCCAGCGGTTCCGCGGGCGCGGGCGCGATGCCCAGGTCGGGGGCGACGGTGCCGGTGAGCTGTTCGTAGGCCTCGTCGGCCGCGTAGCCCAGCTCCTCGCCGTCGCCGTCCAGCTCCTCGTCGAAGTCGTCCAGCAGCTCGGCGAGCGAGTCGGGATCGTGCACCCCGCCCTCGTACACCTCGCGGCCCTGGCCGATCAGCCAGCACCGGAAGTAGTCGAAGGCGTCGTCGCTCGCCCCGCCGAGCAGCACCCACGCGGCGCCCCACAGGTCCCAGGTGCAGGCGCGGTTGTAACGCGCCTCGAAATGGCGGGCGAAGTCGAGCACCAGGTCCGGGTCCAGCCCGAGGAGCCGCTCCACGAGCAGTTCGGCCTGGTCCTCGGGATCGCCGTCGGCGCCCTGCCGGGTGGCGTCGATCAGCTCCCAGAACTCCGTCTCGTCCATCACGGGTCCAGCATCGGTCCTGGACGGGTGCCACGCACGCGGAGTGCGGCGGATCGTCATGTCCCGGCCGGGCCGCCGTCGCCGCGCACCCCTCCGCCGTTCGCTCCGTCGCCGTACATTCCGGCCAGCCGCCGCGCTTCCCGCGCGAACCGCGCCCGCAGCGCCTCGGGCGCCAGTACCTCCACCTCCGCCCCGAGCCCCCGCAACTGGGTGTGCGCGATCTCCTCGGACTCCACGGGCAGCGTCACCGTCACCCAGCCGTCCGCGTCCGGCGCCTCAGCGGACTGCAGCGCTTCCCGGGCGGACAGCGCGTCGACGACGTGCTTCAGCCTGCGCGCACCCTCCGGCGACAGCCGCACCACGACCTCCACCCGCAGGATCGACCGCGCGAACTGCTCGGCCCGCTCCGTCCAGAACGCCGGCAGGTCGAAATCGCCGTCCCGCTCGAAGCGCTCCTCGCCCGCCTCCACCGCCGCGAGCCGGTCGATGCGGTACACGCGGAAGGGGCCCTCCTCCGCCGCCCGCGCAGCCTTCGCGCACAGGTACCAGACCCCCGCCTTCAGCACGAGCCCGTACGGCTCCAGCTCCCGCACGACCTCGTCCTCGCCGCGCCGGTAGCGCGCGGTGATCCGCCGGTCGTCCCACACCGCGTCCGCCACCGCCGGCAGCAGCTCGGGCGTCCCGGGGTCCCGGAACCAGTTCGGCGCGTCCAGGTGGAACCGCTGCGCCGCCGTGCGGGAGGCGTCCCGCAGGGACGGCAGCAGGGCCGCCGACACCTTCAGGCGGGCCGCCGACGCCGCGTCCTCCAGGCCCATCTCGCGCAGCGCCCCCGGCACCCCGGACAGGAACAGCGCCTCGGCCTCGCCCCGTGCCAGTCCGGTCAGCCGCGTGCGGTAACCGCCGATCAGCCGGTAGCCACCGGCCCGCCCCCGCTCCGCGTACACCGGTACGCCCGCCTCCGACAGCGCCTGCGCGTCGCGCGTCACGGTCCGCTCCGACACCTCCAGTTCCCGGGCCAGCTCGGCGGCGGTCATGGCCGGGCGGGACTGGAGGAGCAGCACCATCTTGATGAGGCGGGCAGCGCGCATGCCCCACATCATGCAGGAGGCCCCCGCCGCGGCGGGGGCCTCCTGTCAGACATGCCTGAGCTTTACAGGCCGTAGCGCTCGCGCGCCTCCTTCACGGACGTCGCCTTGACCTCGCCGCGCTTCGCGAGCTGGGCCAGGGCGGCGACGACGATGGACTCGGCGTCGACACCGAAGTGGCGGCGCGCGGCCTCACGGGTGTCCGACAGGCCGAAGCCGTCGGCGCCCAGCGAGGACCAGTCCTGCTCGACCCACTGCGCGATCTGGTCCGGGACCTGGCGCATGTAGTCGGAGACCGCGAGCACCGGGCCCTCGGCGCCCTGGAGCGCCCGGCGGACGTACGGCGTCCGCTCCTCGCCGCGCAGCAGTGCCGCGTCGGCGTCCAGCGCGTCCCGGCGCAGCTCCGTCCAGGAGGTCGCCGACCACACGTCGGCGGACACGCCCCACTCCTCGGCGAGCAGCCGCTGCGCCTTCAGTGCCCAGTGGATCGCCGTGCCGGAGCCCAGCAGCTGGATGCGGGGGGCGTTCGCGGCCGGGGCCAGGCCGGCCGACTCCGCCGTGTTGAAGCGGTACAGGCCCTTGACGATGCCCTCGTCGACGCCGGGGACGGCCGGCTTGGCCGGCTGCGGCATCGGCTCGTTGTAGACCGTCAGGTAGTAGAAGACGTTCGGGTCCTCGCCCGGGGCCGCCTCGCCGTACATCCGGCGCAGACCGTCCTTGACGATCGCCGCGACCTCGTAGGCGAAGGCGGGGTCGTACGTCAGGGCGGCCGGGTTGGTCGCCGCGATGGCGGGGGAGTGGCCGTCCGCGTGCTGGAGGCCCTCACCGGTCAGCGTGGTGCGGCCCGCCGTGGCACCGACCAGGAAGCCGCGGCCGAGCTGGTCGCCGAGCTGCCACATCTGGTCGGCCGTGCGCTGCCAGCCGAACATCGAGTAGAAGATGTAGAACGGGATCATCGCCTCGCCGTGCGTCGCGTACGACGTGGAAGCGGCGATGAAGTCGGCCATCGAACCGGCCTCGGTGATCCCCTCGTTGAGGATCTGGCCGTTCTTGGCCTCCTTGTAGTACATCAGCTGGTCGCGGTCGACCGGCTCGTACGTCTGGCCCTTGGGCGAGTAGATGCCCAGCGACGGGAACAGCGACTCCATGCCGAAGGTGCGCGCCTCGTCGGGGACGATCGGCACCCAGCGCTTGCCGGTCTCCTTGTCGCGGACCAGGTCCTTGATCAGGCGGACGAAGGCCATGGTGGTGGCCACGCTCTGCGAGCCGGAGCCCTTGTCGAAGGACGCGAACGCCTTCTCGGCGGGCGCGGGCAGCGGCGCGAGCGGGTGCACGCGGCGGGCCGGGGCCGGACCGCCGAGGGCGGCGCGGCGCTCCTGGAGGTAGCGGACCTCGGGGGAGTCGGCGCCCGGGTGGCCGTAGGGGACCACGCCGTCGACGAAGGCGCTGTCCGCGATCGGCAGGCCGAGCAGGTCGCGCATGTCCTTGAACTCGTCCACCGAGAGCTTCTTCATCTGGTGGTTGGCGTTCTTGGACGCGAAGCCGCGGCCGAGGGTGTGGCCCTTGACCGTCTGGGCCAGGATCACGGTCGGCGCGCCCTTGTGGGCGAGCGCGGCCTTGTACGCGGCGTAGACCTTGCGGGACTCGTGGCCGCCGCGCGAGTAGTGGAAGCACTCGAGGATCTTGTCGTCGGACAGCAGCTTCGCCATCTCGGCGAGCTGCGGGTCCTTGCCGAAGAAGTCCTCGCGGATGTAGGCGGCGTCGCGCGTCTGGTACGTCTGCACCTGCGCGTCCGGTACCTCGCGCAGGCGGCGGACGAGCGCGCCCGTGGTGTCGAGCTGGAACAGCTCGTCCCAGGCCGTGCCCCACAGCGACTTGACCACGTTCCAGCCGGCGCCGCGGAACTGGGCCTCCAGCTCCTGCACGATCTTGAAGTTGGCGCGGACCGGACCGTCGAGGCGCTGCAGGTTGCAGTTGATGACGAAGGTCAGGTTGTCCAGGCCCTCGCGGGAGGCGAGGGTGAGCGCGGTGGTGGACTCCGGCTCGTCCATCTCGCCGTCGCCGAGGAACGCCCACACGTGGGAGTTGCTCAGGTCCTTGATGCCGCGGCTGGTCAGGTAGCGGTTGAACCGCGCCTGGTAGATCGCGGAGATCGGGCCGAGGCCCATCGACACCGTGGGGAACTCCCACAGCCAGGGCAGACGGCGCGGGTGCGGGTACGACGGCAGGCCGTTGCCGCCGGCCTCGCGGCGGAAGTTGTCGAGCTGCTCCTCGTTCAGGCGGCCGTCGAGGAAGGCGCGGGCGTAGATGCCGGGGGAGGCGTGGCCCTGGACGTAGAGCTGGTCGCCGGAGCCGTCAGCCTCCTTGCCCTTGAAGAAGTGGTTGAAGCCGGTCTCGTACAGCCAGGCGGCGGAGGCGAAGGTGGCGATGTGGCCGCCGACGCCGTACTTGCTGCCGCGGGTGACCATCGCCGCCGCGTTCCAGCGGTTCCAGGCGGTGATCCGCTGCTCCATCGCCTCGTCGCCGTCCACGACGGGCTCGTCGGCGGTCGGGATGGAGTTGACGTAGTCCGTCTCGAGGAGCTTCGGCAGCGCGATGCCGGCGCCCTCGGCGCGCTCCAGGGTGCGGCGCATCAGGTACGCGGCACGGTGCGGCCCGGCCGCCTTGGTGACGGCGTCCAGGGAGGCCCGCCACTCGGCGGTCTCCTCGGGGTCGCGGTCCGGGAGCTGGTCGAGCTCGCTCGGCTGGATGGCTTTGGGGTCGGTCATGTCGCCGCCTTCCTCAGTCGAAGGGGGTTCCCTCATCGGCAAGGGTTCGGGGGTGCCCTAGGTCTTTGGCAGGACAGGGCGGTGGGCTTCGGTGGAAGCCCGACGGTGACTGTAACTCTGTGATCGATGATCGATCAAAGGGTTGAGGGCCAAAACCTCTCGATACCGAGAAAGTCGGCACGGGGTGCCTCCGACAGTGGCACGGGGTGACCTTGAAGTTGGCGGTTTGTGCAGGTGAGCGCGGTAGAGCTCGGGTGGTCCGGGGACGTGGCGGGTGCGGTCCGCCGTGGCCGGCCGCGCAGTTCCCCGCGCCGCCGAACGGCTGCGCCGTTCTCCCGGGGCGGGGAGCGGCCGCGGGGACGACGGACTACGCGCGCGGGGCACAGCCCAGGACGTGGGCCTTGACGATCTCCGGGATCCGCGGGTCCCGGCGCCGGAACGCCGCGACCAGCTCCTCGTGCTCCTCCGCGTACGACTGCTGCACCGTGCCCAGCCACCGTATCGACAGCGCCGTGAACACCTCGATGCCCAGGCCCTCCCACGTGTGCAGCAGCACCGAGTTGCCGGCCGCCCGCACCAGTTCCCGGTGGAAGCCCACCGTGTGCCGCACCTGGGCCGTCCCGTCGGACACCCGGTCGGCCTCGTACAGCGCGGCGACGTGCGGTTCGAGGGCCGAGCAGTCCTCGGCGAGGCGGTCCGCCGCCAGTTCCGCGGCGATCGCCTCCAGCCCGGCCCGGACCGGGTAGCTCTCCTCCAGGTCGGCGGCGGTCAGGTTCCGCACCCGTACGCCCTTGTTCGGGGCCGACTCGATCAGCCGCAGCGACTCCAGCTCGCGCAGCGCCTCCCGCACCGGGGTCTGGCTGACCTCCAGCTCGGTGGCGATCCGCCGCTCCACGATCCGCTCGCCCGGCTGCCAGCGTCCGCTGATGATCCCTTCCAGGATGTGCTCGCGGATCTGTTCGCGCAGCGAGTGGACGACGGGCGCGGTCATGGGAGCTCCTTCGGGAGGGGCATGGATTTTATACAGCGGCCCGAAGGGCCTCGTTGAGGGGGCGGTGGTCGGGCGGCGGGCGGGCCCCCCGGGGCGTTCGACGTTGAGCAACAATACGGCCGTCGCGGCGGGCGGGAAGGGCGCACGGGGGCGCTTTTACGCAGGTGAGACGAGACTTACACGGCGCATACCGGCCGGACACGACGGTGCCCCCGCCCGGAGAACTCCGGGCGGGGGCACCGTACAGGCCCACTGGCAGGGGGATCAGAGGCCGAGCTCGACCTCGAACTCGCCCGCCTCCAGGATCGCCTTGACCGCCGTCAGGTAACGGGCGGCGTCGGCGCCGTCCACCAGGCGGTGGTCGTAGGACAGGGTCAGGTACGTCATGTCGCGGACGCCGATGACCGTGCCCTCCTCCGTCTCGATGACGGCCGGACGCTTGACCGTGGCACCGATGCCGAGGATGGCGACCTGGCCCGGCGGCACGATGATCGTGTCGAACAGCGCGCCGCGCGAACCGGTGTTGCTGATGGTGAAGGTGGCGCCGGCCAGCTCGTCCGGGCTGATCTTGCTGGCCCGGACCTTGCCCGCCAGGTCGGCGGTCGCCTTGGCGATGCCGGCCAGGTTGAGGTCACCGGCGTTCTTGATGACCGGGGTCATCAGGCCCTTCTCGGAGTCCACCGCGATACCGATGTTCTCGGTGTCGAAGTAGGTGATGGTCCCCTCGGCCTCGTTGATCTTGGCGTTGATCGGCGCGTGCGCCTTCAGCGCCTGGGCCGCGGCCTTGACGAAGAACGGCATCGGCGAGAGCTTGACGCCCTCGCGCGCCGCGAACGCGTCCTTGGCGCGGGCGCGCAGCTTCATCAGACGGGTGACGTCGACCTCGACGACCGACGACAGCTGCGCCTGCTCGTGCAGCGCCTTGACCATGTTGTCGCCGATGACCTTGCGGATGCGCGGCATCTTGACGGTCTGGCCGCGCAGCGGGGAGACCTCCAGGACGGGGGCCTTCTTCGCGGCAGGGCCCCCGGCAGTCACGGCGGCGGCAGCGGCGGCCGGAGCCGGCGCGGCGGCCTTGGCGGCCTCGGCGGCGGCGGTGACGTCCTGCTTGCGGATACGGCCGCCGACGCCGGTGCCCTTGACGGTGGACAGGTCGACGCCGTTCTCGGCGGCGAGCTTGCGCACCAGCGGGGTGACGTAGGCGCCGTCGTCCACCGGCTGGGCGGCGGCCGGGGTGGCCGGAGCGGCCGGGGTGGCCGGAGCGGCGGCCGGGGCCGGCGCGGGCGCCGGAGCGGCCTGCTGCGGGGCCGGAGCCGAGGGCGCCTGCGGGGCCGGAGCGGCCGGA